>QHUY01000135.1 GCA_003223415.1 Gemmatimonadota bacterium
GGCATCGCGATGCTGGCGTACTGGGCGGTCGGTTTTGCGCTCCAGGCGGGCGGGGTCGGGGCGCTGGGGACGCTCGGCGGCTACGACAAGTTGGCCCACGAGGTCTCCCTGACGATCGGCGGGAAGGACTGGGGCCTGTTCGGCGGCACGGGGTTCTTCCTCACGGGCGTCGCCTACACCGCGCCGGTGTTCGCGTACTTCCTGTTCCAGATGGTCTTCATGGACACCGCCGCCACGATCCCCACCGGGGCCCTCGCCGAACGATGGAGGTTCGCCGCGTTCGTGGTGTTCAGCGTGTTCGTCGGCGCGTTCATCTATCCCATCTACGCCAACTGGACATGGGGCGGCGGCTGGCTGGCGCTGCTGGGCAAGAACCTCGGCTTCGGCCACGGGCACGTGGACTTCGCGGGATCCTCGGTGGTGCACATGACCGGTGGGGTGATGGCGTTCGTCACCGCCTGGCTGCTCGGGCCGCGCCGGGGGAAGTACACCGCTGAGGGCACCGCCAACGCGATCCCGGGGCACAACATCCCGATGGCGCTCGTCGGCACGTTCATCCTCGCCTTCGGGTGGTTCGGCTTCAACGCCGGTTCGACGCTCGCGGGCTCGGACCTGCGCATCGGCGTGATCGCGACCAACACCATGCTCGCGGGCGCGGCGGGCGGCGTCAGCTCGATGCTCTACATGTGGCTCAGGTACGGGAAGCCCGACCCCTCGATGCTGGCGAACGGGACGCTCGCGGGGCTGGTCGCGATCACGGCACCGTGCGCCTTCGTGACCGCGCCGTCGGCGGTGCTGATCGGCGGCATCGCCGGCGTGCTCGTGTGCGCGGCGGTGTTTTTCATCGAGCGTGCGTTGCGGATCGATGATCCGGTCGGGGCGATCTCGGTGCACGGCGTGTGCGGGCTGTGGGGCATCCTGTCGCTCGGCCTGCTGGCGGACGGCACGTATGGCGACGGCTGGAACGGCGTCAACGGGGCCGTGCGGGGGCTGTTCTACGGCGATCCCGGCCAGTTCGTGGCGCAGTGCATCGGCGGGCTGGCCAACATCGTCGGCGTGGGCGTCATGGCGTTGGTCGCCTACAAGGTCACCGCATTGGTGGTCGGCGGCCACCGTGTCGCACCCCAAGTGGAAGAGCTGGGGCTCGACCTGCCCGAGATGGGGGCGCTGGCCTACCCGGACACGCCGGAGGTCGCCTCGGCCGTCATCCTCAGCGAGCCGGCTGCCGGGTCGCTGAGGGCGGGGGAACTGGAACCGGAACCTGCGTGAACTGGAGGACGAGCCATGAAACACATCACCACCATCGCCCTCGGCACCCTCTGGCTGGTCGCGCCGGCAGCCCTCGCGGCCCAGACTGCGACGTCCGCTTCTCACGACACGGCGGACGCGAAGGCTGATCCGGCGCCACTACCGGCCGGCTTCAAGCTCAGCGGCTTCGCCGAGGGGTCGTACGCGTACTCGGGCCGGAGCGTCGGGGACACGACCATCGTCGGGCGATTGTACGACCGCCTGCAAAATCGCTTCATGCTCAACGCGCTCGCGGTGGTGCTCGACAAGCCCTACGATCCGGCGAAGTTCAGCGCAGGGTTCCACAGCGAGCTGTTGCTTGGCCAGGACGCGACGCTCATCAAGTCGGGCGGGTTCGACCTCGGTGCTCAGGCCGACCTGCCGCATCTCTACGTCACGTTGAACATCCCGACCGCCAGCGGGAACGGCCTGCAGATCAAGGCGGGGCGTATGGTCACCCTCATGGGCGTGGAGGTGATCGAGACCATCGCCAACCCCAACTGGTCGGAGGCTAACCAGTTCATCTACGTGGAGAACTTCACGGGGCTCGGTGTGAGCGTCGAGACAAGGTTCAGCCAGTACGTCGACGCCCAGTTCCGCGTGATCAACGGCTGGGACCAGGTCTCCGACAACAACACCCACAAGTCGCTGATGGGGCGCGTGGGTCTCTACCCCGACACCCTCACGTCCATCGGCCTCGTCGGGTACTGGGGCCCCGAGGAGGCGGGCAACGACACGGCAAACCGGTACGGCGTCAACGGAGTGATCTGGCGGAAGCTCGGCGCCAAAGTGAACGTATGGCTGCAGGGCGACTATGGGAGGGAGCAAGCAAACGCAGCGCTGCCCGTTGCGACGCAGGACGCGCAGTGGTGGGCGGCCGGTGCCTGGGTCACGTACGACTTCAGCTCGTCCCTCGGCTTGGCGCTGCGCGGCGACTACATGAACGACGAGAACGGCGCCCGCACCAATGGAGTGTTGGGCTTCCCCGCATTCCCGGCCAACGCGGGACAGAAGCTGGGCAGCGGCACGGCGACGCTCAACATCCGCGCCTGGCCGAGCGCCGTGGTCCGGCCCGAGGTGCGCTACGACCGCTCGACCCTGGCGGCGTTCGATGGCAAGAAGGATCAGGTCACGCTTGCGCTGGGCGTGGCGTATCTCTACTGAGTGTGGCGAAGCGTCGGGCCGCGGCTCGACGCCTCTAACTGGCTATCGAGCATTTGGTTATCAGTCGGGGCGAGTGGATTTGAACCACCGACCTCCTGGTCCCGAACCAGGCGCGCTAACCGGACTGCGCTACGCCCCGCAACGCCTAGACACTCTCCCGGAAGCTAGAACCGGACGAAACCGAAGGGAAGGCGCCTGATCAGTGCCCTTGCCGACCGGCGGGAGCGCGGATACGTTGCGCGAGATGATCGGATCAGTCGGGCTGCGCCTCGGGTGTTGTCGCTCGCCGCTCATGTGTTGTGAGCGGGAGCGGACGATCTTGCCGTAAGGCCCGAGGCGCTGCGGCGCCGGGCACCAGGAGATCGGCCGCGATTCCTCGCCAGGTATCGCGGCCGCTGTGTTTTTTCCCGGAGGCGGCGTGGTGAGCGCGTCGTGGACTGCGCGGTTCGAGAAGCCCTTGCTCTTGCGACGGCCGCCATCGATTGAGGAGACAAAGAACACGTGAGTGCGACTCCCGACCGGCCCATCGCCATCTACTACGAGCACCCCGACTGGTTTCGGCCGCTGTTTGACGAACTGGACCGCGTCGGTGTGCCCTACGTGCGCCTCGACGCCGCCAACCACCGGTTCGACGCGGCCGATGGGCGGCCGCCCTATTCGCTCGTCTTCAACCGGATGAGCCCGTCGGCGTATCTCCGCGGCCACGGCAACGCCATCTTCTACACGCTCCATTACTTCGCCCACCTCAAGAGCCACGGCGTGCGCGCCATCAACGGCTACGACGCCTATGTCACGGAAACGTCGAAGGCGCTCCAACTCTCGCTGCTCCAGCGCCTCGGCCTCCCGTATCCACGGGCGCGCGTGATCAACCACGCGTCCCAAGCGGCCGTGGCGGCACGCGATCTGCGCTTTCCGGTTGTGGTGAAGCCCAACATCGGCGGCTCTGGGGCGGGCGTGCGGCGGTTTGAGACGCCCCAGGGATTGGAGCAGGCGGCGCGCACGGGGACGCTGGATCTCGGGATCGACCACACGGCGCTGGTGCAGGAGTACATCCCCGCCGATGAGCAGCGCATCGTGCGCGTGGAGGTCCTCGGCGGCCGCTACCTCTACGCGATCCGGATCTACACGCCCGGGGACAGCTTCAACCTCTGCCCGGCGGACGTGTGCCAGACCGTCGGGGGTGCCGAGCTGGTACGGGCGGCGTGCCCCGTGGACGCGCCCAAGAATAATCTGCGGGTGGAGGGTTACCGGCCGCTGGCGGAAGTCGTGGAACAGATCGAATGTATCATGCGGGCGGCGCACATCGACGTCGGCGGGGTCGAGTACCTGATCGACGCCCGCGACGGCCAGCTGTATTACTACGACATCAATGCGCTCTCGAACTTCGTGGCCGACGCCCCGCGGGTCGTGGGCTTCGACCCATTCGCACGGCTGGTGGACTACCTCCTGCATGAGGCGGACTGAGACGATGCGGTTCGGCTACTGGCTCCCCGTCTTCGGTGGCTGGCTCCGGAACGTCCCCGACGAGCAGATGGCGGCGAGCTGGGACTACGTGAGCCGGCTCGCGCGGCGGAGCGAGCGGCTGGGCTTCGATGTGACGCTCATTGCCGAGCTGAACCTCAACGACATCAAGGGGCCGGACGCGCCGTGTCTCGACGCCTGGACGACCACGGCAGCCCTGGCGGCCGTCACGGAGCGGCTGGAGCTCATGGTCGCGGTGCGACCCACCTTCCATCCGCCGGCGCTCTGTGCCAAGCAGGCCGCGAACATCGACCACATCAGCGGGGGGCGGCTCACGCTCAATGTGGTGTCGTCTTGGTGGGCCGACGAGGCGCGCCAGTACGGCGTGGAGTTCGATCAGCACGACGCGCGCTACGGCCGCACCGCCGAGTGGCTCGAGGTGGTCAGCGGCATGTGGGCCGAGCCGCGGTTCAGCTTCTCGGGGAAGCACTACCGCGTGGAGAATGCGATCCTCGAGCCCAAGCCGGTATCGCGGCCGCGGCCCACGGTCTACGCCGGCGGTGAGTCGGAGGCGGCCAAGCACCTGATCGCCCAGAGGTGCGACGCCTATCTGATGCACGGCGATCCGCCGGAGCGGATCGCGACCAAGGTGGCGGACATGCGGGCGCGGCGCGAGCGGGGCGGGCTCCCGCCCATGAAATTCGGCGTCGCGGGCTATGTCGTGTGCCGTGCGACGGCGGACGCGGCCCGGCGCGAGGTCGCCCGCATCACGGACGTGCGCCACAGCGCAGCGGGCTACGCCAACTACCAGGAATGGCTGGCCAACACACAGCTCGAACAACAGGTGAGCCTCGAGGATTATTCGGTTTCAAACCGCGGGCTCAAGGTGGGCCTCGCGGGAACGCCCGAGCAAATCGCCGAGCGCATTCTCGAGTTCGAACGCGCGGGCGTGGACCTGCTGTTGCTGCAGTTCAGTCCGCAGCACGACGAGATGGAGCGGTTCGCCGAGGGGGTTATCCCACTCGTCCGCCCCGACGAAGCCAAGAGGAAACCAGGCTTCAGCGTCGGTGCTCACGGTAGAACGCATCGAGCCGTTTCGGAGGATCGATGAGGAGCATCTCGACTGCCCTGTTGCTGTGCGTGGTCGCGCGGCCGTTGCGCGCCCAGGGTGCGCCGCCACAGGTCGCCGCCGACCAGCCCTACACCATGGAGTACTACTACAAAGTGCAGTGGGGGCATCAGCAGGAGTTCCTGCAACTCTTCCTGAAGAACCACTACCCGCTGCTCAAGAAGGGCGTGGAGAGTGGCCGCATCCTTTCTGTGAAGATCGAAACCCCAGCCAACCACATGACGGAAGATGGGCGCTGGGACTATCGCGTGACGATTAGGTTCAAGAACTCGACCGTAGCGACAACGGTGAATCCTCAAGAAGAGTCTTGGATCAGCCAGCTCTGGTCTGACCAGGAGACGTACAAACGCGAGGAACAGCGGCGCTTCGAGATTCTGTTAGCGCACTGGGATCTGCCAGTGACGGATATCACCCCCTCAAAGAAGTAGCGTACGGCAGTGCGCCCACCAGGAGTCGAACCCGGCGCCTCTTGATCCGTAGTCACGTGTACCGCGACAGCAAACGCCATGCCGCGACACGTGTCGTCATTCCTCGCCGGACGCGCCCGACAGTCTACCGAAACCGCCGGGCCGCGTCTAGGCCCGCGCGCGGCACACCCACTTTCACACCCACTCTACCCCGATGATCGCCCCGCTCGACGGAGGATCATGGCAGCAAGGTCTGAGACCTGAGTGCAAGCCAGAGTTGTAAGCGTCACCCGGAGGCTACTAGCGTCGCTCCTCGGGGGCGCGCACAGAGTTGGTGAAGAAGGGTTGCTGAGTCGCGATGCGTGCCTTAGCCTCCAATTCGGGGCCTTTTAGGATCACTGGCATGGTCGGCAGCTCGAATCCCATCACCATCCTCATGGTGGAAGACAGCGAGGAGGACATCGAACTCACCTTGCGTGGTCTCGAGCGCGCAAAGCTGCAGAACCGCATCTGGACGGTCCGAGACGGTGTCGAGGCGCTCGCGTTTCTCCGACG
>QHUY01000143.1 GCA_003223415.1 Gemmatimonadota bacterium
AGGTGCAGCTGACCATCGTCCCGCTGCCGAAGCCGTCGGGGACGGGGCGGTGAGGGGGACGGCGGGACGCGCGGCCCTCGTGGTCCTGGCCCTGGCGCTCGGCGCGCGGCCGGCGCTCGCCCAGCGGGTCACGCTCGGACCCCAGTTCGTGCTCGCGAGCTACCGCGAGGTCACGTCGGGGCTGCGCTATCAGGGCACGGGCCTCGGTGGCGTCCTGTCGGCTCGGTATCGCCGCCTCAGCGCCGCGGCGGCGGTGTCGCGCGTGAGCTTCGATCCCACCGGCGGCAGCAGCGCCACGACGGGCTTCACGGCGACGCAGGTGGACGCGTGGCTCGCCTACGACGTCGCGGCCTACGCCAGCCTCGAGGCGGGAATCACCCACCGCGGCGCGGATCCCGAGTTCGGCGCGCAGTCGGTGGGCGCGGTACGTGTGGGCGCGCGCGCGTTCAGCGAGATCGGGGCCGGGGCGACGATGTCGTTCCGGGCCGATTACCTCGCGGCGCCGCACTTCTCGGGCGGCGGCCGCGCCCCGGTCTCAATCGACCTGGGGCTCGAGCTGGACGTGCGCCTCGCCGGCCGGCTGCACGGTACCGCCGGCTACGAGTTTCAGCGCATCGATCGCAAGACCAACCCGGGCGGGACCGGGGAGATCGACGCACCGATCGAGCAAAGCCTGGCGCGAGCGGGACTGACGGTGGCCTTCTAGGGGGCCGTGCTCCCGTAGATGTTCTGGTCGATGCCCCCGTCGTGCGGGCACTGGTCCGTGCCCCAGGTTCCCGTCGCCGCATTGAAGGAGCGGCACTGCAGCACGTCGGCGCCGTCGTTATCGTCGGCCGGCGCCTCCCGCGGATCGGCCCCCACCACGGTGTTGCGCCAGTCGGTCCAGGCACCGAACGCGAAGTCGCCCATGGATGTGACCCAGAGGTAGTCGCCCGCGAACGGCACCTGCCGGTTGTCGAACTGCTCGTAGTTGGGGTTCGTAGTCTGCGCCGAGAGGCGCGTCCGGCGGGTCCAGTGATCGCCCCGATCCGCGGACCGCGCGGCCCACACGTCGAGCGCGGCGTTCACGTGCCCGGTCGCGTCGTTGCCCGGCGGCCGCGCTGGCGAGTAGCTCGGGTCGTTCCGGCTGTCCCACCACACCACGTGCAGCACGCCGCCGTCCGCCGAGATGTCGGGGAACAGCTGGTGCCCCGCCCGCTGGTCGTCGATCAGCAGGGGCGGCGTGACGGCGCCCGTCGTGCCGTCCAGCCGGGCGAAGTAGACGCCCGTCTGCCCGCCGTCCCCCGGGCCGACGATGCCGTAGCTCGTCCCGGTGCCCACCGCCGTGCCCGGCTTGATCGCGTCGTACACGATGTACACCCACTCCCGGTCCGGGTCGAACTGGTCGGCGGTCGAGCGCGGCGTCGTGAAGCGGCGGAAGAACGTGTACCCCGACTGGCAGTGGTCGAAGAAGTCGCCGCAGTCGCGCGCCAGCGAGCCGAACGCCCGCGCTTCTTCCTCGTACTTCGGGTCGTCGAGCGCCTTGGGGGACATCGGGACGGCCTGCGGATCCGCCAGGTCGAGCGCCTCGTAGCCCGGGAACGTCACCGCGATCTGCGGGTTCTCGAAGGTCGCGCCGCAGTCGGCGGACCGGGCGTAGGCGACCTTCATCACCGCGCCCTGACGCTGCGAGAATGTGACGTACACGTGCCCGTTGCCGGTGACGGCGACGTCCGGGTCCTGCGTGGCGTCGTTCAGGTTCTTGCTGACCTTCATGGGGCTGGACCATGTGGCGCCGTGGTCGGTCGAGCGCACGAAGTAGATCGCGACCTCGCCGGCGTTACCGCTGAAGCGCACCCAGGCGAAGTAGACGTTGCCGTCGCAGACGCTGCCGGTGCGATCCGCCTCGATCGCCGTCTTGTCGTGGAACTTGCCGAGCAGATTGGGTGCGGAGGACCCTTTGGCGACGACCTCCGTGCCGAGGTAGCGTTGGCCGTCGTTGCGCGTATCGCCCAGCTCGCCGTCCGGGTTGTCGTAGCGCGCCACCCACACGTCGCCGAACGTCTTCGGCGTGCCCGCCGGGTCGCCCGAGGCTTCCGACCCCATGAACACGCGCCCGTGGTTGTCCCAGGCGATCACCGGATCGCCCGCGTCGGCGGTGCGGATGTGGGCGAGGGCCGCGAAGGGCGACGCGTCGCTCTGGTAGCCGGGCACGAGCGAGCTGACGAAGCTGCGGCCGCCGTTCTCGGAGCGGTAATAGCCGAGGAAGATCGGGCCGGTCGCCTGGAATTGACCCGACGGCGCGGGAAACGCGTACACCCCGCAGTAATCGTTCGAGCTCCCGATCAGCACGTTCGGGTCGCGGGGATCCACGGCGACGGCCGGCTCGTTCTGGCGTCCCCGGCTGATGGAGCATTCCGCGAGGACGGCGTCGCTGTAGGGGATGCCCGTGGCGAGGGTGTAGGCGCTCACGTAGCCCGCGCCCACGCCGTCGTTCGAGAGGCGCACGTCCTGCGCAGCGGCAGTCATCGGGGCGACGACGAGGATGGGGAGCAGAACGACACGCATGGCGGACCTCCGGGCGATGGCGGGGAGGCGGCGAACGTAGCGTCGGCATGGAGACGTGTCCAGCCGGCGATTTAAAAGTGATCGTCGTCCACGCGGGGCGGCGCGCGGCGCGGCGGCTGCAACGGGCGCTCCCATCTGCTCGTCTGCCAGTTGTCCGGGCGCTCGACGTCCCGCACCCAGGGCGGCAGGGTCACCGCCAGGTAGCGCGCCAGCTCCGCGACGTACGGCTCGTACATCTGTCGCAGCTCTGCCAGCCGTTGCCCCGCGGCTTCGTCCGCGTCGTCGCGGAGGCGCACGCCGCCCTCCGCCAGGCGCGCCCGCAACCGCGCCAGGTCGGGGTCCGTGAGCCGCGGCTGCGCAGCCTCGCGGGGCGGCGTGTCGAACACCTGGGCCAGGTCCACGACGGCGTGCCGGGCCATGGCGAACGTCAGTGCCGCCTGGCGGGCGCACCAGCCTTCCAGGCCCACCATCACCATGGCGCTCGAGTCGAGGATCGTCGTCAGGGCGCCGAGCCACGACTGGTTGTAGTGCTGGGACCGGAAGTACGCGAGCGGCGGATAGGAGAGATGACTCTCGAGCACATCGGCGGCCCAGCGCTCCCAGTCCTGCAACAAGGCCGCCAGCGCGTCGCCGTTTTTGTCCCAGCGATAGCGCCACAACAGCTCGCCCGCCGTGGGCGGCGAGCCGGCCCGCGCGTCAAGCAGTGAGATCGCCACCTCGCGGCGCGAGAAGGCCTGGTAGATGACGGGGAAATAGCCGATGACGGCGGCCAGGAACGCGAAGCCCGTGCCCGCTTCGATCACGGTGATGGCCTTGGCGAGGCCGGTCCGCGGCGCGACGTCGCCCAGCCCCAGAGTGAAGAACGTGGTGCCGCTCATGTACACATCGGTCCAGAACCCGGGTCCGCCCCCCGTCATGATCAGGGCCGAGCCGGCGGCCCATTGCAGCATCCCGAAGGCGAGGACAATACCGGTCGCCCACAGGCCGAGCAGCAGGATCAGCGACAACGGGCCGTAGAAGCTGAGGAACGCGTCGCGCGGCCGCCGCGGCAGCAGCAGGGCCGTCACGCGCCAGGGGTGCCAGGTGGCACTGTAGAAGAGCTTCGTGAGCCGGATGCGGCCGCTCACCCGCCGCGGCAGGATAATCGTCTCGAAGGCGTCCCACAGCACGGTCGCGAGCAGGATCGCTCCGGCGACGCCGATGATCGATCTCATGCGGCCGCCGCGCCGGCCCGGTCCCGGATCAGCTGCCAGGCGGCCGCCACGTGCCGCCGCTCGGTGAACGTCCCCCCGATCGCCAGGCGGAGCACCAGCCGGCCGTCGAGGCGGGCGTGCGTCAGATAAAGGCTGCCCGAGTCGTTCAGCTCGTCGAGCAGACGCTGGTTTGCCGGGTCGCCCCCGACGTGCCGGAAGCAGACCAGGTTCAGGGGCACAGGCGCCGCCAGCTCGAAGCGGTCGTCCGCGGCCACCCAGCCGGCGAATTCCTGGGCGAGGGCCACGTGCCGCCGGATGTGGGCGCGCAGGCCCTCGGCGCCGTACTGCCGGATCACGAACCACAGCTTCAGGGCGCGGAAGCGGCGCCCCAGCGGCACGTGCCAGTCGCGGTAGTCGAACACGGTCCCCGACTCGGTGGCCGGGTTCCG
>QHUY01000052.1 GCA_003223415.1 Gemmatimonadota bacterium
ACACCCGGGCGTCTCCGTGCCGCCGCGTGACCCCCCGTCGGTCAGCCCACTCGAGCAGCGGGATCAAGTACTTGCGAGTGAGTCCGAAGCGGTCGCGCAACGCCGCCGGCGTCGCCGACCCGAGCTCCCGCAGCGTCCCCTCGAGCGCCGACCGGAACTCGGCCAGGGCGGTCGCCGCCGCGAAATGCTCCTGGTCCACCTGTTCTACCCCGCCGGCACGAGTGAGCTGCGCGAGGAGCGCCCGGATGGGGGCGCCGGGGAACTCCTTTTCCAACTCAGCGACGGTGGGCACCCGCCACCGCGCGTCGGCCAGCCGACGCGCGAGCGCCGCCTGGGCGCCGCTGGTACGCGCGTCCAGCGCGGGTGTCCAGCCCGGGAGCCGCGCCACGGCGCCAGCCACCTCGAATGCCCCCTTGCGCCCTCCCAGATCAAAGACCTGCTCTACCACCGGCTCGGGCACGCTGCTCCCCCCTCTTCCGCCCTCCCCCATCGCGGCCCTCAGGGCCTGGAGCGACATCCCGGGCTCGAGCGGATGGCCCTCGTGGTGTCGCCGCAGGAGCTCGGCCACCCGGGTCACTGCGAGCGCCACCGCCGCGCGTGTGACCAGCCACGGCCCGCAGGAAAGCAGCGCTTTACCCGCCGTCGCGATGACACGGCTCGCATCCCCTGGGAGGATGCCCAGTCGCACCGGGAGGTCGCCGGCGGCGAGCCCGGAGAGGCCCGCTTCCTCCGCCCACACCTGAAGGCGCTCGGCCGGCGCTTGCGTCAGCAGCAATCGCCGCTGCCGCAACCGGGACGGCCGCCCGGGCGGGAACGGGTCGAGCACGACCCCGCCGCCGATCGTCGTCACGGGTGAGAAGCTGCGCAACACGAACCGGTCGCCCCCGCGGGCCACGAGCGGCCGCTCGAGCAGCAGCCGGGCGAGCCCTCGCTCGCCGGGCCCGATGGTGCGCGTCTGAACCACCCGAGCGAGCACCTCGGCGGTGCCCAGGTGCACGCGCGCCC
Organism: Gemmatimonadota bacterium; assembly: GCA_003223415.1. GTDB lineage: Bacteria > Gemmatimonadota > Gemmatimonadetes > Gemmatimonadales > GWC2-71-9 > 13-1-40CM-70-15. Next base: position 1,006 of record QHUY01000052.1, read on the forward strand.
GCGTCCGCGACCCGACCGGCTTGCGGGCCGTGGGGAGGAGCTCGACGGCCACGTCGAGCACCCCGGTCGCACGCCAGCCCTCGCCCGTGACCGCTACGTGACCCCGCTCGAGCTCTTCCTTGCCCACGCCGACCAGCGCGAGCGCGGTGCGGCGGCCCGGCGCCGCGCGCTCCGCCCCCTGGCCGTGCACCTCGATCGACCGCACCCGGGCTTCGCGGTCAAGGGGCAACAGGCGCACCGATTTCCCGATCGCCACGGTGCCGCTCCAGGTGGACCCCGTGACCACGGTCCCCGCCCCCGCCACCGTGAATACCCGGTCGATCGGGAGCCGGAACAGGTCCTCGACCGGCCGGTCGGCGAGGTCCCCCGCAACCCGGCGCAGCGCGGCCCGCAGCTCGTCCAGGCCCTCCCCCGTCACCGCCGAGGTCGCGACGGGCGCGTCCCAGCGGACCCGGCTGGTGGCGAGGCGTTTGGCGATGTCGGCGCGCACCAGCTCCAGCCACTCCGACTCGACCGCGTCGCGCTTGGTAAGGACCGGGATCCCTCGCGTGATGCCCAGCAGCTCGACGATCGCCAGGTGCTCCTCGGTCTGCGGCATGATGCCTTCGTCGGCGGCGATCACCAGCAGGGCGACGTCGATCCCCGTGGCCCCGGCCAGCATGTTACGGACGAAGCCCTCGTGGCCGGGCACGTCCACCACGCTGGCCTGGATGCCGTCGCCCAGCGGCAGCGGTGCAAAGCCGATGTCGATGGTGATGCCGCGGCGTTTCTCTTCTGCCCAGCGGTCGGTGTCGACCCCAGTCAGAGCCTTCACGAGCGCCGTTTTGCCGTGGTCGATGTGGCCGGCCGTGCCGACTACGAAGCGACGATCCATGCGCGGCGCTCCCAGAGGTCGAGCGCGGGAAGGGGGGAAGGCGGGGCGCCGCCCTCGCCCAGGTGGTAGCGGGTGAAGCGTGCGACCAGCCGACGGTGCGCCGCGGCATGAGCGGCGTCGAGGGCCGGCAGGGCCGCGGCCGGATCGTTGAGGGCGAGGAGGTCGCGGAAGGCGGGCGGCGGCAGCCGGCTGGCGCCGTCGGGCGCCCCCGCGGCGGCGCAGCGGGCGCACAGCGCGCCGCCGTCGGCGGCGCTGAAGATCACGGCTGCGCCGTTGCCGGCCTCGAGGCCGGCGCCGTCCCGCGCGCACGCGAGCAGGGACGGTTCGAACCCCAGCACGCCGAGCAACCGCCACAGGGCGCGAACCGCGGTGGCGTCCACGGCGTCGGCCGGCGCGGTCGCCAGCGACTCGAGGCCGGCGACCAGTCTATCGTAGGCCGACGGGAGCGGGGCCGGCGGGGCCATCTTGAGCATGACTTCGGCCAGCGTCGTGGCACCCGCGAAACGGCCGAGGCTCGTCGCCAGCCCGCGCCGCAGTGCCGTGACGTCGAACGCGGCGAGGGTCTGCAGCTCGCGGCTGTCGCGGTGGTAGAGCTGCGCGACGCCCTCGCTGAGGAGCTCCAGCGCCGCCCCGAACGGACTCTGGGGGCGCAGTGCGCCCTTGGCGATCGCGCTCTGGACCCCCAGCTCCCGCGTGGCCAGGCGGACGACCTTGGAGGTCTCGCTGTAGCGGTAGCTCCGCAGAATCACGGCGGGCGTGGACAGAAGGGTCATCAGCAAGCCTCGAGTTACCGAGCAATCTAGCGCAGTTCTCCCCCGACCAGGATGGCGCGTCGCCGCGCCGGAAAGTGGAGCACCTCATCATAGCGGCGGTCGAAGAGATTCTCCACGCGCACCCGCACCGCGACCCCCGGCAGGCCAGCGCGGGACCGAGCCAGCTCCAAGGCACCGCTCATGTCTACTCGAACGTACCCCGGCAGCGTGACCCGCGGGTACGGGAAGCTCGAGAAGTCCTGATCGACGCGCGGCCCGACGTATCGCAGGTCCCCCGTCACCCGGCCGTGCGCCCCGAGTCCGAGCGCCGCGTCGAGCGCCGCGGCATGCCGGGGGCGCCGCAGCAGCGGCTGGGCCGCGGCGAACGCCGCGCCGGCGCTGGGGTCGAGACCCGGTTTGGTGACCGTGGTCCTGAGGTAGGTGTAGCTGGCCGCGACCGTCAGCGACGGCAGGGGCCGCAGCGACAGGGCGAGCTCCAGCCCGTCGGCACTGGCGGCCGCGACGTTGAAGTAGTTCGGGTCGCCGGAATCGGGCGGCGAGAAGGTGAAATCGATCATGTTGCGGAACCGCTGCGTGAAGGACACCGCGCTCACCGTGACGCGTCCGTCCCAGAGCCCGTGCTCGACCCCGATCTCCCCGGACCGCGACTGCTCCGGCTTGAGGCTGGGGTTTCCCTTCACGAACCCCGTCGCGTAATTCTCGAAGAACGTCGGCTCCTTGAACGCGGTGCCGAGGGACACCCGGAGGCGGGTAGCCCCCGTGAGCCGGTAGACGGCACCCGCGCGGTAGGTCGGGAACACGCCGAACCGCTGATTGTCCTCGACTCGCAGCCCGCCGTTCAGCGACAGCCGACCGCCGAGGTCGGTGACGGCCTGGGCATAGGCGGCGCGATTGCCACGCGAGGTGTCCACCGGCGGGCTCGAGCAGTCGCCGAACCGGCCAGTGCAGAAATTGATGCTGCGCTCCCGCTCCTGCTCGGTGCCGGCACCGAGCGTGACGATGGAAACCGGCGACAGATAGACGTTGACCCGGACCTCGGCGCTGGCGCGCCGCAGGTTGTCTTGGGTGCGGTAGGTCGTGTAGAACCCCAGGGTGTCCGCCGGATCGTCAGGCGGGTCCTCGTAGCCGCCGTCCGTCTGACTGGCCGCGAGCTGCAGGCGCGCTTCCAACCGGGGCGTGAGGAAGCGGCCCAAGTCGAGGCCGAGGGTCGGACCGTTCTCGAAGTTGAACTGGTTACGGTCCACCACGTTGCCGCCGCCGTCCGTGGGAAAGTGGTACACGTCGTCGGTGTAGCGCACCGAGAGCGTCGCGTCGGTGCGTGGGTCAGGCGTCACCCGGACCAGGCCGCTGAAGACGTCGTTCCGGTACCGGTTGTTGAACGGATAGAGCCCGGCGGCGCTGAACCGCGACAGGGACACGCTGTAGCTCGCCCCGGGCCCGCCGCCGCTCACGCCCGCCATCCCGTGGCGCGCGCCGTACGTGCCGGCCTCGAGCGCCGCGGTGGCGCGCGATGGCTCCGCGCCACGCCGCGTGAAGATCTGCACCACGCCGGTCACCGCATCCGAGCCGTAGAGAACACTCGCCGGACCGCGCAGCACCTCGATGCGATCTACGTTGTCGAGGGTGAGGTTCGCCCAGTTGAACGCTCCTCCGGGCTGATTCACCGGCACCCCGTCTACCAGGACCTTCACGTAGTCGCTCTCCCCTCCTCGGAGGAACAGCGATGTTTGGGCCCCGAACGGGCCGGCGGCCACGACGGCGGCGCCGGGGACGGCCCGCAGCGCCTCGGCGACTGTCGCCAGGCCCCGCGCGCGCAGCGCGTCGCCCTGGAGCACGGTGACGGTCGGTGCCACGGCGTCGGCGGGCGTGGGAAGCCGGGTCGCCGTCACGACGATCGGTGTGACGGTCACGGTGTCGACTCGGCCCTGAGCGGCCAGCGCGGCGGGGACGACGATCAACAACAGTGTCGAGGAGAGGCGTCGAGGGAGGACGTCGAGGGACATCGTTGGCTCCGGGTCAGGGCGAGGGTTTTCTCAACGGGATCATTTGCGGGCGATCGTCGAAGGGCTGGATCGCGACCGGCCAGGCGAATACCCGCTCGACCGTCTCGCGCGTCAGCACGTCGGCCGGCCGGCCGTGGGCGGCCACGCGGCCGGCGTCGAGCAGCAGCACGCGGTCCGCGAAGCGCGCGGCCAGGTTGACGTGATGCGTGATCATGACGGCCGCGAGCCCACCGGCGGGCGCGTCCACCAGCGCGCGCACGAGCTCGAAGAGCTCCATCTCGTGGCGGATGTCGAGCGAAGCGGTCGGCTCGTCGAGCACCAGCAGGCGCGGCTCCTGGGCGAGGGCGCGGGCGAGGCGCACCCGCTGGTACTCGCCGCCCGAGAGGGTCCAGATCCAGCGGTCCCCGAGGGCTGTGGCGTCGCACCGCTCCAGGGCCCGCGTCACCGCCTCCCGGTCCTCGGCGCGCTCGGCGCCCCACGGCGACAGGTGCGGGTAGCGGCCGAGCAGCACGGTCTCGCGCACGCGCTGGGGGAAGAGATTGTCCTCGCGCTGCGCCACCACGGCGACGAGGCGCGCCAGCGCGCGCCGCCCCCAGGCGGCCGCGGGCCGGCCGAGGACGAGCGTCGTGCCCACCGCGGGCGACCGCAGCCCGAGCGCGACGCGCACCAGCGTCGTCTTACCGCTGCCGTTGGGGCCCAGCACGGCGACGAAGTCCCCGGCCCGCACGTCGAGCGAGACGCCGACCAGGGCGTCGCGTGACGCGCCGGGATAGCGCGCCGTCACGTCCCGCAGCGCGAGGATCAGGTCACGGTCCATCGGCGCAGCAGCACGGCGAACAAAGGAACGCCGAGCAACGCGGTGACGATGCCAACCGGCAGCTCATGCGGCGCGACGACGACGCGCGCCGCGGTGTCGGCGAGCACGAGCAGCACGCCGCCCCCCAGGAACGACGCGGGCAGCAAGGCGCGATGCCGCTGACCCCAGACCCCGCGGCACAGATGCGGCACCATCAGTCCGACGAACCCGATCACGCCGGAGACCGCCACCGCGGCGGCGGTGAGCAGCGAGGCGGCAATGTACACGCGGCGCTTCACCGCCGTCACGTCGGCGCCGAGATAGCGCGCCGGCTCTTCGCCCAAGGCGAGGAGGTCGAGCGGCCGTGCCGCGGCGAACAGCGTGACCAGAGGCACGGGCACATAGAGGCACACGATGAGGAGCGCCTCCCACGACGCACCCGACAGGCCGCCCCAAAGCCAGAGAAACGCGTTCCGCAGCTGTGCGGCCTCCGAGAGCGACACGATCGCCGTCGTGACCGCTCCCGCGAACGCCCCGACCGCCACCCCCGCCAGCAGCAGCACGCGGGGGTCAAGCTCGGCGCCGCCCACGAGTCCCAGCCGAAACACCAGGGCCATCGCCGCGAGGGCCCCGGCGAAGGCCGCGAGCGGCAGGGCCCAGGGGCCCCCGAGGTGCCAGGCGATCGCCGCGACGGCGCCGAGGCCCGCGCCTCCGGAGAGGCCCAGCAGGAAGGGATCGGCAAGCGGGTTGCGCACCAGGGCCTGGAGCCCCGCCCCGGCGACCGCGAGCGACCCGCCCACGACGAACCCCAGCAGCGCGCGGGGCACGCGGAGGTTGCGCACGATCTCGGACGTCCCGAGCTCGGCGAGCGGCACGTGGGCCGGCCCGAGCAGCACGGCGAGCGCGAGGGCGACCAACGCGAGACCGACCAGGCCGAGCCACTTCATCGCCACGCCTCCAGCCGACGGCGCAGCTCGGCCACGGCCTCAGCCGTGCGCGGCGACGGGCGCCCGAACACAGCGGCCGGCAGTTGCAGGAACCGCCGCTGGCGCACGGCTCGCACCGCCTGCCACTCGGGGCGGGCGGTGTACGCGGGCGCCGGCGCCGGGGTCGAGTCGTCGAGGACCACGATCACCTCCGGATCGCGGGCGGCGATGGTCTCGAGGGATACGGTCGCCGACGCGGCCGCGATGTCGCGGAACACGTTCACCGCGCCGGCGAGGCCCGCGAGCTGGTCGAGGTAGCTGCCCCTTCCAATCACCATCGGCGGGTTGTCCCACACGAGGAACGCGAGCCGCACGTGACGGGAGGAGGGAGGCGCCGTCCGCAGCGCCGTGTCGACAGCCGTGGCGATGGAGTCGCCCGCAGCCGCGTGGCCCGTAAGGGTTCCGAGCAGCCGGGCCGCCCGGGCGACATCCTCGAGGCGGTCTTGCTTCACCAGCACCGCCGGAATCGCGATCCGCGCGAGCTGCGCAGCGGCCGTCTCGTTCAGCGGCGAGCGGTACAGGACGACGAGGTCGGGTCGGCGCGCGGCCACCGCCTCGAGGTTGGGGTTCAGGCCGTCGCCGACGACCGGGACGGCGAGGGCGGCGGGAGGATACTTGCACCAGGTGGTACGGCCCACGACCTGCTCGCCCGCGCCGAGGGCGAAGAGCAGCTCCGTGGAGCTGGGCGCGAGCGAGACGACGCGGCGGGCCGGGGCCGGCAGAGTGACGACCCGGCCGGCGTCGTCGGTGACGGTGATGGCCCCTGCCGCCCGGGTGACGGCGACGCGGCGATCGCCGGTCCGGCCGCACGCTCCGAGCAACGCCACGGAGACGAGCAGCCGGGCGGCGAGGGGGGTACGATGAGCCCAACAGCGCATGACGAAAACGCCCACCCCCGACGGCGCGGAGATGGGCGAGCGTCTGCGCCTGGTGCGCAGCGCCACCATCCCTCCCGCGAGGGATCTGCAGGTGGCGCGAACGGAGAGGTCTCCTGGCTTCGGGCGGGCGGCTCGCCTTCCCGGTTTCCCAGTGGCTCTGAGCCGCTACGTCTTGCCCGTCACAGTGGCGGGGCCGCGCCGGACTCGCACCGGCTTCCGTGAATCCCCGTTCGCTTGAGCAACGGGGGCTAGTCTAAGGGTAGGGCTCCCGGTACGCAATAGCCATCGGCCATCAGCCCTCAGCCCTCAGCCCTCAGTGACGGTGTTCGCTGATGGCTGATCGCTGATGGCTGACGGCTTTCGGCGCAGCGCGACCACAAGGGCCCAGCCGAACACGAGTCCCGCCAGCACGACAATGATCCACCACTGCCGTTGCAGCTGGAAGCCGGCGCGCGGCAGCTCGACCATCACCTCGCCACCGGCCGCGAGCGGCCCGGTGCGGTACCGGGCGAAGCGACGCTGCTCGATCGCCTCGACGCCGAGCGGCTCGAGCGCGAGGGAGACAACGCGCGCCGTCGTGTCCTCGAGGAGGAGGTCCACCTCGTCGGTGGGCTGGTCGACCGGCAGGGCGAGCGTGGTCCGGCCGGCGGGCAGCACATAGCTGTACGTGAGCTGTCGCAGGATGCCGGGAGGCACTGGTCCGAACACCCCGACGACGTCGCCCCGGCGCTCCACGGCGTCGGCGGAGAAGTCGCCCTCCCCAACCCGAAACTGCAGGACGCCGGCGGGGAGGGCGCCGGCCCACACCGGCCGCACGGTGTCCGCCGCGATGCGGGTGTGGCTGCCGGGGTTCGCGAGCTCGAGGATCTCGAGCACGTCGCGCGTGCCGTCGCGCTTGAGCCGGGCGACGGTGACGAGCCGGCGGCGCAGGTGGATCGGGGGGCCCGTCGTGCTGGAGACGGTGTCGTACACCACGATCGGACCCGCACGGGTCGTCCCCGCCGCGCGGATACGCAGCGGCTCGGAGAAGTACGCCACCCCCATGTACATGGCGGAGACGAGGTATTGAGCGGCGGTGTCGAGCTGGGGGACCCGCAGTCGGTAGCGGCCGCCTGCGTCCGTGCGGGCGGAGTCCACCGGCCCGGCGCTCGTCATCGTCACTTGATGCAGCACCGCCCAACCACCGGCCAACGGGCGTGGCCGCGTTCCCCCCCCCCCGATGGAGACCGTCCCCGACACTACGGCGCGCTGCGCGCCGAGGCCGGCCGGGCCCCCGCAGGTGAGCGCGAGGAGCACGAGGAGAGCGTTACGGCGTGAACTTGCCGAAGTCTTCAGGGTCGAGGTTCTGGAGGTAGGATTTCAGCGTGTCCGCGTCGAGCGGCTGCGGGGGGCCCGCCCCCGGCTCGCCGGTGTCGATGGCGGTGTGCTCCAGCAGGGTTTCGCTGGTGAAGATCGGGGCCTTGAGGCGCAGCGCCACGGCGATCGAGTCGGAGGGCCGGGCGTCGATCTGAATCACCTGATCCCCACGGTAAATGTGCAGCTCGGCGTAGTACGTGTTGTCCTTCACTTGCGTGATGATGACCTTGCGCAGGTCCGCGCCGAGCCCGACGATCACTTGTTTCAGCAGGTCGTGGGTGAGGGGGCGGGAAAACTTGACGCCCGCCAACTCCATGGCGATGGCGCTCGCCTCAGCTGGCCCAATCCAGATCGGTAGCACACGCTCCCCCTCACGCTCCTGCAGGATCACGACCGGCGTGTTGGTCGTGCGATCGAGCCCGAGGTGAATCCCAGGAGGCCAGGTACTTCTGCTTCTCCGGCGTCAGCGGGTCGATGGACGATCCCATCGCTTGCAGTTTGAGCCGGGCGATCTCCGCATCCAGCTCGCGCGGGAGGCGGTGCACATCCCGCGTGAGGGTCTTGGCGTGCTGGACGACGAACTCCGCCGCCAGCGCCTGGTTGGCGAACGACATGTCCATCACGCTCGCCGGATGGCCTTCGGCCGCCGCCAGGTTCACCAGGCGACCGTCCGCCAGCACGAACAGGCGCTTGCCCTCCAGGCGCCACTCCTCCACGAAATCCCGCACTGGCGTCGGGCCCTGGGCCGCCAGCTTCAGAGCGTCCAGGTCGATCTCGACGTTGAAGTGTCCGGAATTCGCGATCACCGCGCCGTCCTTCATCGCCCGCATGTGCTCGAGGCGGATCACGTGAATGTTGCCTGTCAGGGTGACGAACAGGTCGCCCGCGCGCGCCGCCTCGGCCATCGGGACCACCCGGTAGCCGTCCATCTGGGCCTCGAGCGCCTTCAGCGGGTCGATCTCGGTGACCAGCACGTTCGCCCCCGCGCCGCGCACCCGCATCGCGAACCCGCGCCCACACCACCCGTACCCCGCCACCACGACCGTGCTCCCCGCGATCAGCATGTTCGTGGCCCGCAGGATGCCGTCCAGCGTGGACTGGCCGGTGCCGTAGCGGTTGTCGAAGAGGTGCTTGGTATCCGAATCGTTGACGGCCACGACCGGGAACTGCAGCACGCCGTCCTTGGCCATGGCCCGGAGACGGATCACGCCCGTGGTCGTCTCCTCCGTGGACCCGATCACTCCCTTCACAAGCGTCTGGCGCTCGGCCGGCGACAGCGCCTCGACCCAGCGGCGCACCGGGGGCGCCAGGTCGTCGAGGCGGTTCAGCGCGATCATGTGAAGCGCTCCCACCAGATCCGCCCCGTCGTCCATCGTCAGGTCGGGCCGGTGGGCGAGCGCCGCGCGGATGTGTTCGTAGTAGGTCTCGTGGTCCTCGCCCTTGATGGCGTAGACCTTGATGCCGTGGTCACGGACCAGATGGGCCGCCACGTCGTCCTGCGTGGAGAGCGGGTTCGAGGCGCACAGCGCGACGTCCGCCCCGCCCGCCTGGAGGGTGACCGCCAGGCTCGCCGTTTCGGTGGTGACGTGGAGGCACGCCGAAAGACGCCGGCCGGCCAGTGGCTGCTCGCTGGCGAAGCGCTGCCGGATCTGCCGCAGCACGGGCATGAAGCGCTCGGCCCAATCCACCCGGCGGCGGCCCGCCTCGGCTAGGGAGAGATCCTTGATGTCATGGTCGGCGGGGGCCCGTCGAGCCGTCGTCGTCATGTGGTCGCCTTGAGCGCCGTGTAGTGCGGGGACCGCTGCACGGCGAGCCGCAGGTCCTCGACGCGGTTCGCTTGTTCCCACGTGAAGAACTCGAGGTCCTGGTCCGCCACGCGGCCGCGCTCGTAGGGGCGACCGAAGTGGCCGTAGGTGGCGGTGGGTCGGTAGATGGGGCGGCGCAGCCGCAGCGCCTTGATGATCTCGAGCGGCCGCAGGTCGAACACCTCACGCACGCCATCCTCGAGCGCCGCGGCCGGCACCGTACCGGTGCCGAACGTCTCGATCATGATGGACACCGGCTCGGCGACCCCGATCGCGTAGGCCACTTGGGCCTCGCACCGGGCCGCGAGCCCCGCCGCCACGACGTTCTTGGCCACCCAGCGCATCGCGTACGAGGCGGAGCGGTCCACCTTGGAGGGATCCTTGCCGCTGAACGCCCCACCGCCGTGCCGCGCCATCCCCCCGTAGGTATCGACGATGATCTTGCGGCCGGTGAGGCCGGCGTCCCCTTGCGGTCCGCCGACCACGAAGCGGCCGGTGGGGTTCACCAGGACGGCCGTCTCGGGGATCTCGAAGCCGGCTTCCCCCAGCACGGGCCGGACCACGTGGGCGATCACGCCGGCGCGTAGCTCGGCGTTGTCCACCTTGTCGGAGTGCTGGGTCGACACGACCAGTTTCGTGACCCCGACGGGCCGCTCGCCCTCGTAAGCGACGCTGACCTGCGTCTTGCCGTCGGGCCGCAGCCACGGCAGCTCGCCGCGCTTGCGCACCGTCGCCAGCCGCTCGGCCAGCCGGTGGGCAAGCACGATCGGCAGGGGCATCAGCGATGGCGTTTCGTTCGTCGCGTAGCCGAACATCATCCCCTGGTCGCCGGCGCCGCCCCGGTCCACGCCCAGGGCGATGTCGGTGGACTGCTTGTCGATGGTGGTGAGCACCGCGCAGGTCTGCGCGTCGAAGCCGAAGTTCGCATCGGTGTAGCCGATGGACGTGATCGTCCCCCGGACGATGTCGGGGATGTGGACGTAGGTCCGGGTCGTGATCTCCCCCGCGACGATCGCCATGCCGGTCGTGACGAGGGTCTCGCACGCGACCCGCGCCTGCGGGTCGCTGGCGAGGATGGCGTCGAGCACCGCGTCCGAGATCTGGTCGGCGATCTTGTCGGGGTGACCTTCGGTAACCGACTCGGAAGTGAAGACGTGCCGGGCTGGTGGCATAAAGTGACCGTCCTTAGGGCCGGAAGGTAGCGGACCGCCGCCCAGTGGGCAACCGGGCATCAGGGTCGAGGAGCTGGAGGTCGACCGCGTCCGCGAGTGCGAAGCGCACGATGTCCTCGGCGAGCCGCGCGCTGCGTGCTGCGAGCGCCGCCTCCGCCGCCGCCCGCGCCTGGGCGATGCTCACCTGACGGATCAGCCACCGGATCAGCGGCAGCGCCGGCGGCGCGACGGACAGAGTCTCGTACCCGAGCCCGAGCAGCAGGAACGCCGACACCGGATCGGAGGCCATCTCTCCGCACACGCTCGCCGGCTTACCGGCCGCCTGCGCCGCGTTCGCGACGAGCTTCAGCAACCGCAGTACCGCCGGGTCGTGCGGCGTGAACCGGTCCGCCAGCCGCGCATTGCCCCGGTCCACCACCAACGTGTATTGCGTAAGATCGTTCGTCCCGACGCTCAGGAAGTCGCTGACCTCGGCCATCCGGTCGGCCATCACGGCCGCGGCGGGCGTCTCCACCATCACGCCCACCGGGACGGTGGCGGCCGCGGCGATGCCCTGCTGGCGCAGCCGCTCGGCTTCCTCCGCCACCAGCTCGCGCGTGCGGTCCACCTCCTCGAGCCGCGTGACGAGCGGGATCATCAGGTGGATCGGAGCCCCGGCCGCGGCGCGCAGCGCCGCGCGGAGCTGCACCCGGAACAGCGCGGGCTCGTCGAGGCACACGCGGATGGCGCGCCACCCGAGGAACGGATTGGGCTCGACCGGAGCGCGGAACGGGGCCGGGAACTTGTCGCCGCCGAGATCATAGGTCCGCACCACCACCGGATGGCCCGGGAAGGCGTCCGCCACCCGGCGGAAATAGCCGGCTTGCTCGTCCTCGGTCGGCAGGGCGGTGTGGCCGGTGATGAGGAACTCGGTGCGGAGCAGCCCGACCCCTTCGGCGCCGTGCTGGCGGGCCGCCGCGATCTCATCGGGGAGGTCCACATTGCCGCGCAGCACGACCCGCGTGCCGTCGGTGGTGACCGCCGGCTGGTCCACCGCCCGCTCCAGCTGGTGCTCGAGCTCGCGCCGGCGCACGGCGCGCTCGCGCGCATCGCTGATCTCGGCGGGCGTCGGGTCGACCAGCACGGTGCCCCGCGTCCCGTCGAGGATCAACGTCATCCCCGGGGCGATGCGGTCCAGCGCCCCGGCGAGCCCCATCACCGCGGGCATGCCCATCGAGTGGGCCAGGATCGCCGCGTGCGACGTGCGCGTGCCTTCCTCGCTCAGCAGCCCGATCACCTGGTCGCGGTCGAATTGCACGGTGAGGCCCGGCCCGATCTCCCGCGCCACCAGGATGGACGGTTGCGCGATCTCCGGCTCGTCCGCCCCGCGGTCCAGCAGGTGCTGGATGACCCGGACGGTGACGCCGTTCAGGTCCGCCAGCCGTTCCTTGAGGCGCGCGCTGGGGCTCGCCGCCCACAGATCGCGCACTTCGAGGGCCTTGAACTCGAACGCCTTCTCTGCCGCGAGGTGGTTCTCCCGGATCAGGTTCTCGATGCCGCGCAGGAACTCCTTGTCTTCCAGCATGAGCAGCTGGGCGTCGAAGATGCGGGCCTCGTCCACCCCGGCGCGGTCCACGGCCCGCTGTTTCAAAGTCTGGATCTGGCGCTTCACGTCCCGGACGGCGGCGCGCAAGCGGCGCACCTCCTTCTCGACTTGGGAGCGCGCCACGACACGCTGCGGCACCTCCGGCAGGGTCCCGCGCACGCACACCGCGGGACCGATCGCGATCCCCGGCGACACCCCGATGCCTTTGAGCAGTCGCTCGCTCATGCCTCTTCCTCTTCTCTCGACGCCTCGTCCGCCGCCTCATCCGCCTCGGTGCCGGTGAGGTGCATTTCGTGGAAGCCGTCCGCCACCAGGGCGAGCAGCGCTGCCATCGCTTCCTCGGCGTCCTCTCCGTCGGTCTTAATGACCAGCGTGGACCCCCGCTCGGCGGCGAGCATCATCACGCCCATGATGCTCTTGCCGTTGACCGCGAGGTCGTCCTTGCGGATCTCGACGGCGCTCTTGTAGCGGCCGGAGACCTTCACGAGCTCCGCGGCAGGTCGCGCGTGCATGCCGAGGGGGTTGACGATCGTCGCCGTCCGCTCGATCACCGCCATACCCACCCCGCCACCAGCGCCGCCGCGATCAGCGTGAGTCCGAGGCGCAGGCCCGTGAGGTTCATCGGTCGCCACCACAGCAGCACCAGCCCCAGGGCGGTGCCGCCAGCCAAGGCGATCCGGCCGCCCGCGGCGAACGGCGCCGCGAGGTAGCTCGCCCCGAGCGGCAGCGCCAGCCCCAGCGCCAGCGCCATCGCAGGCGCGGTGAACGCCATGGCGCGCCGCAGCCCCGGATGATGCAGCGCGGTCGGGACGCGCGTGCCGTGCGCCCACCCCGCGCGCAGCGCCCACCAGCGCAGCGCGAGGTGGCCGGCGTTGTAGACCACCAGGAATCCCGCCACCGCCGTCCACCCGAGCCCCAGTGCGATCCCGGCGATCGCGAGTCCCGCGGCGAACGGGAGCCAGCCCGCCCACACGAGTCGATCGCCCAGGGAGCCGAGGGGACCCGCCAGTGCGGTGCGGAGGCGCTCGATCTGCTCCGGGGACGCTCCGTCGTGCTCCGCCCGCGCCGCCGCTCCGACCGCGAGGCCGGCCAGATACGGGTGCGCGTTGAAGAAATGCGTCCCCCGCCCCAGCGCCGCGTGGTAGGCCGCGCCGCCCGGCCCACCGGGCAGGTCGCGCAACAACGGCTCTTCCGCGACGCCGATGCCCAATCCGAGCATGTACTCGTAGTTCCACGAGCCCTGCACGGTGAAGAGGCGCAGCAGGCTGGTGCCCAGCCGCGGGCGCGGCGTTAGCGGAGCCATACCGCGAGCGCGCCTCCTCCCAGACCCAAGGCGAACCAGCGCAGCAGCTGGCCGCGTCCGACCAGCCGGAGTGTGCCCGCCCACGCGGCCGCCAGCGCCGCGGCGGTCGCGGCGACGGCGAGGGCGACGAAGCCGCGTTCCGAAAGCGTCCCCGCGATGGTCACCCGGGCGACCCACGCCACCGCGAGTCCGACGCCCGTGACCAGAGCCGCGCGCACCGCATCCCGAACGATCCCGCCGACGTGCACGCGCACCAGAGTGCGGGGATCGCCCTGCTCGATCTGGGCGGCCGCACGGTGCACGGCGCGCGCGTTGAGCCGGCGGAGCAGATGGAGACTGAGGCCGCCCAGCATCGCGACCGGGAGCCCGACGAGCGCGCCGATCGCCAGGCCGCCCGCGCCGGTCAGCAGGTGGCCCGCGCTCACCGCGGCCACAGTGGCGGGCCCGTACTCGGGATAGCGCGCGGCGCCGACCGGCAGGACGTCGAGCTGGAACAGCTCGAACACCACGCCCAGCCGCAGCCCCAACTGGATGTCGCCGAGGATCAGCCCGGCACCGGCCCCCGCGACGAGCGGCCGCGCGATCATAATCTGCGGGACGCTGACCAGGTCGAGCCCGACCAGCGTCCCCCAGAGCAGCAGCACCAGCTGGACGTCGAGGCTCACGTGAACTCCCCCACCGGCACGGCCCGGGCGGTCGGCACGTCCTGGGCGGTGACGTCCACCCCGCGCGCGGCGATGGCGCGCAGCGTGGCCGCCTCCGCGTCGGTGAGGTAGACGTAGCGGAGCCGCTCGCTGCGGCCCTGGCGGTGGTGAATGCCGCCGACGTTCACCTTGCCCACGCGGTTCGAGCCTCGGGCGAGCGCGGCCATCGTGTCGAGGTCGCCGGTCAGCAGGATGCCGACCCGCCGCTCGGCCTCCCACTCGGGCAGCCGTCGCAGCGCCTCGTCGACCGAGGCGAAAATCACTTCGATGTGCGGCGGCACGCCCATGCGGTAGAGGTCCTGTTCCCAGTCACTGGCACGGACGGTGTCGTCCACCAGCACGATGAAGCTCGCGTCGAGGGGCTGGCCCCACCCCACGACGACCTGCCCGTGGATGAGCCGGTCGTCCACACGATAGAGCGCGATGCTCATGCGGCGGGAACGCGAATGGCCTTCCCCCCGGCGTCGGCGGCGCGGCGCGCCGCCTCGGCCGGAGTCACGTCCCGGTGAAAGACGAAGTCGAGCAGCATGGCGAGGTTCACGCCCGTCACCACGCCGAGGTCCGCCTTCCCTTTGGCGAGGCGAACCGCGCTGGTGAGACAGGAGCCACCGGGGAGATCCACGAACAGCACCGCCGGCCCCGCGCCGACGGCCTCGATAATGCGGGCCGAAAGGGCGCCGGAGTCGCAGCCGTCGTTGCTGACGGCGAGCAGCGCGCCGTCCACGCCCGTGATGGCCCCCACCGCCGACACGAGGGCCTGCGCCAGGGCGGCGTGCGAGATGATCACCCCACGCAGCTCACTCATAATCCTCTTCGAGGTACTCCTGGACGTCGGAGCGCGCGCGCATCCGCTTAAGGAGCCGCTCGTTCAGCGACCGCGCCGAGTCCACACCCGTGTAGCGCAGCAGGTGGTTCATCGCCACGACTTCGCAGATCACGGTCAGGTTCTTCCCAGGGTTGAGCGGCACGGTGACCAGGGGCACGGCCACGTCCAGCAGCACGGTTTGCTGGCTGTCGAGGCCGGTGCGGTCGTACTCATGCGAGGCATCCCAGTCCTCGAGTTGCACCACGACCTCGATGCGCTTCTGCTGGCGCACGGCCCGGATGCCGAACAGCGCCTTGATGTCGATCAGGCCGACGCCGCGGATCTCCATGTAGTGGCGCGACAGCTCGTGCCCGCGGCCGATCAGCACGTCGTTCCCTTGCCGGGTGATGTGCACCACGTCGTCCGCGACGAGGCGATGGCCGCGCTCCACCAGGTCGAGCACGCACTCGCTCTTGCCGATGCCGGAGCGCCCCAGGAACAGCAGCCCGACCCCGAACACGTCCGCCAGGGAGGCGTGGACGGTAGTCGAGGGCGCGAACACATCGTCGAGGAACGGCTTCAGGCGGCGGTAGAACTCAGCCGTCTTGAGCTTGGTCCGGATGACCGCCACGCCCTTGGCGCGCGCCAGCGCCAGCAGCTCGGCCGGCGGCTTCTGGGACTTGGTGACGATCACGGCAGGCAGCTCGAAGCCGAAGAACGTCTCGAGGGCACGGTGCCGCGCCGCCGCGTCGAGCGAGCCGAGGTAGGCAATCTCGGTCTCGCCCAGAATGTGCAGCCGGTCGGCCACGAATCGCGCCGTGTACCCGGCGAGGACGAGGCCTGGGCTCGACGCTTCGGGCGAGGGGATCTCGCGGTCGAGCCCCACGTCGCCCGTGAGCGCCTCGAGCTGCAGCGGGTCACCCTTGCGGGCCAGCAGGTCGCGGATCTTCGGCTTCGTCACCGGGGCTCGCGGGCGAGAGAGGCGCGGAGCGCGCGGCGCTTGCGGGCCGGCGCCTTGTCGAGCTGGCGCCGCACGCGCGCCACGGCGCGATCCAGGGCCGAGCGGTGATCGGGGCCGCCGGCCGTGCCGACGTGCACCCGGCCGCGCGCCGTATGCAGGCGGATCTCCACCTCGGCCGTGCCGTGGTCGGCGCCGAAGATCACCTGGGCGTCGTGGGGGCGGGAGGCGACCTTCGCGAGCCGACCGACCAGCTCGCGCGCCCGTGCACGGAGCTCCTCGGGGACGACACAGTGGCGGGTGGTGATGGTGGTGCGCATGGGATCATCCTCCCTGAGCGATGACGCGCTGCAGGTGCGCCTCGGTAGCGTGGGCGGCCCGGTCCCACGTGAGCGACTCGGCGAAGGCGCGGGCGCCCCGGCCCAGCCGTGCCACCAAGGCGGGATCCACCGCGAGCGCGACCATCCGCTCGGCCAGGTGCCGCCAGTCGCCGTGTGGCACGAGGAAGCCCGTCTCGCCGTGGCGCACCGACTCTCGCAGCCCGGGGCTGTCGGACGCGAGCGCCGGCGTCGCACATCCGGCCGCCTCGACATTCGAGATGCCCCAGCCCTCCTTCGGGCTGGGGAAGACCACCGCCCAGGCGCGGCGCAGCCGCCGCCGTTTCTCCTCCTCCGGCACGAAGCCGAGGAAGCGCACGGCCGAATCCACTCCCAGCTCTCCCGCGAGCCGCTCGAGCCGCGGTCGGTCGTCGCCCTGCCCCGCGATCTCGAGCGCGACGTCGGGCTGCCGGCGCCGGGCTTCGGCCAGGGCCCGCAGCGCGATCTCTACCCCTTTATAACGCTTCAGGCGCCCGACGTACAGGAACGTGGGCCGCTCGGCGCGCGGCGTCGCGGGATCCGGAACGTACCAGGCGCTGTCCACGCCCGGGCAGATCACGGCGATGCGCTCCCGCGGCACTCCGCGGGCCACGAGGTCGTCCCGGGTGCTGTCGCTGATGGCGTGGAACGCGGCGCGGCGGTAGGCGCGGGGGATCGGCCGCTCGGCGGCCCAAACGATCGCCGCCACAGGAACGCTCGCCTCCGCGAAGGCGGTGCTGCCGAACAAATGCGGTACGATCGCGCAGAACGGCAGCCGCGTCATCGCAGCGAGGAACAACGGCAGCTTGTTGATGTCTTCGACCACCACGTCGTAGGCGGCCACCCGCAGCCGTGCCCGCACCGCCCCGCGCCCCAGGAGCGCAAAGCTGTGGCGACCACCCGTGCGGTACACGGCGATGCCGTCGAGCTCGGTGCGGGATGCGGCGCCCGGCCACCCGCTCGTCACGAGGTCGATGGTGTGGCCCGCGCGGGCCAGGCGGCCGAAGATCTCATGCAAATGGATCTCCGCGCCGCCCGCGTAGGGGTTCTCGCGGTCGTTCCAGTTGACCAGCAAAATCCTCACAGCGCGCCCAGCTCCCGCGCAACCGCGTCCAGCACCCCGTTCACGAAAGCGGGCGCCTTGGCGCCCGCGAACCAGTGGGCGAGCTTGACCGCCTCGTCGATCACTACGCGCGACGGCGTGCGGCCCTCCGATAACTCGGCGAGCGCGAGGCGCAGGATGTTGCGCTCGATCACCCCGACCCGCTCGAGGCGCCAGTGTTCGGTGGCCTCGGCGATCCGGCGGTCGATCTCGGGCAGCTCGGCCACGGCCTGGGCGGCGAGGTCGGCACCGCGGTCGTAGCCCGCCGGCGCGGCCCCGTAAATGCGGGCGATGCGGACGACGACCGTTTCGATGGACGGCCGGCTCGACAGGTCCCACGCATACAGGATCTGCAGCGCGCGGGCGCGTGCCTTAGTCTCGGGGCGCTGCACGCGTCACCTGGGCCAGGACGTCCGCCGTGCGCAGCGCCGCCTCGGCCGCCTCGTACCCCTTGTTCCCCGCCGCGCCGCCAGCGCGGGCCTGCGCCTGCTCCAGGCTATCCGTGGTGAGGACACCGAAGCCCAGGGCCACGCGGTGCGCCAGCGCTACGTTGCCGAGGCCTCGGGCGGCCTCGGCAGCGAGGAACTCGAAATGGGGGGTCTCGCCGCGGATCACACAGCCGAGCGCGACGATGGCGGCGTACCGGCCGCTCGCGGCGGCGGCCTCGGCCGCCACGGGCAATTCGAACGCCCCGGGCACCCACACCACGTCCACGGACGCCTCGGGCACCCGGTGCTCGGTGAGGCATTGCCGGGCGCCGTCGAGCAGGCGGCGCGTCACGAGCTCGTTGTAGCGGCTCACGACGACCGCCACGCGCTGCTTCACCGGGGCGCGGGGGGAGCCTGCGAGCTCGGCCACGGTCAGTGAGTCAGCAGATGGCCGAGCTTGTCGCGCTTGACGTCGAGGTAGGCGCGGTTTTCTTCGGAGGGCGCCGGCACCAGCGGCACGCGCTCCACGATCTCCAGCCCGTAGCCTTCCAGCCCCACCAGTTTCATCGGATTGTTGGTGAGCACCCGGATCGACGACAGGTGGAGATCGAGCAGGATCTGAGCGCCAATGCCGTAATTGCGCAGGTCGGGCTTGAAGCCGAGCTCCTGGTTGGCGGTCACCGTGTCGTGCCCGGCATCCTGCAGCTCGTACGCCTTCAGTTTGTTGAGGAGACCGATCCCTCGGCCTTCCTGATCGAGGTAGACCACCACGCCGCAGCCCTCCTCGGCGATCCGGCGCATGGCGCTGTGCAGCTGCCAACCGCAGTCGCACCGCGCCGAGCCGAACACGTCGCCGGTGAGGCACTTGGAGTGCATGCGGACGAGGACGCTCTGCCGGCCCTGCACCTCGCCGTGCACCAGCGCCACGTGCTCGGCGGGATCCACGTCGTTGCGGTAGCCGATGATGCGGAATTCTCCGAACGGCGTCGGCAGCCGGGCCTCGGCGACCCGGTGCACCAGCCGCTCGTGGGCCAGCCGGTAGGCGACGAGCTGGGCGACGGTGATGAAGCCGAGCCCGTGCGTCCGGGCGAACCGCTCGAGGTCGGGCCGACGGGCCATCGTGCCGTCCGAGTTCAGAATCTCGCAGATCACCCCGGCCGGGTAGAGCCCCGCTAGCCGCGCGAGGTCCACGCTCGCCTCGGTCTGGCCGACGCGCTGCAGCACGCCGCCCGGCCGCGCGCGGAGGGGGAACACGTGTCCGGGGCGCCGCAGGTCGCCCGGCACCGTCGCCGGGTCGATCGCCACCCGGATCGTGGTCGCGCGGTCGGCCGCCGAGATGCCCGTCGTCACACCGAACTGGGGCGCGGCGTCCACGCTCACCGTGAACGCCGTCTCGCGCGTCTCGGTGTTGGTTTCGGCCATCTGGGGCAGCCCGAGCGCCTGGCAGCGCTCCGGCGTGAGCGTGAGGCAGATCAGCCCCCGAGCGTGCATCGCCATGAAGTTGATCATCTCGGGGGTGACCTTCTCGGCCGCGCCGATGAGGTCGCCCTCGTTCTCGCGGTCCTCGTCGTCGGCCACGATGACGAGCTTGCCCGCGCGGATGTCTTCGATCGCCTGCTCTACCTGTCCGTACGGCATAGTTGTCTCACGTATTTGCCCAGCACGTCGCCCTCGACGTGCACCCGATCCCCGGGCCGCAGCGCGTCCAGCGTCGTGTGCCCGCGCGTGAACGGGATCAGGGACACCTGGACCACCCCGCTTCCGGGCAGCGCGTTCACGGTGAGGCTGACGCCGTCCACAGTGATCGAGCCGTGCAGGATACACAGCTCCAGCACGTCGGAGGGTACCCGCAGGTCCACGAGCAGCGCGTCGCCCTGTTCGGCCACCCCTGCCACCGTCGCCACGGCGTCCACGTGGCCCTGGACGAAGTGCCCGCCCAGGCGGTCCACCGGACGCACCGCGCGCTCGAGATTCACCGCTCGCCCGGTCGCCCACTCACCAATCAGCGTCCGGCCGAGCGTGGTGTCCACGGCGTGGACCGTGAAGCCGCCCTTGACCACGCGCGCGACGGTGAGGCACGCGCCGTTCACCGCGATGCTCTCGCCGCGCTTCAACCCCTTGTAGGGAGCTCGGATGGTGAGGACCATTCCCCTGTCCCCATTCCCCATTCCCCCGGTGACGCGGGCCAAGCGCCCGACCGCGCTTACGATGCCGGTAAACATAGCCGCCGGTCCAATACCAGTAATGTATCCGGGCCCAGGGCCTGGCGCTCCACGGCAATCCAGCGCGGCGCCTGGTCCAGCGGCGTCTCCGGCACGCCGGGGAACGCCGGAACGCCGCCCTCACCGAGCCAGACCGGCGCCTGGATCCAATAAAGTCGGTCCACCAGGCCCTCAGCGAGGAGCTTGGCGCCCAGCGCGCCGCCCCCTTCACACAACACCGAGTGGATCCCGGCCTCGCGCAGCTGGGCGAGCCCCGCCCCGAGCGTTTCGGGCCGGGACACTCGCACGCCGGCGCGCTCGAGCAGCGACACGCTCGTCTCCGGCGCCTGGGGCGAGGACACCACCCAGGTCGGCACCTCGCGTGCGGTGCGCACCAGAGTGACGCCGGTATTGAGCATCGCCCGGCGGTCGAACACGATCCGCACGGGCGGCTTGCGCGGCACGATGGCGCCCCGCACGGTGAGCTGCGGGTTATCCCGCAAGGCGGTCGTGCCGCCCACGGCGATGGCGTCGAAGCCGGCGCGCAGCCAGTGGGTGTAGTCGCGCGCGTCGGGCCCCGAGACCCACTGCGAGCGGCCGCCCAGGTCGGCGATGCGACCGTCGATGGACGTGGCGAGCTTCAGCGCGACGAAGGGGCGCATCCGTTGCTCGCGCGCGAACAGGAACGGCGCGTTGAGGGCGGCCGCCTCCTTGCCGAGTAGCCCGTGCTCGGCCGCGACGCCGCGCCGGCGCAGGACGTCGAGCCCGCCGCGCGCCTGCGGATCAGGGTCGCGGATCGCGGCGACCACGCGCCGCACCCCGGCGGCGAGGATCGCGTCGGTGCACGGTGGGGTTTGGCCGTGGTGGGCACAGGGCTCGAGGGTGACGATGAGCGTCGCACCGCGCGCGGCCTCTCCCGCTCGGGCGAGCGCGTTCACCTCGGCGTGGGGGCCGCCGTATTCTTCGTGGAAGCCTTCGCCCACCACCGCGCCGTCCCGCTGGACGACGGCGCCGACCAGGGGATTCGGCGCGACGCGCCCCCAACCCCGCCGCGCGAGGTCGAGGGCGCGTCGCATGGCCTCGGCTTCGGGGCCGCGCTCAGAAGCTGAAGCGGACGCCGACGCCTCCGTAGACATGGCCCGCCGTGGAGTCGAAGTCGCTGTAGGTCGTGCTGAGCTTCTGGTCCTTGCCGGTCTGGTAGCCGATCTCGCCGACCAATTTGAACGCGACGAGGCTCAGCCCCGCGTTCGCGAACAGCACCTGGCGGTTGTTGGTCACGGGGACCGTGACCGTCTGGACCGTGGTGTTGAGCGGCGGATTGTTGTAGAACCGCAGATGGCCGGTGCTGCTGTAGTGATCGAACCCGAAGCCGGCCGCTACCTGGAGCAGGAGCAGGTTCAGCCCGGCCGCCACGCGGACGTTCGTGGCGTTGAGATCGGTGTCGAACTCGAAGTTGTCGCCGCTCTTCAGGTCCCCGAGCCGCACGCGCGGCAGGGAGCGGCGCATCACGCTCACCGAGACGGCCGGGATCGGAAAGGGGCCGTTCAGGATGCCGACGCGCGCGCCGTAGCCGATGCCCAGCGCCATGCTGCCGATGTGCGTCGCGCTAGAATCGACCGAGAGCTTGTCGATGTTGGTCGGCAGCAGCGTCGCTGAAACGAGGGCGTCGACCGAGAGCAGGCCGCCGCCCATGCCGCGGAACAACCCGAGGCCGCCCTCGACTACCGGCGCGGGGACGCCGCCGGAGATCCTTCCCTGGGTCGTGTCGGGGTTGGGGATGTCCGCCTTCACCCCGTTGACGCGCGCCGTGGCGAAGAGGTGTCCGAGCCCCCCCAGCCCGTTCGCGGTGCCGAGCTCCGGGTTGCCTCCACTGATGGCGATACCACCGAGCGGTTGGAACGTCTTGTAGGCGTCGACCGCGCGGTTGCAAATGGTTTGCGCCTGCGCGGGCACGCCGCTGCATTCGCTCTGCGCCGCCAGCGGCGCGGCCACCGCGCCGAGCGCTGTCAGGATGAAGCCGAACCGGTTCATGCGTCCTCCCTATAGCGTCAGCGCTCCGCGAAGCGCACGCCTCTAGCTCCGGAGTGCACCTCACCGATGATCCACGTGTCGATGGTCGCGGCTTTGGCGGCGCGCACGAGATCGTCCACTGCTCCGCGCCCGGCGACGGCGATGAGGCCGACGCCCAGATTGAAGACCCGCCGCATCTCGCCCAAAGAAACCTCTCCGGCGCGCATCAGCACGCGGAAGACCGTCGGCCAGGGCCAGCTGCGCGCGTCCACCACGGCCTCACAGCCCTGTGGAAGTACCCGAGCGAGATTCCCCGGGATCCCGCCACCCGAAATATGGGCGAGCGCGTGTGCGCGCGTGACGACCGGCATCACCGCCGCGGCGTAGCTCCGGTGGATGTCGAGCAATACCTGTGCCACACTCCGCTCGGTGTCGGGGAAACGGTCCTGCACGTCGAGCTTCAGGCGGTCGAACACGATCCGCCGGGCCAGCGTGTAGCCGTTGGTGTGCAGTCCGTTCGAGGCGTAGCCGATCAACACGTCGCCGGGAGCGACACGATCACCGTGCAGGGCCTGGTCCTCGTCCACGACGCCCACGATCGTGCCCGCGAGGTCGTAGTGCCCGGCTTGATAGAGATCGGGAAGTTGGGCCGTCTCACCGCCCGCCAGCGTCATCTCGTGCGCCCGGCAACCGCGGGCGATACCCTCGACCAGCGCGGCGGCGACCGCGGGCACGAGCGTGCCAGTGGCGATGTAGTCCAAGAACGCGATCGGCACGGCGCCGTGCACGAGGACGTCGTTCACGCAGTGATTGACGAGATCCTCGCCCACGGTGTCGTGCACGCCGGCGCGCAGCGCGACGAGCACCTTGGTGCCGACGCCGTCCGTTGAGAGCACGAGCGCCGGCTTCCGCATGCCGGCGGGCACGCGCACCATCCCGCCGAACGCGCCGACACGCCCGAGCGCGAGGGGCGTGCGGGTCGAACGGACCAGCTCCGCGATGCGGCGCTGGGCCTCCTCGGCAGCGCGGAGGCTCACGCCGGCGGCGGCGTACCGCTCCGTCACTCGTCCTCCATGTCGAAGTGTACCAGGTCCTTGAAGGCGCGCACCCGGGCGCGCACATCGGCCACGGTGACGTGGTCGAAGCCGTCCACCCCGAACTTCTCGACGGCGAAGGAGCCCATCGCGGCCCCGTACACCATAGCGCGGCGCAGCGCGGGCGCCGACACATCGTCGCGGCTCGCGAGATAGGCCATGAACCCGCCGGCGAACGCGTCCCCCGCCCCGGTCGGGTCGAAGACCTCCTGGAGCGGGTAAGCCGGCACCTTGAACGTGCTGTCAGGCTTGACCAGCAACGCGCCGTGCTCGCCCTGCTTGATCACGGTCATTCACGCGCCTCGGAGTCGTTCACCATGAGGATGTCGATGTGCCGCAGCAGCTCAAGCAGCCGGTCGCGCTTGGAGTGGATCCAATAGTTCATCGTATCGCACGCCACCAGTTTCGGGTGCTCGATCTGATCCAGTACGCCGAGCTGCAGCTCGGGGTCGATGTTGCCGAGGAACACGTAGCGCGCGGCGCGGAACGGCGCCGGCAGCTTGGGCCGGAAGCTCGCGAACACGCCGAGCCGCGTGTCCAGCGTCTCACGGCTCGCCAGGTCGTAGGAGTATTTCGCCTTCCAGCGGAATGACTCGCCCTCGGCCCGCTCGACCCCGCGTAGGTCCACGCCGCGGGCCTCGAGCTTCTTGAGCGCGCCAAGCGGATAATCGCTGCCGACCACGCCCACGACCTGGACGGGGTGCAGGATGGAGCCCGCCGCGCTGAAGAACACAGCGGAGCCGCCGGGGGCGTCCGCGGTCTCGCCGAAGGGGGTGGCGACCGAATCGAGGGCGATCGAGCCCACGACGAGCAGGCCCACGGTCACATCCGGTCCGGGGCGGAGATGCCAAGCAGGGTGAGGCCGTTGGCGAGCACCTGGCGCACCGCGCGCGCCAGTACCAGGCGCCCCTGCTCCCGGGGGGGGGGCTCGCCGAGCACGCGGTACTTGTGATACCAGGCATGGGCGACCCGCGCCAGGCCGTCGAGGAACCCCGTGATCCGGTGCGGCTCGCGCTCCTGAGCGGCCCGCGTCACCACGCCGGGGAAGGCGGCCAGCTCCTTCATCAGGTCGATCTCCTCGGGGGCGTCGAGCACGGCCAGAGCCACGTCGTCGGCGCTGACCGATTCGGGCGCGCGCCCCGCCACACGGAAGATGCCGCTCATGCGCGCGTGCGCCATCTGTACATAGAAGACCGGGTTCTCGTCGGTCTGGCTCTTGGCGAGGTCCACGTCGAACACTAACTGCGAGTCGCCGCGCCGCATCAGGAAAAAGTAGCGCGCGGCGTCCACCCCCGTTTCCTCGAACAGGTCCCGCAGCGTGACGAAATCGCCGGTGCGCTTGGAGAAGCGCACCTCTTCGCCGCCGCGCATCACGCGCACCAGCTGCACGATCTCCACCTCGAAGAAGTCCTCGGGAAGCCCGAGGGCGAGCAGCGCGGCGCGCACCCGCGGCACGTAGCCGTGGTGATCGGCGCCCCAGACGTCGATGGCGTAGCGGAAGGCGCGCTCGTGCTTGTGGCGGTGATAGGCGATGTCCGGCAGCAGGTAGGTGTAGGTGCCGTCCCGCTTGCGGAGCACGCGGTCCTTGTCGTCTCCGAACGCCGTGGCCCGCAGCCACAGCGCACCGTCCTGCTCGAACGTATGGCCGCGCTCGGCCAAGTGCCGGAGCGTCTGCTCGATCAGCCCCAACCGGTACAGCTCCGACTCGAAGAAGACGACGTCGAACTTGACTCCGAACGCGCGCAGATCCTCGTCCTGCTCGGCACGCTGGGACCGCATGCCGATCGCGCGACAGCGGCGCAGCCCCTCGTCTTGCGAGAGATCGGCGAAGGCTCTGCCTTCCGAGGTGAGGATCTCCTCAGCCAGCTCCACCAGATAGTCGCCCTGATAGCCGCCCTCGGGGACCTCGGCCGTGCGGCCCACCCGTTGTTGCACGCGCGCCCACAGCGAGCGGGCCAGCTTGTCGATCTGGGCGCCGGCATCGTTCACGTAGAACTCGCGTGTCACCGCGTGGCCGGTCCACTCGAGCAGGCTGGCGATCGCGTCGCCGAGCGCCGCGCCGCGACCGTGTCCCACGTGCAACGGACCGGTGGGGTTCGCCGAGACGAACTCGACGTTGATCGCCGTCTCTTGCCCCGACTCGCTCCGGCCATAGCGCGGCCCGGCGGCGAGGACGGCCCCGAGCACCGCGGAGAGCTCCCCTTCGCTGAGGAAGAAGTTGATGAAGCCGGGACCGGCGATCTCCGTCTTGCGCACCAGCCCGGGGGGCAGGTCCAGCACGGCGACCAGGCGATCGGCCACCTCGCGCGGTTTGGCGTTGAGAACCTTCGCGAGCGTGAGCGCCAGGTTGGTCGCGAGATCGCCGTGCGCGGGGTCGCGCGGCCGCTCGAGCGTCACTTCCGCCCCAGGCGCGCCGAGCCGCTCCGCGGCCCGGCCGAGCGCTGCGCGGATCGCGTCGTTCGCCGTCACTTGTCCTTGGAGTCTTTCTTCTTGCCGCTGTCGGGCTTGGATTCCGCCTTGGGCTCGGCGGCGGGTTTCGCCTCCCCCTCCCCCTCGCCTTTCTTCTCACCCGCGCGCTTGTAGTCGGTGGTATAAAACCCCGAGCCCTTGAACACGAGCCCCACTCCGCCGGAAATCACCCGAGTGGCGCGCTTCCCGCACTTGGGGCAACGCTCGTGCTGTTTGTCCGTCATCTGCTGGAAGAACTTCTCGAACACATGCCCGTTGGGGCACTTATACTCGTAGGTGGGCATCGCGCAACAACTTAGCCGCCCAGCCCGGACGGGTCAATCAGGGGGCCGAAAGCGTAGCCATCACCGGCGCCGGGTCCGACCGCGCCGCCCGCCATGCCGGAACCAGCGCCCCGGCGAGGGCGGCGCCCACCAGCAGCGCCGCGGGACGAGGAGCGAGCGCCACGTCCCACAGCGGCAAGCCCCCGAGCAGCGAGGCGAGCGGGTCGGACGCCATCTCGCCGACGAGCATGCCGAGGCACACCCCAAACGCTCCGACGGCGACCGCCCGCAACAGCACGTAGCCGAGGACGTGGCGCCGCCGTGCGCCCACGGCGCGGCGAACGGCGAGTTCCGGCAGCAGCGCGGTCACCCACAGCTGCATGACGGCGAACGTTCCCAGCACCGCGATCGCGAGCACCGCCCAGCCCTCGAGTGAGACTAGCCGCTGGAACCACTGCACCGGCGCGGCCTGGGCCGCCGTGCGCTCGGACTCCGGCAGACGCCGCTCTATCCTCCCGGTGGGCCCGAGCGCAGCGTGCAGCACCTCCTCCACACCCCGCAGCGCGCCCGCGCCTGCCCGCGGACGCACGAGCAGGTCTGCCGCCTCGGGCGGGAACTGCAACGCGCTGAGGTAGACCTGGTAGGGAGGCTGGAACGCACCGCCGAATCCCGCCGACCAGCCATCCTCCACAATGCCGACGACCGTGTACCACCCGTCTGCCGGCCCCTGGCCCACGCGGATCTTCCGCCCGATCGCGCCTTGCCGTTCAAAGTGCTGTTGGGCCAGCATCCGGCTGATCACGGCCACGCGTGGTGCTCCCGTGGAGTCGGCGGCGGCGATGCCCCGTCCTTTCAGGACCGCCACTCCCATCGCCCGGAAGCTGTCCGGACTCACGATGCTGATCGCAACGGAGACGGGACGAATCGGCGTAAAGATCCCGCCCTGGGCGCAGCGGCCGCAGTCGGTGAGCACGAAGTCCACCGTCCCCAATCCCACGAGCGCTCCCGGACTGGACAAGCTCACCAGGTCGTACTCCAAATTCCGGCCGAGCTGGCGCAGCAGGGACGCATACCGGTTTGCGCGTTCGCCCGACGGCGCGCGGACTTGGACCTCGAAGATTTCGCCGTTAGGCGACACCGCGGCCCGGGATTCGCTCAGGAGCCCGCCCGCGTGGCGCGTCAGCTCAGCGGCGGCCAGGAGCATCGCGAACGCGACCGCGAGCTGCAGCGTCGGTACGGTGAGCCCGAGCGGATGGGCGCCTCCCGCCACCGGTCGGGGTGTACGGGGGATCACGAGCATCGACAGCAGCGCCCCGAGCAGGATCACCGCTGCGAGGCCGAACACCGCCGCGATCGGTCCGGCGACCGGCCCCAGCCCCACACCCGCCGTCGTCGAGCCCGGCCAGGTCGCGAGCGCCCAGCGCGTGCCGGCGAGACCCACCGGCACGGCCGTGCCCGCGACGACGGCGGCCATCACCGCGCCTTCGAGGAAGCCGCCGACGCGGAGCTGGCGGCGTGAGCCGCCGACGGCGCGGCGCACGACCATCTCCGGCCGGCGAGCCGACGCCCGGTCGGCCGACAGCGCGAGCACCGTCATCACCGCCATCGCGAGGGCCGCGATCGCGAGTCCGAGGAGGATTCCGCCGAGAGTGGCGAGACCGCGCAGCTGCAGCGCGGCCGGCGTCGTAGCCGACGCCGACCAGCCGATGGCGAGCCCCGCGTCGGGGATCGGCGCGAGCTGCAGTCGCCCGGCGGCAGGTCCGCCGAGCGAGACGACGGGGAGCGCGGCGGCCACAGCCAGGGTGCCGGCCACGACGATCAACGTCGTCGAGGCCGCATACGCCCGCAGGGCCCAGCGCGCGGCCACAGTGGCCGGACGAAGAGTTGGCATCATCCCGCGCGCACCTTGCGGACGTATTGCAGCGCCCCCGACGGGCACCGGTCGACCTGGGCGGCCACCGCATCGGCGGACTCGAGTTCAGGCCGGATCCAGCGTTTGCGTGTCAGATCGAACACATCCGGGAGACCCCGGACGCACACGCCGGAATGGATGCAGACGTTCGGATCGAACGTGACGACGATCTCGTCGGCCTCGTAGGTTTGCAGGCGATTCGGCATGTTCCTCACGGTGTCGCCGTTGCCGGCCGGGGGGGGGGCGGCGCATGCATCTCGTATTCCCGCGGCGGCTCGGCACCCAGCAGGTTGCGTACGAAGTAATCCCAGCGGCGGCGCACCATGTAGGGCTCATTGCCGAAACCGTGGCGCCGGTTGGGGAGCGCGAGCAGGTCGAAGTCCTTGTTGTTGCGGATCAAGGCGTCCACCACGAGGAGCGAGTTGTACGGCGGCACGTTGTTGTCCGTCGTGCCGTAGGCGATCAGGAGCTTCCCCTTCAGGTTCTTCGCCAGGTTCTGGTTGGCCTGGTCGTCGTAGTTGGTGGAGCCGTCGGGCCGGCGCTCGAGCAGCCCCTGGTAGCGCTCGCCCCAGTCGTCTTCGTATTCCCGGTTGTCGTGGTTGCCCGCCTCGGAGACCGCGACCTTGAAGAAGTCGGGGTAGCGCAGGATTGCATCGGCCGCCGCGAAGCCGCCGCCGGAATGCCCGTAGATCCCCGCGCGGTCCAGGTCGATCCAGCCATACCGCTGTGCCAACTGTTTCATCCCCGCGACCTGATCGGGCAGCCCATTGTCGCCCATGTTGGCGTAGTAGGCGTCGTGGAACGCCTTGGACCGCATCGGCGTCCCCATGGCGTCGATCTCCACGACGATGAAACCGAGCTCGGCCAGCGCCTGCGCGTCGCCGCGCGCAGCCGAGAAGCTCCGCCCCCCGACGCTGCCCGTCTGCGGCCCGGGGTAGATGTGGTTGACGATCGGATACGTGCGCGTCGAATCGAACTGCGTCGGCCGGAACAGCAGCCCGTACAGATCGGTCTTCCCATCCCGCGCCTTGACCGTGATGGGGATCGGGGGCTTCCAGCCGGTCGCGACCAGCCGCGCGATGTCCGACGTTTCGAGCGGGAAGACCACCTTGCCCTCGGCGTCGCGCAACACGGTGACCGGCGGCACGTCGGGGCGCGAATAGCTGTCGACAAAGTACCGTCCCGAGGGGGACAACGTGACGTCATGGTCCGCATCCTCCAGCGTGAGCGGCGTCAGGCGGGAGCCGTCCATCCGCACGCTGTACAGGTGACGGAAATATGGGTCTCCCGGCTCGCGCCCCGCGCCGATGAAGTAGACAGTGCGGCTCTTTTCGTCCACGCGCAGCACCTGGAGGACGGTCCAGTCACCGCGGGTGATCCGGTTCTTGAGCTGGCCGTTCCGGAGGTCGTACAGATACAGATGCCCCCAATTGTCGCGCTCGGAGAACCAGATCAGCTCGCTCGTGGCGGGGAGGGCGTGCCAGTTGATCCGGTTGAAGCCCGATTCGAACTGGGTCGGGCTGGTCTCTTCCAGGACGTCCCGCACCGCGCCAGTCCGCGCCTCGGCGACGCGCAGCTGCTCGCGCTTGTGGTCGCGCGACGTCGAGACGAAAATCAGCTGCGACGCGTCCGGGCTCCACTCCACGTCAGCCCAGCGGCCGCCGCACAGGACGTGATCGCAGATGCTGGAGCGGTGCTGGTCGGCCGGCATCTGCAGGCGGATCACGCGGGGGCTCTCGCCCGCAAGATCGATGATCACCCGCTGAATCGTGGTGATCACGCTGTCGCCCGGGAGCGGGTACTTCCACTGCTCGAGCAGCGGGTGGCCCACGCGGGTCTGGACGAGGTACATCTCGCCCACGCCGCGCTCGTCCTGTTGGAACGTCGCGACCTTCTTGGAGTCGGGGGACCACACCAACACCGCGTGGTCGCTCCGGATCCACCCCGCGTTGTCGGTCGCGTAGCCGAAGTCCTTCACCCCATCCGTCGTGAGCTGGGTCTCCTGGCCGGAGGCGAGCTCACGCGCCCAGAGGTTGTAGTCGCGGATGAAGGCAACGCGCTTGCCGTCCGGGGCGACCACGCCGTTGTCGAGCACCGGGTCGCGACGCCGGGGCGCTGCCGTACATTGCGCGCCTGCGAGGTCGCACGTCCAGTGACGGGAGGGGGGGGGGGACCCGATGTCGAACGTGATCGCCCGAGCGTCGGGGGAAAACTCGAACTGCGTGAAGGGCAGATGGAGCGCGTCGTAGGTGGTGTCGGCGGCGCGGGACAGCGCCGCGGCCAGCTTCCCCTGGTCGAAGGCGCGGGCGCGGGTCCGCCGCGCTGCATCGACGAGCACGAACTCGATCCCCTCGGGGATCGCGTTGCGGTACCAGAAGCGGTCGTCGGGCAGCGCGGTCGGCCGGATGCCGGCGCGGAACACGAGCGGCGTCGTATTGTAGCTCATGAACCGCTCGGCGCGGGCGTAATCGGCGGCCGTGAGGGCGCGTGGCGCTGCGGTGCCCGGTTGCTGCGCCCCGGCCGCAGTGGAGGGGAGGACGATGGCGACCAGCGCCGTCTGGCCTAGCGCACGTGCTCGCATGCTCGCCCTCCGTCAATCGCCCGTGGGGACGATGCCCGCCCCTTCGACCATGAGGATCACCGTACGCTCCGGTGCCCGCGTACGATGCAGGACCCCCTTCGGCACGACGAACCCCTGCCGGGGCGCGAGCTCCACCGTGCGGCCTTCCAGGTCGATGAAGAAGCGTCCCTCGACGACGTAGAAGAACTCGTCTTCGTCCTCGTGCTTATGCCAGTGATACTCACCCTGCAACACGCCGAGGCGCACGACCGAGTCGTTCACGCGACACAGCGTCTGGTTGTACCACTGGTCCGTACACGTGTCGACGAGCGTCTGCACGTCGATGCGCTCGAGCGGAGGGTAGTAGATGTTCAGGTGCGTCGCGTATGGGTACGACGATGCGTCGGCCATGGCCTCATCCCTCCCGAAACGGGAAGAAGCGCCCCTGCTGCCCTTCCTGACGTTGCCAGGTCACCGAGCCGTCGGCCCGCCGGCAGCTCAGCGCGGCGGAGCCATCGGTTTTCTTCTTGAGGTGGATCACGAGGTCGTGATCAGCCGCCTTCATACTTGAACGACACCTTGACCTTCGCCCGATAGCTCTCGACTTTGCCGTCCTTCAGCTGCATGTCGAGCTGCGAGATCTCCGCCACACGCAGATCGCGCAGCGTCTGGGCCGCGCGTTTCACCGCCGCGCTCGCCGCTTTCTCCCAGGACTCCGTGCTGGTGCCGACCAGCTCGATGACTTTGTAGACACTCTCTGGCATGACGGATCTCCTTGTCAGCTGGGGTACGCCGCTGCTCAACGGACCGCAGGTAAGCTGCGGCGCCCCGTGGAAAGACTCAATCCCCCGGCCGGCAGTTACACCCGCATCTTCTCGAGCAGCGCGCGAAACCGCGGGTTCCCGCGCAGCGGATCCACGAGCGGATTCACCTGGAGATACGCCAGCCATCCCCGCCGCTCCGCGTACGCCTGCTCGGCCCATGCGAGCGCGCGGTCCCAATTCTCGAGGCCGAGGTGCACTGTGATCAGCGCCACCGGGGAGACGTAGTCCCGCGCTGCCTGGGCCTCCAGCGCCGCGAGTACGGCTTCCGCCTCCCCTCGCCGGCGGGTGCGGGCCAGCACGTACCCCAGGGTGGCGAGGGTGTACGTCCCCGTCCCGGGGAGCGTCAGGCCCTCGCGGACCACGCGCTCCGCCTCGGCCCACTGCCCCTGCTCGGCGAGGACAAGGCCGAGCACCCGGTAGCTCTCCTTGGCCGTGGGGTTCATCGCGATGGCGCGCGAGATGTGGTAGCGCGCCTGGTCGTACCGCCGCGCGTAATAGTAGATCCAGCCGACGGCGCGGCGAATCGAGACTGAGGCCGGGTCGAGCTCCAGCGCGGTGTGACCTTCAACCAGCGCCTCGTCGAACCGCGCGCGCGCGGCGTGCCAGAAGGCGTACCACTGATGCGCCGTAGCGTACTGCGGGTCCAGCTCGACCGCCCGCCGGAACTCCCGCCGGGCGCCCTCCCAGTCCCAGTCGTAGATGAACAGGCTCCACGCCAGCGACGCGTGCGCCTCGGCCACCGTCTCGTCGAGCTCCAGCGCCTTGCGCGCGTACGCTTCGGCCTGGGCGAACCCCTCCGCTACGGGGACGCTGCGATAGTCCAACTGGAGGGCGTAGGAGTCGGCGATGCCCGCGTACGCCGGCGCGTAACGGGGATCCTCGGCAATCGCCTGCTCGAAATAGCCGATGGCTTCGGTGATCCCCTCCAGCGTGCGCTTGTTCCAGGCGTAGCGGCCCTTCAGGTATAGCCCGTACGCCGTGATGCTCCGCGTGTAACGCTTCGCGATCGGCTCGGCGAGGTCCGCAAACGAGGTCGCCCGCAAGGTGCCCACGATGGTCCGCGCGATCTCCTCCTGGATCGCGAACACGTCCTCCAGCGTGCGGTCGTAGCGCTCAGACCAGAGGAGGCGGCCGTCCTCCGTGGAGGTGAGCTGCGCGGTGATACGGAGCCGGTCGCCCGCCCGGCGTACGGTGCCCTCCAGCGCCCACGCGGCGCCGAGCAAGGCGCCGATCGCGCGTACGTCCTGCGGCTTCCCCTTGAGCGCGAACACCGACGTGCGCGAGGCCACCCGCAGGCCCTCCACCTTGGCGAACGCGTTGATCAGCTCGTCCGTGATGCCGTCGCTCAGATACTCGTTCTCGGGATCGGGGCTCGCGTTGACGAACGGGAGCACGGCGATGCAGCGACCGGGCACCGCGGCGACGACGCCCGAGCCGGTGTCCGGTCCCTCGGTCTGGAGCGCCGTGATGAACTCGGCCACCGTCGCGAAGCGCTCAGCGGGATCCTTGGCCAGCGCCCGAGCGAGCGCCCGCTCCACGCGGGCGGGCGTCTCGGGGCGGAGCGCGCGCACGGACCGGGGGACCTCCGTCACCTGCTTCGCCATCGTGGCCCGGGCGCCGTCGCCGCGCAGCGGCGGCGTTCCCGCCAGCATCTCGTAGACCACGCACGCGAGACTGTAGACGTCGCTGCGATTCCCCAGCTGCTGCTCGCCGGCCGCCTGCTCCGGACTCATGTACTCCGGCGTCCCCAGCGCCACCCCGACCTCGGTGACCGCGGCTTGCCCGGCCGCACTGTACGCGCGTGCGATGCCGAAGTCCCCGAGGACCGCGTGGCCGTCGGCGAACAAGATGTTCTCCGGCTTCACGTCACGATGGACGAAGCCTTGCCGATGGGCGTAGTCGAGCGCCGCTCCGACGTCTCGGGCGATCCGCAGGGCATCCGGGGGGGAGAGCCGTTCCTCGGCTTGGAGGCGCTGGCGCAGCGAACCATCCGGCGCGTGCGGCGTCACATAGTAGAGGCGGCCGTTGGTCTCGCCCGAGTCGATGAGGGGCAGGATGTGCGGGTGCGCGAGACGGGCGGCGATCTGAATCTCCCGGAGGAACCGCTCGGCGCCGAGGGACACGGCGAGCTCGGGCTCGAGCACCTTGATCGCGACCTTGCGGCCGTGCTTCCGGTCCTCGGCGAGATAGACCGTGGCCATGCCACCGCGCCCGAGCTCTCGCTCGATGGCGTAGCGGTCGGCGAGGGCGGCGCCGAGGCTGTCGAACGGATTCACGCCGTAATCTACGCGCGCCGCCCGCTTCAAGCTCCCGCAGTTATTGCGCCGCGACCTGCCGCTCGGTGTTGAGGAACGCGATCAGCGCCGTGATCTCCGGCGGCTTGAGATGCAGGTTGGGCATCTCGAAGGAGCCCGGCTTCGGTCCCGCGTAGACCGCCGGCGGGTTGGCCAGGAACCGTGTGAGGTACTCGGGCGGAGAGCGTCTGCCGGTCAGCTCCGGCCCGACCCCGATGCTGGTCGCGCTGACGTCGCGGTGGAGGTGGCAAGTGACGCAGCCTTTGGCCACGAAGAGCCGGCGTCCGCGCTCGGCGTCAGCAAGCGGACGAGGAGCGCGGGCATCCGGGGCGATCGCCTTGATGGGCAGCAGGGTCGTGGTGCTGTTCCCGAAGCCGCTGTGGATTGTGATCGCCCAGTCGCCGGTGTCGGGCAGCATGAGCGCGGCGGTGTACTGGCCGCCCTCGGTTCCGGGCGTCGCGGCGGCCGTTGTCGTGAGTGTCCCGGATGTCGCCTCGACCCTGGGCTGGAGTCCGGTGAGCGGACGGACACCGTGCTGGCGCACGGTGAAGGTGAGGCTCACGGGCTGGCGTGCTACCACGTACTCGGGCAGGTTCTCGACGGTGATCGCCGCCCACCCGCCGTAGGCCGCGATCGCTGCGAGCAACACCACACCGA
>QHUY01000134.1 GCA_003223415.1 Gemmatimonadota bacterium
GGGTAGAAGTTCACCATCACCACGCCGCCGTTCGCCTTGACCATGCGCAGGATCGAGTCGGGGACATTGCGCATGTGGTCGCACAGCGCGCGGGCCGAGGAATGCGAGAACAGCACCGGCGCGCGCGACACGCGGATGGCGCCCACCATCGTGGCGTCCGAGACGTGGGCGAGGTCCACCAGCATCCCCACCCGGTTCATCTCACGTACGACGTCCTCTCCGAACGACGTCAGCCCGTTGTGCTTCGCGCTGTCGGTGGCGGCGTCGGCCCAGTCGAGCGTCTCCCAGTGCGTGAGCGTCATGTAGCGCACGCCCAGCCGGGCGAACATGCGCAGCGCACCGAGCGAGTTTTCGATCGCGTGTCCCCCTTCGATCCCGATGAGGCAGGAGATCTTCCCCGTCTTGAAGTTGCGCTCGACGGCGGCGGCCGTGGCCGCTTCCGCGAAGGTCTGCGGATACTTACGGCACAGGCGGTGGATCAGGTCGATCTGCTCGAGCGCATACGTCGCCGGGTGCTCGCCACCGTGGATCGTCGTGACGGGGACGTAGGCCGACCAGAACTGGCCGCCGACCCCGCCCGCCCGTAGCCGCGGGATGTCGGTCATCAGCTTGGGCTGGCTCGCGGCCAAGTCCACCGAGTCGAGCCCGCCGCGCTCCCGGATGGCGTCGGGGATGTCGTTGTGGCCGTCGATGAGGGGCACCGTCTTGAGGATGCGGAGGGCCTGAGCTCGGTAGTCCTGGGCGGCTAGGCCGGGCGGGGGTACCGCGATCGCTACGAGAACGGCGAGAATCAAGCGCTGCAGCATCGTCCCGTCAGTCAGTGTGGGAGGCCGAAAGCTGGCGTCGCAGGTGCCGGTTATCAAGATTACGTTTCGAGACATGAGGCCCGACTCGAAGGCAAAGATCGCGTTCGAGCTGAACGGCGAGCCGGTCGAGGTCGCCTTCGCTCCGCACAAGACGCTGCTCGAGGTGCTGCGGGAGGATCTCGCCCTCACCGGCACGAAGCACGGGTGCGAATTGGGCGAATGCGGGACGTGCACGGTGCTGCTCGACGGCGCTCCCGTGCTGTCGTGCCTGGTGCTCGGCCTCGCCTGCGAGGGCCGCCGCGTGAAGACGGTGGAAGGGCTGGCGCAAGGCAGCCGACTGCACCCGCTGCAGGAAGCGTTCGCGGCGCTGGGCGCTGCCCAGTGCGGCTACTGCACCCCGGCCTTCCTCCTCACCGCCGACGCACTCCTCACCGACAACCCGAGCCCCAACCGAGACGACATCAAGCAGGCCCTGTCGGGCAACCTCTGCCGCTGTACCGGCTACATCAAGATCTACGAGGCGGTCGAACTGGCCGCGGCGCGCCTGCGGGGTGAGAGGGCAGAACCGGCACGGGAGTCGTTGTATGGCTCGCGCTAAGAAGGCGGCGGCCGGCCCGACCGCCCTGCGGGTGGTGGGGAAGGCGCTC
Organism: Gemmatimonadota bacterium; assembly: GCA_003223415.1. Classification (GTDB taxonomy): domain Bacteria; phylum Gemmatimonadota; class Gemmatimonadetes; order Gemmatimonadales; family GWC2-71-9; genus 13-1-40CM-70-15. The sequence continues at coordinate 1,454 of QHUY01000134.1, forward strand.
CGCAAGGTCGACGCGACCGCCAAGGTGATGGGCACAACCAAGTTCGCCGACGACCTGTCCCTCCCCCGCATGCTGTACTGCAAGCTGCTGCGCAGCCCGCATCCGCATGCCCGCATCGTCCGGATCGACGCGGCACGGGCCCTTGCTCTCCCCGGGGTCAAGGCGGTGCTCACGGGGAAAGATCTCCCGATCCCGTTCGGGATCCTGCCCGTGAGCCAGGACGAGCACGCGCTCGCCCTCGACAAGGCGCGCTTCGTGGGCGACCCGGTGGCGGGCGTGGCCGCGGTGAGCGAGGAGGTCGCCACCGCCGCCCTCGACCTGATCGCGGTGGAGTACGAGCCGTTGCGGCCCATCAGGGACCACCTGGACGCCGTCGAGCATCCCGAGCCCCGCATCCACGATTACGGCGATCACGGCAACCTGCACAAGCTCATCAACCTCGAGTTCGGCGACGTGGAGGCCGGATTCGCCGAGGCGGACGTTGTGCGGGAGGACCTGCTCTTCTTTGAGGGGAACACCCATCTCCCGATGGAGCAGCACGCGGCGCTCGCCGACTGGTCGCCCGACGGCAAGCTCACGCTGTGGAGCTCGACCCAGACGCCGCACTACGTGCACCGCGCGCTCGCCAACGTGCTGGAGCTCGCGCCCGCCCGAGTGCGCGTGATCGCGACCACGAATGGCGGCGCCTTCGGCGGCAAGAGCGACCCGTTCAGCCACGAGATCGTCGTCGCGAAGCTCGCGATGCTGACCGGCCGTCCCGTGAAGATCACGCTCACGCGCGAAGAGGTCTTCTATTGCCATCGCGGCCGCCACCCGACCCTGATGTGGGTGAAGACCGGGGTGAAGCAGGACGGCGCGATCACCGCGATGCACTTCAAGTCGCTGCTGGACGGCGGCGGCTACGGCTCTTACGGCGTCGCGAGCACCTACTACACGGGCGCTCTGCAGACCGTCACCCATCACGTGCCCCGCTACAAGTTCCAGGGCGCGCGGGCGTTCACGAACAAGCCACCCTGCGGCCCGAAGCGGGGCCACGGCACGCCACAGCCGCGGTTCGCGCTGGAGGTCCACTTCGATAAGATCGCGGAGCAGCTGGGGATCGACCCCGCCGACTTCAGGCTGCAGCATCTCGTGCCACCGCACTCGCTCACGGCGAACTGGCTGCGCATTGGCTCGATGGGCCTTGCCGAATGCATTCGCAAGGTCGTCGCGGGATCGGGGTGGAAGGAGAAGTACCGCAAGCTCCCCCCCGGACAAGGCGTGGGGCTCGCCTGCTCCTCCTACATTACGGGCGCCGGACTCCCGATCTACTGGAACGCGATGCCGCACTCCGGAGTGCAGCTCAAGTGCGACCGGGGAGGCGGCGTGACGGTATTCTGCGGATCGACCGAGATCGGCCAGGGCTCCGACTCGGTCCTCGCGATCATCGTCGCGGAAGTGTTGGGCCTCGACCCCTTCGATATCGCCGTGGTCGCGGCGGACACCGACCTCACCCCCGTCGACCTCGGCAGCTATTCGAGCCGCGTGACGCTCATGACGGGAAACGCCGCCATCCAGGCGGCGCAGCGGGCGCGCGACCTCATCGCCCGGCACGCGGCGCCGAAGCTCGAGGCGCCGGTCGAGCGGATCACGTTCGCCGGTGGTCGCGTCTTCGACGCCGCGAGCCCCGAGCGCGGGATCAGCTTCTCCGAGGCGGTGCAGCTCGCCGAGGCCGCGGCAGGCACCGTGGGCACGGTGGGTTCGTACACACCGGCGGCCGGCGCCGGGAAGTACCGGGGCGCGGGGGTCGGCCCCTCACCCGCCTACTCCTACAGCGCGTGCGTCGCCCTCGTGGACGTGGATCCCGCCACCGGCATCGTGCGCGTGCCGAGGATCTGGATCGCCCACGACGTGGGACGCTCGATCAACGCCGCCGCCGTGATGGGCCAGATCGAGGGGTCCATTTACATGGGCCTGGGCGAGGCTCTGATGGAGGAAATGGCCTATCGCGGCAACCGCAACGTGGTGCACAAGATCCCGAGCCTGCTCGAGTACAAGAGTCCCACCACGCTCGAGATGTGCGACGTGATCACCTACGTCGTGGAGGACCCCGACCCCAATGGCCCCTTCGGCGCCAAGGAGTGCGGGCAGGGCCCGCTCCTCCCCGTGCCGCCCGCCGTCGCGAACGCGGTGTACGACGCCGTCGGCGTCCGCATCGACGAAGTGCCGATCACCCCGGAAAAGGTCTTCAAGGCGCTGCGCCGCAAGGAGAAGGGCGAGGAGCCGCGCTTCGGGCCGCTCGGGTTCCCCGACCTGCCGTGGCCGGAGCCCATACGAGTTGCTCCGCCGTGGGAAGGCGGGGACGGCAGGGCGGTGCCCCTAACCCCGGGCGCAAGCCCGGGGAAACACGGTGCCGCTACCCCCGGGCTCGCGCCCAGGGTAAGGGAGCGCTGATGCTCCGGCTCCCTTCCTTCAAGTACTTGCAGCCGAGGACGCTCAAAGAGGCGTTGGCGATGAAGGCCGACGCCGGGCCCGAGGGAATGTATGTGGCAGGCGGGACGGATCTGTATCCG
>QHUY01000133.1:0-2355 GCA_003223415.1 Gemmatimonadota bacterium
GGGGGGGCGCGTCGCCGACGGCCCCAACAGTTCGCTTGCGCGCGCGACCGCCGCAGTGATGTTCGGGTGGGGGGGCGCGTCGCCGACGGCCCCAACAGTTCGCTTGCGCGCGCGACCGCCGCAGTGATGTTCGGGTCGAGCATGGGGACGGCCGCCCCCGTGCTCGAGAAGCTCATGGCCGTTTCGTTGGCGGCCGGTGCCGCCTCGCACCTGGAATACGCGTACCGGCTCCTGGCGATCCCGGCGGTCCTGTTCGACGGCGCGTTGGCTCCCATGCTGCTGGCGCGGTGGTCACAGGCCGTCGCCGCCACTGGGCGCCCGCCAGCGGCGGCGGAGCTCTGGCGACCCGTCGGCAAGGGGCTCGGTCTCGCCGGCGCGATTGGGCTCACGACTGCGCTGCTCGCACCGGGGCTCGTCCACGTGCTGCTGCTCCACGGCCGGTTCCGGCCGGAGGACGCCGCGACGGTGTCCGGGGTACTGCAGGGGCTGTCCATTGGGTTCGTCGCCACGATGGCAACGTTGCTGCTCGAGCGGTTCTACATCGCGGCCGCGCGGACCGGGACGATCGCGACCTACTCCTCGCTGCGGGCGGCCGTCCGCGTGCTGGTGGCGCTGGTGTTGCTGCGCCGGCTGGGCATCCTCGCCTTTGTGATCGGGTACGCCGTGGCGGAGTGGGGGTACCTCGCCGCGCTCGCCGCCCGCGCCCGGCCGGCGTCAGGGTCCACATCCGCCGGCGCAGCCCCAGGACGCGGCACAACTCACCCAGGCCGAGTCCGAGGCCGACCGCCCACAGCCCCGTCCCCGCCGGTAACACGGCGAGAGCCGCGAGGCCTCCGGCACCGCGCCATAAGGTGGACCCCGTCGCGGTGGCGATTCGCGACTGGGACACGTGGCCGCCGGCGTACACGGCCGAGCCGCACCACAGCAGCACCAGCGGTGTGAAGGAGGCGGCGTAGCGCAGGACGTCGCCACGCAGACTCGCGGTCGTCGCCAGGGTCACCACCGGCACCACGGCGAGCCACAGCAGGGCGCTCGTGGCGGTCAGGGCGCCGGCGCCGCGGTCGAAGAAGCCGCGGGCGGCGGCTCCGCGGGTGAGGATCGCCCGCGCGGCGAACGGGACGATGGCCACCTCCACGCTCTGCGCGAGCGTCCCGGCCGCGAGCAGCGCCGCCCCGTAGGCGACGAAGTAGGCGTCCGTGTGGGGGCCGGCGCCGTACGTCGCCGCGACCAAAACGGGGATCAGGAATCCAGGAACGCGGGCCACCGCGCTCAGCGCGGCGAGCGCGACGGCCCTCACGCCCGGGCCTCGGCCGCGAGGGTGCGATAGATGCCTTCGAGCGTATCGACGTTCCGCTCCCAGTCGGCGCGCTCACGCGCCACCGCGGCGTTGCGCGCGCCCATCCCCGAGAGGCGCTCCCGGTCGGCCAGCGCGTCCAGGAGTGTGCGGGCCAGGGCGTCGCTGTCACCGCGCAGCGCCACGAGACCGTTCACGCCCGGCTCGACCCATTCCAACAGCGCCGGCACGTCGGTGACGACCACAGGGAGGCCACAGGCCATCGCTTCGAGCAGCGACAGCGAGGCGCCGTCGCTCAGTGAGTTCGACACGTACAGATCGGCCGCCCGCAGGTAGCCCGCCAAGTGTTCGGGGCTCACGCGCCCCAAGAAGTGCACCGTGTCGCCCAGCCCCAGCCGGCGGACCATTGCTCGCAAGAGCCCTTCCTGGGAGCCCGCGCCGACCAGCAACACGCGGACGTCGGGCCGCGCCCGCAGGACCGCCGGCAGCGCCGCGACGAACCCCGCGACGTTGTAGACCGGCTCGAAGCTGCGGGTCATGATGAGGATCACGGTGCCATCCCAACCGCGCTCGCCGCGGATCGGCGTCGGCGGCGCGCCTGGGTGAAACACCGTGCGATCTACCCCCCACGGGAAGACGACGATGCGGTCGCGGGGGTACTCCGACAAGGCGACGATCTTGTCAGCGACCGCGGCGCAGTCGCAGGTGATCGTGTCGGCCCGTCGCAGCACGTAGCGCACGATCCACCGCAGCACCAGGGAGCGGTCCGGCTCGATCAGGATGTCGGACCCCCACGGCATCACGAGATGGGGGTGGAAGCCCGCGAGGGCGCCGGCGAACCCGTCCTTCCAGACGTAGCCGCTGTGGAGCACGTCGGGCCGCAGTGCGGAGAGCAGGCGGCGCAGGCCCGGGGCCTTGAAGGCGAAGAGGCCGGAATCGTAGCGGGCCAGCAAACCCGGGCGCTGGTGGATGACGGCGAGCCCGCGAATGGCCGCGATCCGCGGTGGCAACGCGCCGGGATAGTAGGTGATGAGCGTCGTGCGATGGCCGCGCTCGACGAG
>QHUY01000133.1:2367-8823 GCA_003223415.1 Gemmatimonadota bacterium
CCGCTCGTCGTGCACGCTGAGGGCACTCGACAAGTACGCGATGTGCATGGCCGGGCCCGGCTGTGGAGGGCCCTCAGTCGGTGGGCGTCTGGTAGTAGATCGGCACGCACCAGTGGTGGCCCGCCACCCAGTCGGTGTTGGGCAGGTCCGCCTTCTGGCCGAGGATCGTGTGGCAGGGGGTGTCGTACACCTTCCCCGTGGAGTTCGGGATCTTGTCGAACACGATGTACTTGTAGTAGCCCGAGATCATGCCCTCGGGGAGGCGCACGCGGTTGGCGTACTGAGCGTCGAGCTGCGCGGCGACGCGCTGCTTGTACTCGACGATCTCCGGCAGGCGCTCGGTTGCCAACACGCCGAGGGCCGCGGTGAACTCCGACATGCGGTAGTTCAGGCCGTGGACGGCGTAGTCCGGCTTGCCGTAGTTGCGGAACTTGCGGGCGTAGGCCGTCAGATCGGCGTGCGGGGTCACGAGCATCCCACCCTCACCGGTGCTGACGGTCTTGGTGGCGTAGAAGGAGTAGATCCCGGCGTCGCCCCACTGCCCCGCCCGCTTGCCGTGCCACAGCGCGCCGTGCGCGTGGGCGCAGTCCTCCAGCAGCACGATCCCCCGGTCGCGGCAGAGCGCGGCGATCTGCTCCACCTCGAATGCCAAGTGCCCACCGATGTGCACCAGCCACAGCGCTGCCGGTCGATGCTGGTCCGCTGCGCGCTGCAGGTCCGTGAAGCTCACGCACAGGTCCGTGCGGTTACAGTCCACGAGCTCGACCCGGGCTCCCGCCTGCAGGGTGACGAGGTAGGCGAGCGCGGCCAACGCGCCCCCCGCCCAGCTCGCGAAGGCGACCGCCGGCAGCCCGCAGTGGCGGCTCCAGGCCTCCTCGAAGCGCTCGGTGAACGGCCCTTCGGTCCAGCGCTCGCTCGCGAGGATCTCGTCCCAATAGCGGTGCAGCCGGGGGACGTCGCGCTTGTCGAACCCGATCGCGAACCGCGCCAGCGTCGCCACCGTCATTCCTCCGTGGAGTCGAAGTAGTGATTGAAGTACACCCGGGCCAGGGGATTGCGGATCGTGCCGCCTTGGAGGCAGGCATAGATCTCGCGCGCCGCTTCGGCCACGGTGTGACACGGCGTGACGCCGAGGACGTCTCGGAGGCGCCGAAAGGACACGCGGTAGTCCCGGGCGTCCAGCGTCGATCCCTGGCGGTCGATGGGGATCCCGCCCAGGGCCTCGCTGATCAGCCGGGCGATCTCGGCGATCTGGTAGTTCTGCTCCTCCGAGCCCACGTTGAACACCGCACCGCCCACTGCCGCGAGCGGCGCCGCGAGGCACGCCACGAACGCGCGCGCGGCGTCGCGCACGTGCAGCAGCGGCCGCCACTGCGCGCCGCCGAACACCGTGATCTTCCGGTCCACGAACGCCTTCATCGCCATCGTATTGACGACCAGGTCGAAGCGCATCCGGGGCGACAGCCCGTACAGCGTCCCCAGGCGCAGGATCGTCGGGGAGAACGTGCCGTCGGCGAGCGCGAGGATGCTCTGCTCCGAGGCGATCTTGGTCCGGGCGTAGAGTGAGACGGGGGCGAGGGCGGACTGTTCGGTGAGGAGGCCGTCGCCCTGGCCGTACACGCTGCACGTGGACGCGTACAGAAACCGGTTGATCTGCTGGGACCGGCACGCGAAGGCGATGGCCTGCGCCGCCAGCAGGTTCGTTTCGATCGTCTGCGTCGGCCGGGTCTGCGAGGCGGGATCCCCGACCACCGCCGCGAGCAGCACCACTGCGTCCACGTCCGCGAGACCGCTCACGATCGTCTGGATGTTGCGGATGTCCCCGTCCACCACCTCTATCCGGCCCGACTCCGCGAGCCCGGCCAGCGCCCCACGCCCGTAGATGAAGTTGTCGAGCACGCGCACGGCATACCCCGCCGCCCGCAACTCGGCCACCAGCACCGCGCCGAGGTAACCGGCGCCGCCGATCACGAGCACGCGCTGCACGCCGCCCGCGGCGGCTGGTTGCGGGCCACCGGCGGCGCCGAGCAGCTCCTCGCACGGCACCACGCGCAGGAACCGCCCGCCCGCGTCCACGACCGCGCAGTGACTGTAGCCGGCCGCCCGCAGCTCTACCGCGACGGCGCGGCGCCGCTCCGGGTCAGCGAGCTCCGGCTCCCGCAGGAACAGCGGCGACGCTTCAGCGATGCTGCCGATGGGGGAATCGGCGTCCAACCCCGTCAGGAGGTGCCGGCGGATCTCATTGGGAGAGATCTGGCACACGTATTCGTCGCGCGGGCTCACGATCACCGCGCGCGCTTCGCCCGACCGGTCGAGCTGCTTGATGACCTCCACCACCGGCGTGTCGGCCCGGCACACCGGCAGGGTCACAGCCCCGCCTCGGCCCGGAACCATCGCACGTAGCGCTCCAGCCCCTCCTTGTACGGCACCGCCGGCTCCCAGCCGAGCAGCCGCTGCGCCTTCTCCGAGGAGACGAAGCGGCCCCCGAACTCGCCCGCCCGGTCGGCCACGAACCGCACCTTGGCCTTCCGCCCGAGGATCTCCTCCAGGGTCGTGACGATGTCGCGCACGGAGATCGGCTCGCGGCCGTTGAGGTTGAAGATCTCGTTCTCGGCCTTGGGGGCGAGCGCCCCCACGTTGCCCGCCGCGAGGTCCTGGACGTAGATGAACTGCCGGGATTGCGAGCCGTCGCCGTTGATCGTGATCTCTTCATCCCGCAGCATGCGCCCCACGAACGTCGGGGTGACCGTCTCCGGCCGCGCCCGCTCGCCGAACGGGATGCCGTAGCGGAGGATCGTGTAGCTCACGCCGTAGAGCCGCTGGTAGTTCTTGCAGAACAGCTCGGCAGCGATCTTGGACGACGTGTAGAGGTGATCGGGGGACTGGGCGTAGGGGGTCGCCTCGGTGATCGGGGTGCGCTTGTCGCTCCCCCACCCCTCCCCCCCTGGCGCGGTGCCGTACACCCACTCCGTGGACGCCAGGATGACGCGCCCGACCTTGCAAGTGCGGGCCGCCTCCAGCACGCACAACACGCTCCCGGCGGTGACGTCGTGCGAATACAGTGGGCTCTCGTAGAAGCGGTTGACGTTGCTTTCAGCCGCCAGATGGTAGACCACCTCGCACCCCTGCAAGGCGGCAGTGAGGCGTTGCACGTCGCGCACGTCGCCCCGAATGAACGCGCAGCGCTGGCCGTAGCGCGGCGGCTGGAGATCGTAGATCGCCACCTCGCGCCCCTGGGCGAGGAGCTGGTCGACCACGTGAGAGCCGATGAAGCCCGACCCTCCAGTCACGACGATGCTCACGGCGACGTCCGGCGGCACACGTACACAAGCTTAGCGCCGAGGTAGCGGAGCGGCGAGTTGCGCAGGCCGGCGGCAAACACGGGCAGCAGGCTCGCGAGATCGGCCCGCTCGCCGAGGACTGGGAGGCCGGTGGGCAAGAGCACCCCGAACCCCAGCACCTGCCAGCGGACCGGACAGGCGCGCAGGATGCGCCCGATCGCGAGGGGGCTGTAGGGGCGCCAGCGCCCGACGGCCTTACCGAGCGCGCGCTTCGTCAGCGTCGCCAGATACGCAAGCGCCGGCGTGACATGCAGCGCGTTGAGCAGGTCGAAGACGATCGTTCCTCCGGGCTTGGTGACCCGGACCATCTCCCGCAACGCCGCCGCGAGGCTGGGGACGTACCACAACGTCGAGAAGCTGTACACGCGCTCGAACGCACCGTCGCGGTAAGGCAGCGCGTCGATGTCCGCCTGCTGGGCGGCGATCGCCCCGCCCACCGCGGCCGAGTGCCGCAGGCACTGGCGCAACAGCGCGTCGGCGATGTCCACGCCGCAGACGCGCACACCGCGCTGCGCGAGTCGGATCGCGTAGCGCTCGCCGGTCCCGATGCCGCACTCCAGCGCGCGCTCGCCCGGTCGGGCATCCAGCAAATCGAGCAGCGTCGCGTCGTAGGACGACCAGCCCAGTCGCGGCGCTTGGCGCTCCCACCAAGCCGGATAGACGCGGCGGTAATACGCCTTCCAGTCACGCTCGGCGTCTCCCCTTGCCAAGGGATCTCTCAAGCCGAGTGGGCGACAAGGGGAAGGGGGGGGGAGGCGATCATCCGAGCCACAAGTTACCGATTCGCAGACCCATGCTCCAGCCGTTTACTTTGTGCCCATGCCCGGCGCCGTCGAGATCGTGCACCTCGCCTACGCGAGCTTTCCCGCCGACACCCGGGTCAAACGAGAGGCGCTGGCCGCTCTGGCCACCGGTCGGCGCGTGGCCGTCGTGGTGCTGCGGGCCGATCGCCAGCTCGCCGAGGAAGAATCGGGCGCGCTCACCGTGCTGCGGCTGCCGGGGCGCAAGTCCCGTCGGGGGCCGCTGGCTTACCTCGGCGAGTATGCCGCCTTCACCTGGCGCTGCCGGCGGTTGCTCGCCCATGACCCGCGCTTCGCCGCCGTCCGCGTGGTGCACGTGCACACCCTGCCCGACTTCCTCGTGTGGGCGGCGGCGCCGGCCCAGCGGCGCGGCGCGCGGCTCATCCTCGACCTGCACGAGATCTTTCCCGAGTTCACCGCCTCGCGGTACTCCGGCGTGGTCGGGCGGCTGGGATCAGCGCTCGCCCGACGGATCGAGCTTTGGGCGCGGCGTCGAGCGGACTTGACCATCACCGTGAACCGGCCTATCGACGATCTGCTCGCGACGCGCGACATCGGGCGTCCCGAGCGGCGCCTCATCGTGCACAACTCGGCCGACCCCGAGGACTTCGGCCCGCCACGCCCCCCGGCCTCTCCCCCGGCGCGATCGACGATCGAACTGATCTACCACGGCACGCTGACTCCCCTGTACGGGCTCGACGTGGCGATCCGCGGCGTCGTGCGGGCGGCGGAGCGCGGGTTGCACGTCCGCGTCACGGTTCTGGGGGACGGCCCGCAACGCGACCAACTGGGGCGCTTGGTCGGCGAGCTGCGGGCGGAGGCCCTCGTGTCCTTCCAGCCGCGCGTCCCGCAGGCCGAGCTGCCGGCGCGCCTTGGCGGCTGCGACGCCGGCCTCGTGCCCACCCGCCTCGACGGGATGACCCGCTACTCCCTTTCCAACAAGCTGCTCGAGTACATGCATCTCGGCCTGCCGGTGCTGGCCGCCCGGCTGCCGAGCTACGCGCAGTATGTGCCGGAGAACGCCGCTTGGTACTGGACGCCGAACGACGCCACCGACTTGGCGCGCGCCATCGGGGAGTTTGCCGCCGCGACGCCGGCGCAGCGCCTCGCCCGCGCCCGGCGCGCGCAGGAGGGACTCGCGACGATCGCCTGGCCGGGAGAGCGGGAACGGCTCCTCGCCGCCTATCGCGAGCTGCTCGCCGCCCCTCCCCCCCCCCCCCCCCCCCCCCCCCCAAAACGCCGTAGGCGCCCCGGTCCCAGGGCTTCCCGGCTTCACCTCTGGCGACGGCCTCGGCGATGGCTGCCGGCAGCATCGCGGCCTGACCCGGCGTGACCAGCCGATTCGCAGCGCAGTCCACCGTCTCGGTCCACTCCGTTTCGTCGCGCACGGTGACGCAGGGCACCCCCAGCCAGTACGCCTCGCGCTGGATGCCGCCCGAGTCGGTGACGACGGCGCCCGCCTGGCGCAGCAGGGCGATGCTCTCGAGGTACCCAACCGGCGCCGTGATCCGCACACGGCCGTTTGCGGCGTACCCGAGCCGCTCCAGCGCCGCGCCGGTGCGCGGGTGCGCGGCGAAGAGGCAGGGGAGCGGTGAAGCCGCCAGGCCGTCCATGACCGCGCGCAACCGGGCGGAGTCATCGACCAGCTCCGCCCGATGCAGGGTCACGAAGACGAACCGGTCGGCCGCCGCTTCGGGCCGTGGCGTCCTGTCCAGGGCGCGGCGCAGCACGTCGTAGGCGACGTCGCCGACCGCTGCAACGAGCGCGTCCGGGTATTGCCGCCGCAGCTTCGCCGCCACGCGTTCACAGGGAGCGAACAGCGCTTCCGCCACGGCGCCCACCGCTCGCCGGTTGATCTCCTCGGCCATCAGCCGGTCGGCGGCGTACATGCCAGCCTCCACGTGGGCCACCGGCACGCGCGACTTGGCGGCAGCCAGGGCGCAGGCGAGGGTCGAATTGGTATCCCCGATGACGATGGCGGCACGCGGCCGGTTGGCGGCGAGCCAGTCCTCACAGGCGATCAGGATGGCGGCGGTCTGGCGCGCGTGGGAGTCCGACCCGACACCGAGATAGGCATCGGGCGCTCGCACGCCCAGCTGGTCGTAGTGCACCTGGTGGAGGTCGTAGTCGTAATGCTGGCCGGTATCGACGGCGACCACCGGCCCCACCGCGGCCAGCGCGTCGCGCAGCACGCTCGCCTTGATCACCTGCGGCCGCGTGCCGAAGAACAGGGCGAGGGAGGAGAGACCGCTCACCGGTAGAAGCGGCGGATCGCGTCCGCCACCCGCGCGACTTGGCTCTCCGTGACCTCCGGG
>QHUY01000053.1 GCA_003223415.1 Gemmatimonadota bacterium
CGCAATCCTGGTAAGAGGCGGAAACGGCAACCGGCCAATTCTGGTGCCCGGCGCGGCGTTCGTCAACACGGCCAGGCCCCAAGCGATGGTCACGACGCCGACTCGATTGCGGCGTCCTACTCGATTGCGGCGTCCTATATGAAGAGCGACGAGTGGCGGGCGGGTAACGGGCCGATGCGCACTCTGCACCGGCTGGAGGAGTTATTGCGGGTGAATCAGGGCGCGCAGAAAATGCACCCCGAGAAGGCGCTGCTCCTCGATCCGCTCCGCGGGCGTGTGTGACCACGCGAAGGTCTCGACCGACCGCACGTGATCGTGCAACAGGATGCCGGGTGCGATCTCGCTGAAATGGATGGTCGCGACCATCGCGGCCACTCCCGGGATTCCTCGCTCCGGGCGGGTGAGCCGAACGGTGGTGTACCGGATCTGATAGGTCACTGGATCGAGATAGGCCGCCCCTTCCACGTCGGTGGAGCGGAGGGCGGCCACCGGTGCGAAGTCCACTCGGATGAATGTGCTCCCGGCGAGAGTATCACGGCCGACGAGCCGGAAGCAATGCGCGTCCACGAACGTGCTGTCGGCGAAATCGGACAGACTCGGCAACCGCACCAGGCGGTCATTGTTCAATGGCCCTGTGGGAGGGCCGACGATCCTCCCCGGTCGATACGGCCACCGAAAGCTGCTCTCGCGCTCGAAGGTGTCCACCTGGCTCACCTCATTGCGGCCCTGGCGGTCCACCGTCGTGAAGATGCGCTCGATGCGGAACCGGTGGGGGAAGGAGTCGGCGAGCAGCTCGAAGCGGCGGGCGTTCTCGAGCAGCTGGTCGAACACGGCGGCGAGCTCGGGAGCGCCGACCGGCCCGGCGGTGCCGCACGTCGTCTTTCCCGTGACGGTCACCGGCGGCAGCTGGATCGCCACGTGCGAGAGGGCGATGCGCAGGACAGGCGCCGAATCGGCCAGAACCGCGAGCACGGTGTCGAGCGGCGTGTAGCCGATCTGGCGAGCGAGCAAATGGTAAGTGCCGGGAGCCACGCCCGCGAAGGTGAACGCGCCGGTTTGATCGGTGAAGCGCCGGGAGAACACGGGCAGCAGGGCGACGACACTGAACGGCAGCGGCTCGCCAGTCTCGACGGCGACGACCGTGCCGCTGATGGAGGCTGCCGCGTGGGGGGCTTGCTGGGCTGCGGCGGCGGCACCAGAGAGCGAAACGGCGCAGACGGCGGCGACGAGCGCCAGCGCCTCCTTAATGCCGCCTCGCGCCGGCGGGAACTACGACGCCGTGTGTAGCTGCGCCGCGCCACACGGCCATCGGGAGCGCGACTGCGTGCATCTCCGGTCCTCCAACCCTTCCTCCGACATCAGCAGTCGCGCGCGTCCCACCGCTCGCACTCCCTTGCGCCACAGCCTCCGTGGTCACGAAGGGTCGCGACATCGAGGTCGCCGCAATCTGGGAACGCACGGCGCGTGCGCCCGCCTCGCGCTCGGCCGCCGCGGGCACAAGGACGCGTCGCAGCGCGTTGACGTTCACCGGCACCGCCGTAGCGGCCGTCGACAGGGCGGGCGGTTCTTGCCGCACGGGGATAGGCGACATAGTGAGGCGCACATCGTGGGCGGCTGCCGCCGGTCGGGGCGCGTTACCCGCAAGCCGTCGTCCGGGGCCCAGCGGGATCGCGCGCACCGGGAGAGCAGCGGGCGCCACTGGGAGATCGTGGGCAACCGGGGGGGGGGGGGGCTGGCGGCGGCGAGGGCCGATGGTCGGGCTTGCTTCGGGCAGGCGCGGCGGGACGAACACGTCGTTGCGCTGCTGCAGCCCACCGCTGGCGGTGACACGGTACCGGCTCGGGAGCGCCATGGCGCTCGCGAGCGCCGGGTTGGCGCAGGACGAGCTCAGATCGCACGGCTGGGTGGGACGATGGAAGCGCGGCGCGTCGAAGCCGAACAGCGGCGACTCGATGATGACGACCTGGGAGCCGACGAAGGTGCAGCCGACGCAGGATGGGGGCATCGCCTCGTCCTGTGGGGCCGAGAGAGGAGAGGGCGCTTGGGCGTAGGGGCGGGGCGCGACGGTGTAGGTCGCGATATCGTAATTGAAATAGCCGTCCCCCAGCATCCGTTGCACGATGTCAGTGACCCCGCCTGCGGCGTCCGCCCCCTCCCAGGAAGGTGCCAGAGCGTCGGGGTTCCAGTCCGCTGCGCGGACGAACTCATCGAACCGGTACGAGGCGGGGGAGACGGCCGCGAGCACCAGGCCCTGGCCGTCGGGCTCGGCCACCACGAACGATTCCCGGTCGCCGGACGAGAGGATTTGGTAAGTTCCGCCGCGCACGAAGGGATCCTCGGTGGGATTGGCCGGGAAGAGCACGCGGATGTGACCGTCGGTGCTGCGGTGCAGCACGACGAGGAAGCCGTCGGCGGCCGTGTGGACGTATACGCGCACGGGGTCGCCCCGCGCCAGCGGCGGGGGACCGCTCGGATCGAGCCACACGCGCACGGGCTTCTCGTCCCGCGTTGCCGGATGGGGGGGGGCGTGGGGGGCCGTCTGCAAGAGCACCGTGAGAAGCGGCAGGATCACGGAGACGCCTTTCGGCCGCAGCGGTGCGGCGGAGTTGTGGTCAAGGGTGGCGTCATCTCACCGTCGCCCGCAGCCGGATATTGATGTAATACGCCTCCAGCAGCTGAAGGTGCCCTGCCACAGCGGGCGCCACCGTGCGCAGGAAGTCGGGAATCGTCGTGCCGAGGCCGAGATAGAGCTCGCGGACGGGAGTAATACCGTCCGCCTCGAGCCCCACGCCATGCCCCAATCCTACGGAGACGGGCTGGCGGTCCCCCCACCCCAGCGGCGGCCGATACGTCGCCCAGAACACGTAGTTGTCCGACTCCCGTGAGTCCTGGGAGAATAGGGTTTTCTGGTTCGCGAAGACGTTCCGCTTGGCGCTGAACTTGAAGTCCCAGCGACCTGGATGGCGGAGTGCGAGCAGGCCCATCCCGACACCGGCGTAGTCGAAGATCAGGTCGGAGATGCCCAGCCCCTGATGGGGATTGAACGCATCGATGGGGAATTCCACGAGTGTCAGGATTGCACCGGCTTCTATGGCTCCCCAGGTCCGCGCCCGCTTGGTCGGCTCGCCGGTCCAGCTCCAGATGTGCGCGAATGCCTTCGTGAGATGGTAGCCGGATACGAAGTGGCTGATCTCGTCGTCCTGCATCAGGCTGTCGCAACACCAGTCGCTCCATTTGACGTGAAACCGGCCGCTGGACTCTCCCCAGCTCGCTTCCATCTCCTGATAGACAAACACACCGCCGACCACGTGGGCCCCACCCACCGCCCAGAGCCGGGAGGTGCTGGGTGTGACCGCCAGGGCCGCGGCGGCCGGCGCGTAGCCGGTGCACGTCGAGTCGGCCGGCTTCACCATTTGAGCGCCGGCTCCTTGCACGGCGCACCACGCCAGCACGATTGGCAGGGCTTTCATCTCACCGCTTGCTCAGGAATGCGGCGATGCTCTGAGTCTGCTGCTGGCCTTCCACCTGCGGGCTCTGCGTCTGCCCCAGCTTCGTGGTCGAGAAGTCTACGACCCGCCGACGCACCTCAGCCATCGCGCCCGCGAAGGTGGTGCTCTCCGGAGCGTTGGCGAGCGTCGCGTACAGCAAGAGCGTGAAGAGGCCGCCGGAGATCCGCTGTCCATCCGGCGTCTGCCCCGTGAGCCCGGCCGACGTCTCGCTGTCCGCCGATGCCGCTAGCAGGATGTGGCTCGCCGGCTGGCTCAGCAGGTCCTCCACATTGGTGGGCGTGCTTCCCGGCCGCAGGCTCTTCACGTACTGTCGCGGCGTTTCGACGTGGGCGGCGACGGTGCGCCATTGCAGCCCTCTCGTTCCGCCTGCCACACGTGCAGGGTGCCCCAAGAGGCCTTTGGGGACCGTGACGTTGCCGGCGATGTCCTTCCAGTCGAAGACCTCCGGACCGGCCCGGGTCGCCGTTCCCGAGTAGCAGTCGTCGAGGACGACGAGCACGTGCCCAGCGGCGAGGTCCCCCACCAGAATGCCCATCTCGTCGTCCAGGATATAGCCGTACAGATCCCCCTGGGTCCCCCACACCGCCAGCGCTTCATCCTTGCCGTCCGGCTCGGGATCCTGGATGTAGCGATTGTCGGGCATCTGCATCCCGTGGCCGGAGTAGTAGAAGACCGCCGTGCCGGCCGGGCCCGCCTGGCCCAGGTGACGGCGGAAGGCTTGAATGATCTGCTCGCGGTTTCCCTCCACGTCGCGCAAGATGAGGATATTGTCGGGCTTGAAGCCGTACTTCTCCACCAGCAGGGTCCGCATTAGCTCCACATCACTCAGCGGCGAGCCTCCCAGATCGTTGTCCCTGCCGGGGTAATCGCTCACCCCCACGAGCAAGGCATACCGCTCGGACGGATCCCCGCCCCCCGGATACAAGCGGGCCCAATCCAACGCCGACACGGAGCCGTGGGACTGGACGCTCAGCGTGTACGCTCCCTCGGCAGACGAACTCCCTCCCGACACCGACAGGTAATAGGTGCCGTCCTTGGGGAGCTTCAGCTCGACCGTGACGGTCCGATGCGCGGAGTCGGCCGCCGCGATCAGCGCGGCCCCGGTGGTGGTCATCAGCGCGACCGCCAGATCGACGTCGTATCCTGCGTTGACGGTGACGACGACGTGCTCGTCCTGATGGCCCTGGTAGGTCCAGAGGTCGTACGCGACCCCGGCGTCGGTGTGGTTGTCATCCGCGCTCAGCTCTCCAGGCAACGCCTGTCCCGGCAGGATGAGTGGCGCGTAGGCAGTGGCCCGGTCCGCCGTGCCCCGGGCCACCTGAGCGGCCACGGCCCTGCGCCTCGCTTCCAGCCGCTGCCCCGCCCCTCCCCTGCCGGCCTGCGCCCCGAGCGGGTGGGCAGCGCCTGCCCATGCAACGATCGCTAATACCAGACCCGCCAGGGATGGATTTGTCAGAGAATGCGTTCGAGCTCCGCTCATACCGTCCTCCCACTCTGAATGGAATGCTGTCCCGGTCGGGCGCATCATGGCCCGCTCTTCTTCACGACGATCGTGATGCCGTATGTGGTGCCCGTGCTCGGCGGGGTGGTCGCAGGATCGGAGCGGGTGCCATGGTACGCATCCGACAGCAGCTGTTGCAGGGGGCTCAGCGATCCCCTGCCCCCGGTCCCTTCACCTCGCCTGCTCAACACGGGGGTGAAATCGACCCGCTCGTGGGTGGCGAACAGCTTGAGCACTTCGACCCCGTCCGGCGGCTCGACGTAATAGCAGTCGAGATGGCCGACCGAGTCGTGGATCAAGTAGGACCGATGCGGCGGAAGCATGTTGGCGCTTCCGAGGTCTTCGCGGTCCGGAAACAGTTGCTCGACCCTGCCATCGGGCGTCAGATCGAGGATCGATACGTACGCGGCGTCTTCGCCCTCGTTCCGTATCCGCAACAGGTACACGTCGTTCGGCACCAGCTCCCACTCGCCCCCCGCGCCCCGCTTCCCTTCGACCGGCAGCGTATCGGTGCCCACGCAGCGGTTGTCGACGATCCGCCGGCTCGTGGGGATCAACTCCATACTCACGTTGATCCGGGGATCGGTCATCTCGATCTGCCGGAGATAGCGGCTCCGGGCGTAGCCGCGGGCGGCGTCCTGAATGGCGACGCCAGCATCCGGCTTCGTGGGATCGATCGCTCCGGTGAGCGGCGCGTTATCGGCCGCGGCGATAACGACGATCGACCCACTGGCCGCGGGGGTTGCGCGAGTCACGAGGAGGTCGGGCTTCGTCGCGACGATTTGCAGGATCGGCACTTCCGCCAGCGACGCACGGATCGCATCCTGCAGCCTCGAGGCGAGCGCCGCATCGAGCTTCACTCTCACTCTGAGATCACCGTAGGCGTACTCGGTGACAAACGCCCAGCTGGGCTTCAGGTCCGCCGCCGACGTCCCGGCCCGGCGGCTCGACAGGGCGACGGTGGCGGTTGCGGCGTCGGCGCGGCGTACGACGCCGCTGGCGAGGGGGGTCACGCCCCGCGGATCGCGCGTGCCCGCGGGGAGAAACGCCACCTGTGTCTGCGGCAGCAGCCCGAGGAGCGACCCGCCTCTCAGGGTCAGGCCGGTGTCGCCCGCCACGGATGCCACTTTGAAAAACGGCGTTTGGGACACGCCTTGCCCGCTGAAGACCTTCGTGTCCACCGCGCCTTCGATCTGCGGCTGTTGCCCACTGAGCTGCATCGCCGCCATGGCGACCGCGATGCGGTCGAACAGCGCCCGATAGGTGGTCGTGCTGTCGATCCTGGCCAGTGCGCGGCTCAACGCGAGGGAGAGCGAGCCGACCGGCTGGCCGTTGTCGTCGTAGGTCTCGTGGGCGACCTGATCGTGCCGCGCAGCGGAGATCACGACCATCGGGCCGAGCGCGGCGTCGCCGCCGCGGGTGCCACTTGCGCGCTCGTCGAGCAGTCCGCTGCCGACGTCCTCTCCCTGCCCACGGGTGGTACCGAGCCCGGCATTCTGGGGGGGGACGGGCACCTCGATCGGTTGGAGCACGCCCCGCACCGGGAGCTCCTCGGGTCCGCGGGTAGCGGAGCCCGAAAAGCAGGCGTCGATCAGGACCAGCACGTTGCCGGTGGGCCCGACCTTCCGGCGCAGCGCGGCGAGGATCGGCGCCAGCTCGTCGTCCCGGATGTGCCGCTGCCCGTGGTAGTTTCCGGGGCGCAAATCTCCCGGCGCCCCGTACGGCACCAGCAGCTCGTCGTAGCCGTCGAGCTCGTCGCCGTTGTCGTCGGTGATGCGATGCCCGTGGCCGGAGTAGTGAAAGACCGCGACGCCCCCCGGCTGGGCGGTGTCGGTGAGCCACTGCAGTCCCGCCAGGATGCCCTCGCGGGTGGCGGCGCGATCCGCGACCACGCAGATATTCGCCGAGTCGAAGCCCTGCGTCAGCAACGCGGTGCGGACGAGCGTGGTGTCATTCGCGGCGTCGATCTTCGGGTACAGCGACGCGGCGGGATAATCGCCAATGGCGACGATGAGAGCGACTTTGCGAGGCCCAGGGGGGGAGGGCCGGCACGGCGGGGAGGACCCGCGGCTGATGACGCCGCAGAGCAATCCCGCGGCGGGCAGCAGCCGCGTGAAGCGGAGCATCCTGATGGTCCTCGCAGCCCGGTGATGTTGCACTGGTCGCTCCCTGCCGCGGAACTCAAGATGGTAGCGATTCCGGCACCCGGCAAATGGCGGCTGGCCGCTTGACGACGCTCTGGCCGAACCGTAAGCTCGCGCCGATGAGACTGTCACTCTGGGACATTCCGATCCTGGCACTCGTCGCATCCCTGAGTGGGACGCTGCACGCGCAGCGGCAGAGTGCCGACACGCTGTCGGGCGCGCCGGCGAGGGTCTTCGTCGATCGGCCGCCCTACGAGGTGATCTACGATCACTTGAGCGGCACCCTCGAGCTGCGCAGCCACAAGGGCCAGGTGCTGGAGCACTGGGAGCGGGGCGTGGGGGCGTCGGCCGCGCCGCTGATTCGCCTGCCGGTCGACCGCCCCGTGGTGGTCGTGATC
This sequence comes from Gemmatimonadota bacterium, assembly GCA_003223415.1. Taxonomy (GTDB): domain Bacteria; phylum Gemmatimonadota; class Gemmatimonadetes; order Gemmatimonadales; family GWC2-71-9; genus 13-1-40CM-70-15. Next base: position 7,553 of record QHUY01000053.1, read on the forward strand.
CGCCACGCGAACGCGCTGCTATACGATTATGCCGTGTCGTCCGCGGTCGTCACGCGCAAGGACGTGCGTGCGTGTCGCGACGCCGGCAAGCGATTCTCGGCGACCGCGTTGCTCGCCGAGCTCAGCGTCCTGGCGGTAGAAGCCCCGCCCCGAGGGTTGACCCGGCAGGTCTTAGGGAAAATGGTCCCGGACGTCGAGACGCGTAGCTTCAGCGCGGCGCCGCGCGGGGGGAGGCTCGACGCCGCCGCCCTGGAGCAAACGCTGCGAGAGATTCGCGAGCCGATCAGGCGGTACCTCGACTTCACCGGGACGGTGGTGCTGCTCGCGAATACGCTCCAGGACTCCCTGGTGAGAATCGCCGAGCTGGGCGAGTCCACGCCGATCGATTCTCTACTGGCGCAGCTGCAACAGTCGATCGAAAGCGCCCAGGCCGGCTTGAGCGCTGCCGCGCAGGTGCCGCAGCTGCTGAGCCAGCGCGCCGAAGCCGCCCGGCCCCACCTGCGCACACTTGCGGCGGTAACGCGCGCGATCCGCGCGGGCGACTTCGCGGGGGACCGATCGGCGGCGTCGGCGAGCGAAGCCCTCGCGCTTGCCGGCCGGGTGGATTCCGTGCTGCCGGCCCTCGAGGCTGCCTATCGCCGCCTGGAAGTCGCGCTGGTGCGGATCGAGACCGCCCGCGCTCGCTCCACGCAGACCTTCACTACCGGCCCCAGCGGGGATGTGCGCCGCCTGGTGATCGAGCTGCGCCCTACGGGGGACATGCAGGAGGTCCCGCGCGTGCGGCAGGGACGGTTGGAGATCTATGCCGAGCCGACGGTCTCGACCCAGTGCGAGATCTCCATCGGCGTCGCCTGGATGGAGCCCCCCGCCGAGTACGATGTCGTGGATTCCGTCGTCGTCAATCGCGGGGGCAAGACGCGCTCCGCCGCGAGTCTCGCCTTCCACGTGTCATCCCCCAGCTTCCCGCTGCTGGGCGCGCTCCTGGGCATCGGCATGGGCCCGAACAAACGCCCCGATTTCTATCTCGGCGCGAGCCTGCGCCTGCTCGAGCCCGTGTTGGTGAACAGCGGGGTCGTCTGGCAGTACGGCCCGCGTCTGCCCGCCGGCATCCAAGTCGGACAGAAGGTGTCCGACTTCGGCTTTCTCGACCATCTGCCGTCTTCCTACCAGGCGCGCGTGTTCTGGGGGCTCAGTTATGCGCCGTAAGACGAGGGTGGCTCCGGGCTGGTGCTACCTCGTCCTCCTGTTCGGCTGTGCGGCTGCCGCCCATCCGGTCCGCGGCCAGACGCCGGAGCCCCTGCGCCTCGTGACGCCGGAGGGGCACACGGGATCAGTCACGTCTGCCGGCTTCTCGCATGATGGGCGGTGGGTGGTGACGGCCAGTAAAGACCGCACTGCCCGCGTTTGGGAGGTTGCGACGGGCAGGGAGGTCATGCTGTTGCGCGGGCATACCAAAGGGGTGACCGCTGCTGCCTTCTCGCCCGACGATCAATGGGTCGTGACGGCAAGTCTGGATGACACCGCCCGCGTGTGGGACGTCACCAAGGGGCGGGTCATTGCGGTCTTCGCCGGGCACACCGCTGCCGTGAATGCGGCCGCCTTCTCGCCCGACGGGCACCAGGTGGTGACGGCCAGCAACGACGGTACAGCCCGGGTGTGGGAGCCGGCGACGGGTCGGGAGGTGGCAGCCTTCCGGGGACACAAGGGCCCGGTGAATTCCGCCGCCTTCTCGCCCGACGGGCGCCGGGTCGTTACGGCCGGCAACGACAGCACGGCGCGCGTGTGGGACGTGGCAACGAGGGGGAGCGCGGGGGGCGCCAGTGCAGTCATTCGCGAGCACGACCCCGTGAACTCTGCCGCCTTCTCACCCAACGGGCGGTGGGTCGCGACCGTCAGCGGGAAGATCGCCCAAGTGTGGAACGTGGCGATGCGGCGACAGGTGGTGGTGTTTCGGCGGCACGCGGGTTTGGTCACCTCCGTCGCCTTCTCGCCCGACGGGCGCCGGGTGGTGACGGCCAGCTACGATAGCACGGCTCGAGTGTGGGTGGCGGCGACGGGGCAGCAAGTCATCAGGTCGTTGCGCGGTCACGCCCACAGCGTGCTTTCCGCCTCGTTCTCACCAGATGGCAGGAAGGTGGTGACGGCCAGCGGGGACCAAACGGCCCGCGTCTGGGAGGCCGCGACGGGTGGGACGCTCGCGCTCTTGGGTGGCCATACCAACCGGGTGACCTCTGCCGCCCTGTCGCCCGATGGGCGGTGGGGCGTGACGGCCAACGGGGACAAGACCGCCCGGGTGTGGGACAACGCGGGTCATGAGGTGGCAGTCTTGCCCGGGCATACCGACTGCGCACTGTCCGCCGCCTTCTCACCCGACGGGGAAAAGGTGGTGACGGTCAGTGTGGACAACACGGCCCGGGTTTGGCAGGTCACCACGGGCAGGGAGGTGGCGGTGTTGCGGGGGCACACGGCTTGGGTGAACTCGGCCGCCTTTTCCCGCGATGGGCGGCTGCTGGTCACAGCCGGCGGGGATAGGGCCGCCCGCGTGTGGGAGGCGGCGACGGGCCGGGAGCTGCAGGTCTTGCGGGGCCCAGGGAACGGAGTCGTGATGTGTGCTGCCTTCTCCCCCGACGGCCAATGGGTGGTGACGGCAGGCCTGGATGGCACCGCCCGGGTGTGGGACGTGACGAAGGGGCGTGCGGTGGCGGTGCTCGGCGGGCACACCGCTATCGTGAACTCGGCCGCCTTCTCACCTGATGGACGGTGGGTAGTGACGGCCAGCGGCGACAACACCGCCCGCGTGTGGGACGTGGGGACGGAGAGCACGGTTGCGGTGTTTCGCGGGCACTCTGCGGAGGTAAGGTCCGCCGCGTTCTCGCCCGACGGGACTCGCGTCGTGACGGCCAGTTTGGACGAGACCGCGCGAGTGTGGGAGGCCGCGACAGGGCGGGAAATGATGGTCTTGGGCGGTTTTGCCAGCGGGGTGCGGTCCGCCGCCTTCTCCCGCGATGGACGTCTGATCATTACCGGGAGCGATGATTCGGCCCGCTTGTGGGACGCGCGCACGGGGGCCGAGCTGCTTCGCCGGTTCAGCTTTGATTCCAGCGACTGGGCGGCGGTGGCCCCTGACGGCCGCTATGATGGATCCCAGCCCGGGTTTGGGCGGTTGCATTACGCGCTCGGTCTGCAGACGATCCCTGTCACGACGTTCCTCGAGAAATTCTACGTGCCGGAACTCACCGAGGCGATTCTGTCCGGCGCTCCCTACACGGGACCGGACCTCCGGCACGGCTTCGGCCTCCCGCCGGCGGTGCGCATCGTCTCCCCCCGCTCCGGCGACACAGTCTCGGCCACGGTGACGGTGACCGTCGAGGTGAGGGATCAGGGTGGTGGGGTGGAGGAACCACGACTCTTTGACAACGGCACCCGGGTGGGCGGCGCCACGCGCAGCGGCGTCGCGCGGGAGAAGTGCCCGGAGGGGAAGACCGCAGACTCCACGACGGCGGTGTGCTTCACGGTAGAGCTACTTCCTGGCTCCGATACTCTCGAAGCGACCGCGTTCTCCGTGGGACGCGCGGAGGCGGAGCGGGCACGAGTGATAGTGGACGTGCGTGGAGGATCGGCGTCGGAGTCTGCCAAGCCGACGAGCATCCTCTACCTCCTTGCGGTGGGGATCAACCACTACCAGAACTCGCGCTACGATCTCAATTACGCCCGAGCCGATGCCGCGGCGTTTGCGGATTCCCTGCGCATTGGCGCCAGGGACCTCTTCGCCAAGGTCGTCCCGGACACGCTCTTCGACCAGGCAGCGACCGGTCTGGCGATCAAGACGGCCTTCGTGGGAATCATTAAGAAGGCCAGGCCTGAAGACACCTTCGTGTTCTACTATGCCGGGCACGGAACGGTACCCGTCCAGGACACGACGTACTACCTGGTACCGAGCGACGTGACGCAGATGAATGATGTGAGCCAGCTCGCGCAACAAGCATTGTCGAACACTCAATTGCGCGCGCTATTCGACGCGGTGCAAGCGCGGAAGAGACTCATGCTCGTGGATGCCTGCCATGCCGGTGCGATAGTCGAAGCCTACGGGTCTCGCGGTCCGGTGGAGGCACGGGCCTTGACGGAGCTCGCGAACGCCAGCGGCTTTCTGATCGTGACCGCAACGGAGAAGCATCAGCTCGCTAGCGAGGTCGAGAAGCTCGGGCACGGCGTCTTCACTTACGCGCTGCTGCAGGCCATGTCCCAACCCCCGCGGCGCAAGCGAATGGTCGTCGCAATTGTGAACGAGACCGAGCAGCTCATGCGGACGCTAACCACGAAATACCACGGAGCAGAGGAGAGACCGGAGATCCACCTGAACGGCCAGAATTGGCCGCTGATCATGCGCTGAAGGGCCTTCTTGCTACACAAGCGCTAGAACGCCGGCTGGTAGTGCTCATCCCAGGCGACGGCGAAGTCGATCTGGCAACTCTCGCAGCTCATTCGCTTGGGGCGGCTGGTGAGCTGCTGGCGGTGGCGGCAGCTCGGGCAGACCGCGTACTCCGGTCCCCAGCCTGAGGGCATGTTCACGGCATTGGCCGGGCGCGGCACCACGGTCCAGCGACGTGGCGGGCTGTACCTGAGTTCGAGGAACGGGATAAGCACCGGGACGGGGCTCGCGTTCACGTCGAGGACCGCCTCGACGGCCGCCAGCCACAAGACGCGATACCACCCGCCCCGGCGCAACCGGCAGTTGACGTCCGCCTGGAGCCGAGCCCACCGCTTCATCGCGTACTTCTCCGTATTGCCATCTGGATAGGGGGAGGTACAATGTGCCGGCGTGTGACCGAAAAGGCTGTGACGGGAGACACACTGCAGTAACCTGCTGTCCGACGCGGGGTTGGTTGGCCTGCCTCAGGGCGTAGGCCAGCTCGGTAGTGGCCGCATCAGCAGGCCCGTTGTGGAGACCCGCACCTGGTAGGCTGCGGGCTTGTCCCCCGCGACGAACGCAGCCGAGCCGTACTCAGCATCCACCAGCGCGCCGAGCAGCGTGCGCCGGGCGAGCGAGAAGACGTCCACCGGCTTGTTGCGGGCCAGCGAGTACACCGTGTGCGGCTTGCCCCGCTCGTCCGCCAGGTCGTTGTAGCGGCCGGCGACGCGGTCGAGTTCGTAGGCGGTGTGCAGGCCCAGCAGGTTCGCCCAGGCGTGCCATTTCAGAATGTGCGCCTCCACGTAGAAGGCGTCTCCCGCGAGCTCGTACATCGCCAAGCGCCCGTCCGGGGGGGGGAGCACGATGGTCGCTCGAAACCGCTGCGGCGCGACGGGCTCGGTCTTCACCGTGGCGGCGACTGCTTCGTAGGTCAGCGCCCGGTATCCGCGAATCCCCAGCGTGATCGTGACCAGAAGCGCGGCGAGCGCCAGCAACAGCAATCCCGCGAGCCCGCGCATCCCCCCGCCGAGCCAGCGCCGACGCCGGAACGCCCGGAGCCCGGTGGCGCACAAGGCGATGCCGAAGACGAGCAGGCAGACGACAACGATGACGACGGTAGAGGGCATCATGGGGATCAACCTTGCCGGCCTCGCGGGATGGTGCATGTTACCACGTTTCGCGGAGGGACGCCCGGGTGCAGCCGTCCATCGCATCTGGGCGGGCGAGCCGTCGGTCGTGACTGTGTACGCAGCTGCTCACCGCAAGTGCCATCACGCCGGCGTTGGCCGGCGCCAGCCCGAGGAGGGCGCCATGAAACCCAGACACGCTGCACCGCTTCCCACTCTCGCCGCCCTCGCCCTGCTCGGGCTCGCCACGGCCTGCGAGCCATCCAAGCCCACGACGCCCCCCAGCGCCGGTAGTCCCTCCTTCAGCGCCACGAAGTCCCAGCCCGACGACTCGGCCGCCCTGGTGGCGCGCGTTCAACAGGTCAACCAGCAGCTCGCCGCGCAAGGCTACAACGTCGCCATCGAGGGCATCGACTTCCTCACCATCGGCAACGGACGGCCCGGCATCCGCATCCACCAGGAGGGGTTCCGCTGGGTGCCCAACGACCCGCGCCGCGACGCCGATGGCACGAACATCACCTACCTCTTCGACCAGTCGAACGGCGTCACGGCGAGCGGCCTCAGCGCAGGGCAAACCGAAGCGGCGGTAGATGCCGCCCTCGCCACTTGGGCCGGCGATCGGGCCCTGAAAAAGGTGACGATCATCAAGCGGGCCGACAGCGGCGCCGACCCGACGATCTTCGACTTTTTCTTCTTCTGCGGCGCCTCCCCGTGCGGCGGGTTCGGCAATCCGTTCCTCGCTGACATCGTGGACGCGGGCTTCTACCCACGCGCGTTCTTCGAGGCGGTCGGCGGGCCGGGCGGCGGGCGGGGAATCCTCGCGTTCTCCGTCAGCTTCATCTTCGTGACTGCGAGCGGCGTGCCGACCGACATCAACGGCGACAACTACCTCGACACCGCGCTGAATGAGGTGTATTTCAACAACACGTTTGGCGACCCCGCCAACGACCGCGTCGGGAACCCGTGGGGCATCGACGTCGCGCTCCCAGGCATCGATGTGCAAACGGTCGCGCTCCACGAGAACGGGCACTCGCTCGGGCTGGGGCACTTCGGGCCGCCGCCGACGGCGGTGATGAATCCCGTGTACGGCGGCATCCGGCACAGCCCGCTTCCGGCCGACGACGCGGGGATGAATGCGCTGTGGCGGAGCTGGCCGAATCCTTAGCGCCTGAGCGCGAAGCGCGCGGTGTCATGGTGCGTGGCTCGTTCGTGCCACGGGCGAGCCACGACTCCCCGCAGTGCCCGAGGTGAGAGTCGAACTCACACGGGGTTGCCCCCGGGGGATTTTGAGTCCCCTGCGTCTGCCATTCCGCCACTCGGGCGCGGGTTGCGGGAACTAACTTAGCCGCGGCGCTGCCTCTGCGGGACTGGCCCTGTCGCGATGTCGTTTCGTCCTAGCGAAGGACCGGAATGGCGGATACGGTATACGGATGCCTCCCGCTAGCGGTTCAGCGACAGTCGCTCCGGCAGTCCGCCCCAGCCCCTTCCAGCTCGCGCTGGGGTTCGTGACCAACTTCTTCGACACCCTGGGGATTGGCTCGTTCGCTCCCACGACCGCGGCATTCCGGGCGCGGCGGCTCGTGGCCGATGAGCTCATCCCCGGCACGCTCAACGTGGGTCACACGCCCCCCACCGTGATTCAGGCCGTGATCTTCGTGACTGCGATCAGGGTGGACGTGGTCACGCTGGTGCTCCTAATCGGCGCCTCGGTACTGGGCG
>QHUY01000060.1 GCA_003223415.1 Gemmatimonadota bacterium
CCACAACGGTATTCACCAGCTCGAACAGCGGCCCCGCGAGCGTATCGCTCGGGTTGCGGGCAACCACCGTCCCCGTGTAGGCGCCGGGGCGTGTGAACGCCGCGGCGTGATAGGCGACGGTGATGTCCGTGCTCACCGGGTTGGGCGTGACCGCGGCGGGGACGGAGAGCCAGGGAACATCGCTCGCCAGCGTGAACCGCGCGGCCCGCAGCCCGCCGGCGTGGGCGACGTGGAACACCTGCAGCGTGTCGCTCGGGTCGGCGAGACCGTCGCGCCGGAAGGCCGCTGGGGCGCTGTCCCCGGCGCGCACCACGTACGTCGACCCCTGGTGGTCGGCGCGCAGCCAGCGGTAGGCTCGCTCGATCTGCGGCACGCCGGCACCCTCGTCCAGGACGCTCATGCCCCCGCCCCCCCCCGCCCCCCAGACCGGGGTCGTGGATGCGCGGAGCGCCTGCATCACGTCGGCAGCGGCGAGCGGGCGGTTCTCCTGCGCCAGAGCCGAGATCAGGCGCGCGGCGAGTCCGGCGGCCTGGGGCGCCGCCATACTGGTGCCGTACTTCACTTCATCCCCGGTGTTCCAACGCGGCACCGTCGAGTAGGCGAACCCCGGCACCACCAGATCCGGCTTCGCCGTCTCGGCGCCGCGCGAGCTGAACCACGCCAGGATGTCGGGCGCAAGCTGGAGCCGCGGGCCCGACTTCCGGAGGAAGGGCCCCGGCAACAGCGCGCCCGCCGTGAGCGCCAGATCGGCCGAGGCTGGGAAGCCGATCGTCGAGAGGCCAGGTCCGTCGTTCCCTGCCGGCAACGTGAACACCACGTCGGGATGAGCGCGCAGAAAGGTGTTCACGATCGAATCAATCGCCGCCCGGCCCTCGAATTCGTTCCCCACGCCGAAGCTCATGTTGAGCACCAGCTGCAGGTTGCGCTCGGCGGCAAAGCGGGCCGCGTACTCCATGGCGCGCTGCATGCTGCCGTGCACCGAGATCCCGCCCCGCGCGTTGTTGGCGATCTTGAGGCCGAGGAGCTGCGCCCCGGGAGCGACGCCGTCGAAGCCGGCGACGTTGTAAAGGTTGTGCCCCGCGGCGATGCCCGCCACATGCGTGCCATGCCCCAAGGTTTCGAAGTACAAGTCGAGCACGGGGACGCCGTGGTCTTCGGAGAAGTTGGCCGCCAGCGTGAGGGGCTTCGTGCCGAGCGCGATCGTCTGGCGCCCTCCCCCCTCGCGGTAATCGTGCAGCGGCTGCTCGTCCTCGAACGACCCGTCGAGGTTCGAGTCGAGGAACACAACCCAGCCGTCCGTCGCCCGGACGACGACCACGGGGAAAACGTCGGTGTTGTTCCCGTTGCCGTTCAGGTCGGCGGCGGGCGGTTTGCCGAGGGAGAGCTCGCGGAGCACGCCGGCGTACCAGGTCGTCCCAGTGGCGAGCCTGGCGATGCGTCGCGCTCCGCCGAGCGGCTTGCCGGCCACTGTCACGGTATCGCCGCTCACTCCGGACGGCGTCACCGGCGAGAGGGCGATTTTGCCTTCCCCCGAGAAATCCCGGAGGTCGAGGATCTTCGGTGCCCCTGTACTCGTGACGATCAGTCCGGGCACCCCCGGGTCCACGCCGGAGTCGAGGATCCCGATCAGCACCCCACGCCCGTCGTACGTCGGGTGGTCGGTCTGGAATCGGTCCACGCCGGTCCCCGACAGCGGCATCAGTCCTTCGAGGAACGCTTCGGCCGGCGGTGTGCTCGGCTCGGGCGCCGCGGGGGGGGCGGGGGCGGGGGTTCCAGCGACACCCGCCGGGGCCGGCGCCGCCCGGACCTTGGGGGTCGGCCGCTGGGCGGACGGCGGGCCACCGGCGCAGGCGGCGAGGAGGAACGCGATGGCGACGGATGGGATGGGGCGGCGCTGATTCATGGATGACTCGGCAGGACGAAGGGCCCGAGGTGGGGACCCGCGAACTGCGTGCTGGCCTCGAGGAGGAAGGCAAGTGTGTCGCGCGTCTCCTCCGGGAGCACGATGGCGTCCACGAAACCACGCGCGCCGGCGACCCGGGCGTCGAGCTGGTGCTCGTAATCCGTCCGCATCGCGTCCACGGCAGCGGCGTTCTCCGGCTGGGAGACGCCGTTCCCGAAGACGGCCTGTACGGCGGACTCCCCCTCCATCACGCCCATGCGGCCGGTGGGCCAGCTGAGGAGGAAGTCGGGGTCGAAGCCTTGTCCCGCCATCGCGTAGTAGCCGGCGCCCGACGCGTGGTTCACGGTGAGTACCAGCTTCGGCGTCGTCGCCGTGGCCATCGCCTCCACGAAGCGCGCCCCGGCGCGGATGATGCCTGAGTGTTCGGCCTCGGTGCCCACCATGAACCCCGACACATCCTGGACGAACAGCAGCGGCAGTCGCTCGCGGTCGGCGTTCTCGATGAAGTAAGCCACCTTGTCGGCGCTCTCGGTATAAATGATCCCGCCGATCTTGGGCGGCTCGCCCTTCTTGCCCCTAATCAGCTGGCGGGAGTTGGCGATGAGCGCGACGGGGTAGCTCGCGATGGCGCCGTGGCCACAGATCATCTCCGGCGCGACCTCCGGCTGGAATTCATCGAGCCGGCCGCGGTCGAGCAGGCAGTCGAGCACTCCTCGCACGTCGTAGCTCATGCGGTGGTCGGCGGGCAGGAGGTCGTACAGGTCGGCGGGATCGCGCTTGGGCTTCGCCGCCTCCCTCTCCCCCCCCCGTCCGGTCGGCGCCGCGCGCGGGAGGCGGGCCACGTACTCACGGATGCGCGCGAGGCATGCGGCATCGTCCTGGGCGCGGTAGTGGGCCACGGCGCTGACGGTCGTGTGCGTCTTGGCCCCGCCCAGCGTCTCGCCGTCTACCGTCTGGCCGGTTGCGCCCTTCACGAGGTTCGGGCCGCCGAGCCCCATGAACGAGGTCCCCTCCACCATGAAGATCACGTCCGAGAGCGCCGGCAGGTACGCTCCGCCCGCGATGCACGGTCCCATCACCGCGCTGATCTGGGGCACTTTGAGGTAGCGCCGCATGATCGAGTTGTAGTAGAAGATGCGCGCGGCCCCGTACTGGCCCGGAAAGACGCCGCCTTGGTAGGGCAGGTTCACGCCCGCCGAGTCGACGAGGTAGACAATCGGGACCCGCTGGCGCATCGCGACCTCCTGCGCCCGGAGGATCTTCTTGATCGTCTCCGGCCACCACGAGCCGGCCTTCACGGTCGCATCGTTCGCGACCACGACCACCGGCCGCCCGGCGACGCGGCCCACCCCGGTCACCACACCCGCCGCCGGCGCCTGCCCTTCGTACTGATCGTAGGCCACCAGCAGTCCGATCTCGAACCACGCTCCATCCGGATCGAGTAGCTTGGCTACTCGCTCGCGCGCCGTCAGCTTCCCCTGCTCGTGCTGGCGACGGATCTTGTCCGGCCCGCCGCCCTGTTGCAGGCGCGCGCGCAGCTCCTGGTACTCGGCGGAGAGGGTCTTGAGCCGGGTCACGGGAGGAAGGCGGAGAGGGAGGCGCGGGGAGCGGGGCTACGCGGCGACATGCTGCGCGGCCCACTCCTCGATGTACTTGATGAGGTCGGCGGTCGGGGTCCCCGGGCCGAACAGGCGGCCGATCCCCTGCTGCTCGAGCGTCGCCATGTCCTCAGCCGGAATGATGCCGCCGCCGGTGACGAGGACGTCGCTGCGGCCGGCGGTGTCGAGCAGCTTCTTGACGCGCGGGAACAGCGTCAGGTGCGCGCCCGACAGCACGGAGAGCCCTACCACGTCCACGTCCTCCTGAATCGCCGCCTGCGCGATCATCTCGGGGGTCTGGTGCAAGCCGGTATAGATGACCTCCATGCCGGCATCGCGCAGCGCGGCGGCCACCACCTTGGCGCCGCGATCGTGGCCGTCGAGCCCCGGCTTGGCGACGAGGACGCGGATCGGGCGCTTCCGGGAGGACGCCATCAGCGGCGGAATCTCAGGAGGGCTGCCAGGCCCTCCACGGCACGCCGCGCCCGCTGGTCGTAGAGCACGTCTACCTGGGCGCGCTGCCGCAGCCCGTCCTCCACCGCGTCGTCGATGCGGGCGTCGTCGTGGTGTCCGTCGGCGAGCAAGGTGCGCACTTGGCCGCGGTGCAGTGCCGTGAGCGTCGCCTCGATGCCGTTCACCGCCCACCCCGAGCCCACCCCGTCCCGCACCGCCTCGGCGTGCGTGCGCTCCCACGCGCGTTCCCGCTCCTCGCGCAGGGCAAGCGCCGCTTCCCGCACCTCGGCGAGGCTCACCGCCTTCGGGTTCAGCCGCACGACGCCGAGCACCAGGTCGTGCAGGTAGGTGTGCAAGTGCGGCAGCAGGGCGGCGGCGTCCACGCCCACGCCGGCCACCACTAGACCCACGAGCGGCCGCTGAGTGTGAATCTGGAAAATGTGGTCGGCGACCCGGGCGTAGTGCCGGTGCTTCTCCTCCCGGATGCGCATGTGGTAGTTGTGCTCGCCTGAGCCGCCCGCCGGCAGCCCGCCGCGCACCACCTGGCGCTCGCCGTGGAAGCGGCCGCCTCGCGAGGCGAGGGACGCGGCCAGGCCCGGCAGCTCCACCGTATCGAACGCCGACACCTCGAAAAAGCGGGCCCCTGTGCGGTCGCACGCCGCGACGAGCATGGTGCCGAATTCCTGCTCCAGCGCCACCAGCTCGCGCACCAACGGCGTCGGCTCGACCGCGAGCCGGGAGCGATGCACGTGTGGCACGGGCAGCACCTCGAACAGCCCAACCGCTGAGCAGGCGAACACCGCGATCCCGCGGGCGCGCGGCAGCCGGCCGGGCTCTTCGAAGTACCCCAGCACGCGCTGCAGGTCGCTCGCGATCCCCTCGCGAGCAGCGCGCTCCTGGGGCTGCCTGGCGAGGTTCGCCAGCGCCTCCCTCACCCGGTTCTTGATCTTGATGAGATATTTGCCCCGCGTCTTGTCGCGTGGCTCGAGCTTGAGATAGCACGACACCACCCGGTAGGATCCGGACGGCACCTCCGCCAGGCGCTGGATGGCGTCGCGCACGGCGTCGACGGAGGGGGCGGTCCCAACGGTCACGGTCAGAAGAACACCGGTTCGCGGTACGCGCCGTACACGTGCTCGAGCGCGTGGCGGATCTCGTACAGGGTACAGTAGGCTCGGGCGCAGTCCAGCATCGGGCCGATGACGTTACGATCCTGCTCGGCCGCTTGCCGCAGCGCCTCGAGGCGGTCGGTCACCAGCGCGTTGTCGCGCTCGGCGCGTAGCCGGGCCAGCCGGTCCTTTTGATTCGCCTCGGCGTCGTTGGAGATCTTCAGGATCTCGACCGGGTGGTCGTCGTCGGAGACGAAGTCGTTGACGCCCACGATGATCTGGTCCTTCGCCTCCACCGCCCGCTGGAACTCCGCCGCCGATCGCGCGATCTGTCGCTGGAACCAGCCGCTCTCGATGCCCCGGACCACGCCGCCGATCGAATGGATCTCGGCGAACAGGGCTTCCGCCTCGCGCTCGAGCTGATCGGTCAGCGCTTCGACGTAATAGGATCCCCCCAGCGGGTCGATCACCTCCGCCACGCCCGTCTCGTGCGCGAGAATCTGCTGGGTCCGCAGCGCCAGCTGCACCGCCTGCTCGGTGGGCAGCGCGAGCGTCTCGTCCAGCGAGTTGGTGTGCAGCGATTGGGTGCCGCCCAGCACCGCGGCCAGCGCCTGGTAGGCCACCCGCACGATGTTGGTGAGCGGCTGCTGCGCCGTGAGGGTAACGCCCGCCGTCTGCGAGTGGAACCGCATCATCCCGGAGCGCGCGTGCTTCGCACCGTAGCGCTCCTTCATGTGGCGCGCCCAGATGCGCCGCGCCGCACGCAGCTTCGCGATCTCCTCGAAGAAGTCGTTGTGGATGTCCCAGAAGAAGGAGAGCCGCCGCGCGAAATCGTCCACGTCGAGGCCCCGCGCGAGACCCCGTTCCACGTAGGTGAACCCGTTGGCCAGCGTGAAGGCCAGCTCCTGGGCCGCCGTGGCACCCGCCTCGCGGATGTGGTAGCCGGAGATCGAGATCGTGTTCCACTGCGGGGCGTGCCGCCCCGCCCATTCGAACACGTCCACGATGATCTTGAGCGCAGGCTCCACCGGATAGACCCACGCGTGTTGGGCCATGTACTCCTTCAGGATGTCGTTCTGGATCGTGCCGCGCAGCTTCTCGCTCGGCACGCCCTGCCGCTCGGCGGCCGCGACGTAGAAGCAGAAGAGGATCGCCGCCGGACCGTTGATCGTCATCGAGGTGGAGACCTGATCGAGGGGGATGCCGCGGAACAGGTTCTCCATGTCGGCGAGGCTGGAAATGGCCACGCCGCACTTGCCCACCTCCCCTTCGGCACGCGGATGGTCCGAGTCGTACCCCATGAGCGTCGGGAAATCGAACGCCACCGACAGGCCCGTCTGCCCGTGCTCGAGCAGGAACTTGTAGCGCCGGTTCGTGTCCTCGGCCGTCCCGAATCCGGAAAACTGCCGCATGGTCCAGAGCCGGCCCTGGTACATCGTATGATGGATCCCGCGGGTGAAGGGAAACCTTCCCGGCTCGCCCAACTGCCGCGCCGGCTCGAAGCCGGCGAGCGTCTCCGGCCCGTACACTGGCTTCCGTTCGATGCTCATCGGGTCGCTCCGCTCTTCACGTAATCGAGGATCTCGGCGGCGACCTCGTAGGGGTTACGGCGCCCGGCCGCCATGCCATCGAGCGCCTGTCCCAGCAGCGCTTCCGCCGGTGTGTCCCCCCAAATCCAGTGCCGCAGCGTCCGGTTCACGACCGCGCGCGTCCGCGCGGCGAGCCGCTCCCGCCGCCGCGCCTCGAGCCGGCCGGTCGCCTCGAGCGAGGCACGATGCCGGTCGAGCGCGTCCGCCACCTCGGCGATTCCCTCCCCCTTCACCGCCACCGCCGCCAGGACGGGGGGCTCCCAGTCGGACGGTCGGACCGTCGGACGGTCTGACTGAGAGGGCTTATCGTCCGACTGTCCGACCGTCCGACGGTCCGACGGAGTGGGGCGGTGATGTGGGGTGATGTTGCGGAATGCGTTGCCCCGCCGGATGCCCAGCATCACTTCCACTTCCTGCCGCAGTTTGTCGGCGCCAGGGCGATCGGCCTTGTTGACGACGTAGACGTCGGCGATCTCCATCACGCCGGCCTTCAGGGTCTGGATCCCGTCGCCCGACTCGGGGACGAGCACCAGCACGGTCGACTCGGCCGTGCGCGCGATGTCGAGCTCGGTCTGCCCTACCCCCACGGTTTCAATCAGAATGCGGTCGAACCCGAAGGCGTCGAGGACGTCCGCCACTTCCTCGGTGGTGGTCGCGAGGCCTCCCTGCGACCCCCGGGTGGCCATCGAGCGGATGAACACTCCCCGGTCCAGGCTGACGGACTCCATCCGGATCCGGTCGCCTAGCAGGGCCCCGCCCGTGAAGGGACTGGTCGGGTCGATCGCGATCACCGCCACGGTGAGCCCCCGGCTCCGGAACAACTGGACCAGCCGCTCAGCGAGGGTGCTCTTGCCGGCGCCCGGGGGGCCGGTGAGGCCGATGCGCCGCGCGCCCCGGCGGCCCAGGCGGCCGTGCACGTGCGAGAGCACCCGCTCGTAGCCGTCGCGCTGGTTCTCGACTAGGCTGATCGCGCGAGCCAGAGCGGCGGTGTCGCCCCGCGCGAGGCCGTCCAGGATTTGCTCAGTGCCCATGCACTCTGAAAGATAACCCGCGGCGGTGAGCCGGGGGCGGTCTCACAACAGCCGCCCCGCGAGCACTAGGCTGGCCACGGTGAAGTAGATCAGGATCCCGCTCACGTCCACGAGCGTCGCCACGAACGGCGCCGACGCGCTCGCGGGGTCGAACCCCAGGCGGCGCAAAATGAACGGCAGCATGGCCCCTGCCATCGTGCCCCACATCACGATACCGACCAGGCTCGTGGCGACCGTGACGGCGATGGCGAAGTAGTGCGGCCCGTAGAGTCCGCCCGCGGCCTGCCAGACGAGGATGCGCAGGAACCCGATGACCGCGAGGACGCATCCCAGCGCGAAGCCCGCCCCGATCTCCCGGCGCAGCACGTGCCACCAGTCCCGCAGCCGCACCTCGCCCAGGGCCATGGCGCGGATCACCAGCGTCGACGCCTGGGAACCGGAATTGCCGCCACTCGAGATCATGAGGGGCACGAACAGGGCGAGCACCACCGCGCGGGCGATTTCGTGCTCGAACCGCGCCATGGCTGTCGCCGTGAGCATCTCCCCCAGAAACAGCGACGCGAGCCACCCGGCGCGCTTGCGCACCATGCGCGCGAGGGCGGTCTTAAGATACGGGGCGTCGAGGGCCTCCGAGCCGCCGAGTTTCTGGATGTCTTCCGTGGCCTCCTCTTCGACGACCGCCACGACGTCGTCCGCGGTGACGACGCCCTTCATCCGGCCCGCGGCGTCCACGACCGGCGCGGCGACGAGGCTGTGCTCGGCGAACACGTGCGCGACCTCTTCCTGATCGGCCTCCGCCGGGATGGTGACGATGTCGGTGTGCATCAGCCGGGCCACGCTGGTGGTGGGGTCCTCCGCGATCAGGTCGGTCAACGTGACCTGGCCCACCAGCTTGCCCTCGGCGTCCAGGATGTAGGCGTACGTCGGCGTGTCGCGGCCGCTCCGCTCTTGCGCTTGTCGGCGGAAATAGCTCAGCGCCTCCGCGGCGGTCATCTCCGGGCGCACGCGGATGTAGCGCGGGTTCATGAGGCCGCCCGCTTCGTCCTCGGCGTAGGCGAGGAGCGCGGTGACCTCGGCGCGCGTCGGTTCGTCGAGGAGCGCGAGCAACCCCACCCGCTGCTCGGCCGGGGCGGCCTGAATCAGATCGGCGACGTCGTCGGGGGCGAGCAGGCGCACCCACGGGCGGCGCTCCGCCGGTTGGAGCGCGAGCACCACCTCGGCCTGGTCGGCGGCGCTGAGGTCGAGGAAGAACTCGTGCCCGACGTCGGGCGGGAGCTGCTTGAGGCGCCGGGCGCGATCACTCGCGGCGAGACGGGGCCACGCTTCAGCCACATCGAGATAGGTGAGCTCTTTTTTCTTGGGCATAGGAAAGAAAAGAAAGGCCTCGCCCGGCCGCGGCGCCACCCTGGCGGTCGCAGCGGCGAAGCGCCGTTGGCGGTCAGCCGGACTCTTCGGGGCGGTCGAGGGAGATTGCCCGCACCCCACCGGGCCGCACCGCCACCCGCTCCACCCGCGTCGCACTCGCCGCCAGCACGTCGAACTCGAGGCCCTTGTAGAAGAAGCGCCCGCCGGGCCGCGGGATCCGGCCGAGGGCCTGAATCAGCAGGCCGCCCACCGTTTGCGCGCCGCGGCTGTCGACCTTGACGCCGAACGCCTCCTCGAGCTTCGTGGCGGGGGCGCTGCCTTCCAGCTCCACGAGCCGCGGCGGCGGAGCCACGCCTCCCTCGGGGGCGGGCTCGTCTCCCTCGAACACCTCGCGGACCAGCGCCCGCAGCAGGTCCTCGAACGTGACGAGGCCCGCGGTCCCACCGTACTCGTCGAGCACTACTGCCAGGCGCCCCTGCCCTCGCTGCATGGCGAGCATCAGCTCCGCGGCGTGCTGCGTGCCGGGCACGCGCAGGACCGCCCGCACCGGCACGGGATCCTCGGGCTGCAGCTGCAGCAAGTCGAACGCGTGCGCGACCCCGACGATCTCGTCGAGCGAGCCGTGGTACACCGGATAACGACTGTACCCGGCCTGGGAGAACACGTGCGCCGCCTCCGCAGCCGCCATCCCTTCGAGGATCGCCACGATCGCCGTGCGTGGGGTCATGAGCTCGCGCACCGGCCGATCGGCGAACGCCAGCACTCCGGAGACGACCTCGATCTCGTCCGCCGCGGCCAGCGCGTCGGTGCCGGCGCTCGATAACACGGCGGCGAGCGCCGTGCGGGTCGACGGCTCGCGGCGCGGGATGAACGGCGCCAGGAGCCAGCCCGCCCACTCCATCCCCGGCACCGCGCGGGACACGATCGCTTCCGCCCAGCGGCGGCCCACGACCCGGGGCACGAGATAGGCCGCGCTGACGAACAGGGGCACGATGACGGCCACGGTGAAGACGCCGAGGAAGGTCGCCGTGGTGCGGGCGAGCAGGGGTGGCACGGCCCCGGCCGCGAGAATGATCCCCAGGGTCGTGAGCCCGTTCGCGGTGGCGAGCACCATGCCCGGGTTCTCGAGCAGCCGCACCGCCGCCGCCGCGCCGCGCAGTTTGTAGGACACCCAGCGCGTCAGCTCGATCTGGCTCACCGCGGCCGCCGCGACGCCGATGGCGGCGGCCGTGCCGGCGACCCCCAGCCCGAGGAACAGCAGCAGCAGCGGCGGAATCACGTCTGACGCTCGAACGAGACCCGGGTGACGCGGCGCCGATCCACGCGCTCGACCACCACCCGGAAGCCGTCGAGAGTGAGCTCTTCGCCCGCGCGCGGCACGCGCCCCAGCACCGTGTAGATGAGCCCGCCGACGGTGGAGACGTCCGGGTGTTCGAAGGAGCGGCCCAGGGCCGCCGAGAGTTCGGCCAGACCCGCGCGCCCGTCCACCCAGAAGCGCTCCCCCTCTTGCCGGATGGCCGGGGCGGCGTCGAGGTCGTGCTCGTCGCGGATCTCGCCCACGATCTCCTCGAGCACGTCCTGCAGCGTAATCAGGCCGGAGGTGCCGCCGAACTCGTCCACCACGATGGCCATGTGCGACGGGCCCCGCTGGAAGTCCCGGAGCTGAGCGTCCAGCGTCTTGGTTTCCGGCACGATCGCGGCCGGTCGCACCAGCTCCTGCCAGCGCCGCTCGCGCTCGCCGGCCGGAAGGCCCATCACGAGCGGGACCAGGTCCTTGACGTACAGGATGCCCACCAGGTTGTCTGGGGTGCCGTCGTACACCGGGAGGCGCGTGTGCTCCCGGCTGCGGAACACATCGAGCACCTCGTCGCGTGACGCGGAGACGTCCACCCCCACCATGTCGAGCCGCGGCGTCATCACCTCGTCCACGGTGGCGTCGGCGAGCGTAAAGACCCCGAGCAGCATCTCGCGCTGCGACGGGCCGAGGTCCGGCCGTAGCGGTTGCGGCGTGGAGACGAGACCGTGGAGGCCGCGGTCCGCCCAGGCGAGCAGCACCAGCAGGGGGCCGAACGGCGCCAGGGTGCGTCGCGCGAGCGGCAGTGCGTCCTCGGCGAGCTCGGGCGCCACGCGCGCGACGCTGCGGGGCAGCGCGTCCCCGACGACGAAGAGGAGCAGCGAGGCGATCGCCAGCGTCCCCAGCCCCACGACGAGCGGCCGTTGCCACCAGCCCAGCGCGTGGGCGGCCGCCACCGCGCCGAGCACGAGCAGCGCGAGCCGCGCCACGTAGAGGGCGCGGTGCAGCGGCACCCGTCCCCGCGCGGCCGCCGGCGGCGCATCGCCGAGGGTGTGGAGGGCCTCGCCTACGGCGGCCTCCTCTCCCAGCGCCAGGAGGCCGGCCCACAGCACGGCGGCGACCGCGGCGACCACGCCGAACCAGGTGAGCAGGGCCTCGCCCAGCCTCATCGCTTCCCTCCCAGCAGCCGGCGCACGTACCGCTCCTGCCGACGCCACATCACCGAGCGCGTGCGGCCCGGTCCGTCGGGATGGTCGTAGCCCAGTACGTGGAGCGTGCCGTGCACCGTCAGGCGGATCAACTCCTCACGCACCCTTCCCCCGTTGGTCACGAGTCGCCGGGCCACGGCGGGACAGATATACACGTCCCCCAAGAGCGAGCCGTCGGGCTGCGGCAGGGCGAAGGCGATGACGTCGGTGAGCCGCCGCCGGCCGAAGGCGCGGGCGTTCAAGCGGCGCATCGCGGCACCGTCGAGCATCGTCAGCTCGACGCGCGCGCGGCGCGCCCCCTCCCAGGCCAGCACCCGCCGGGCCGCGCGGGCGAGCAGCTGCTCAGCGGCCGGAGGTCGACTGGGTCGGCTGCCAGGCTTTCGTGATCCCGCCACTGGACTCCGGGTAGTCGATGCGGTTGTGGTACATCCCCGTGAGCACGCGAATGAACTCGGCCTTCACCTGGTCGAGCTGCCGTAGCGTCATGGGGGCCTCGTCGAGCTGCCCCGCCGCGAGCTTGGCCTTCACGATCTGCTCGATCGCCCCTTCGATCTTCTCCCTCGTGAGGTCGTCGATCACCCGCAAGGCCGCCTCCACCGAATCGGCCAGCATGGTGATAGCGGTCTCCACGGAGCGCGGTGGCGGTCCGGGGTAGCGGAAGTCCTCGCGCTTGGGTGCCTCCCCCCCCTTCTTGGCGCGCTCGAAGAAGTACGTGATCTCGGTCGTCCCGTGATGCTCCGGGATGAACGCCGCGACGACGGCGGGCAGCTTCGCCTCCGCGGCGAGCTCGAGGCCGTAGGTGACGTGGCGCCTGATGATCTCCGCCGACTGGACCGGAGGGATGCGATCGTGCGGGTTGGCCCCACGCGCCTGGTTTTCGACGAAGTAACCCGCGTTGCCGAGCTTGCCGATGTCGTGATAGTAGCACCCGACCCGGCCCAGCAGGCCGTTGGCGCCGATGCGATTGCACGCCGCCTCCACCAGGTTGGCCATCGCAATGCTGTGTGCGTAGGTCCCCGGCGCCTCGAGCGACAGCCGGCGCAGCAGCGGGCGGCTCGGGTCGGACAGCTCGAGTAGCGTGAGATCGGTGGTGATGTGTGTGAACGATTCGGCCAGCGGCAACAGCAGGATCGCCAGCGACGCCGAGACGAGCCCGTTCGCCATGCCGAACGCGGCGGTCCACCCGATCTCGGTGATGCGCCAGCCGCCGGCGAGGCCGAGGGCGAGCGCCCCCGCGAGATAGCCCGCGCAGGTGATGAGGACCGCGGTGTAGAGGTTGCTGCGCCGCCGCAGCGTCCTGACCGAGAGCGCCGCGGTGACGCCCCCGGTCAGGCTCAAGAACAGCGCCGGCGTGTCGTGGAAGACCGGCTGGGTGCCGATCACTGCGGAGACGATCATCGCGCCGATCATGGAGACGCGGCCGTTGAACAGCACGGTCAGCATCATCGCCAGGAACGGCAGGGGGATGAGCTCGGGGTGGGTGATCGCCCGGGTACGGGCCACCGCGGCCGCGCCGAGCAGCGCCATGGCGAACAACAGCCCCACCAACGCCACCTGCCGCTGGTCGCCGTAGGTCTCACGGCGGTAGAACAGCATCAACACCCAGAACACCCCGAGAATCAGCGCGTCCCGGAAGATCGGTCCCACCACCCCGCCCACCGAGCGGCTAGTCGCGGCCCCGCGGCGCGCCAGCTCGTTGTGCAACGCCACCAGCTTCTCGTAGGCGGGGCCGGAGACGATCTCCCGGGCCGCCACGATCCGTTCTCCCTGGCGCACGACGTACTTGCTGGGCTCGACGCTGCCGATCAGCTCGGTGCGGCGCCGCGCCGTCTCGGCCTCGTTGCGCGTCAGCGTCGGCCGGAAGAAGCGCCGGACCAGCTTGAGGTAGACGACATCGCCCACGCTCGAGCCCGGGTCCGGGTGCAGCACCCGCGAGCGCTGCAGGTATTGGTTGTAGGTGAGCACCTGGTCGCGCCCCACCGACAATTCGACGTTGCCGCGGCGCACGATCAGCTGAGCGGCCACCTCGCCTTGCACCCCGCCCTGAGCGGTGACGCCCTGCGCCAGCGTCTGCGTGAATAGGTCGTCCAAGGCGCGCTCCAACGCCCGGCGCTTGCCGCCCTTGCCGAGATAGGCGGCCTCGGCGGCGGTGATGGTGACGCCGTTGTCGCGCGCGGCGCGAACGAGGCCGGCCGCGCCCCTCTCCGCCGCCGCGCCCAAGGCGTCGAAGAAGGCGTGCATCGCGGTGGTGGCGCTGTCGTAGGCACGCTGCTGAAACTGATAGATCGGCTTCGCCGAGTTGGCCAGCTCTTCGGCCTCGCCTCTGATCTCCTCGTCCGTCTTGTTGACGACGAAGTCGAACGGGGCGATCACGTCCCGGTCGGCGAGGACGCCGATCTTGAGCAGCGGCGCCAAGTCGGTGGCGCTCGAGGGGAAAGCAAGGTAGGCCAGCACCGCCAGGCCCAGCACCCAGGCCCACCGCGTGCCGTGGAAGCGTAGCTCCGCCGCTGAAGGGCGCCGCATGTCAGCCCTGGGCGTCCTCGGCGTACGCACGGATGATGTCCCGCACCAGACGGTGCCGCACGACGTCGATGTCCGTGAGGTAACAGAACCCAATGCCCTCGATGCCCGGCAGGATCCGCTCGACCTGCAAGAGCCCCGAATCTTCGCGGTTGGCGAGGTCGATCTGGGTCTTGTCCCCGGTGATCACGGCGCGCGAGTTCACGCCCAGCCGGGTGAGAAACATCTTCATCTGCATTCCGGTCGCGTTCTGCGCCTCGTCCAGGATCACGAACGCATCCGACAGGGTGCGACCCCGCATGTAGGCCAGCGGGGCGATCTCGATCGTGCGCGTCTCCAGGGCCTTCTGCACCCGGTCGCGCGGCATCATGTCCTCGAGTGCGTCGTATAGCGGGCGCAGGTAGGGATCCACCTTTTCCTGCAGGTCGCCAGGCAGGAAGCCCAGGCTCTCCCCCGCCTCGACCGCCGGGCGGGCGAGCATGATCCGCCGGACCCGTTTGCGCGCCAACGCGTCCACCGCCGCCGCCACCGCGAGATAGGTTTTCCCCGTGCCGGCCGGCCCGATCCCGATCACGATGTCGTTCTGCACGATGGACTGCAGGTACTCCCGTTGGCCCGTAGTCTTGGGCTGGATCACGCGCCGCAGGCCGGGCAGGATGATCTTCAGCTCCGTCCCCGCACCCTCCCCGACCAGGGCCCCCGCCTGCTCCTCCACCACCAGGCGTTCCACGTCGTGGACGTCGAGCTGCTCACCCATGCGCGCCAGGTCCACCATCGCCTCGGCCACCGGCGTCGCGCGCTCCACGGCCGCCAGCGGCCCTTGCAGCGTCAGCGCGTCGCCCCGCAGCGACACGCGCACGCCCAGCCGCTTCGTGAGCTCGATCAAGTTGCCGTCGTTCACGCCCGCCAGGCAGAGGGGGTCGACGCCCTCGACCGTCAGGCGGTGGGTGATGTCGTCGCTCATGCCGTTACCTGGATGTGGAGAGCCGCGAGGTCTTCCGGGCGCGCCGGCGCCGGCGCGCCTTCGAAGAGCGCCCGAGCGGCGGTCGTCTTGGGAAACGCGATCACGTCGCGCAGCGAGCCCGCTCCCGCAAGGAGCATCGCGACCCGGTCGAACCCCACGGCGAATCCGCCGTGCGGCGGCGCGCCCGCCGCCAGCGCCGTTAGCAGAAACCCGAACCGCGCCTCGGTCTCCTGCGGTGAGAGCCCGAGATGCCGGAAGACGGTGCGCTGGAGCGCCGGCTCGGTGATGCGGATCGAGCCCGAGCCAAGCTCGTGGCCGTTGTACACGGCGTCGTAATGCAGCGCGCGGCAGGCGAGCGGCTCGCGATCGAGCTTGGCCACGTCCTCGGGGTGCGGCGCGGTAAATGGGTGATGCGCGAACACGGGCCGGCCCGTGCCCGGCTCGGACTCGAACAGCGGGAAGTCGACGACCCAACAGAACGCGTGGGGTCGCGCCGGCGGCGGAGCGAGGCGGCGGATCAGTTCCTGGCGTACCTTGTCCAGCACCGGCGAGGTCACACGGTCGGGACCCACGGTCATCAGCGCCGCGTCGCCGTCGCCCACGCCGAGCCGCCCCAGGGCCTCGAGGCTAAAGTGCTTGGCCACCGAGCCCGACAGCTGGTCGCCCTGGCGCTTCACCCAGGCGAGCCCGGCGCCGCCAAATTGCTTGGCCGTCTCGGCCAACTGATCCACATCCTTCCGCGACAGCGCGCCCCCGCCCTTGACGGCGAGCCCCCGTACCCGCGCGCCGTCTTTGTGCGCGGCGAAGAACGGCACCCCCAGCGACTCCACTTGCGCGGTCCAGTCGACGATCGCGAGCCCCTCGTACCGCAAGTCCGGCTTATCGGTGCCGTAGCGCTCCATCGACTCCTGCCAGGTGATCCGGCGGAATGGCCGCTCGACGGCGTGCCCGGCTTCGTCCCATAACGCCGTCAGGACCGCCTCCACGAAGCCCTGGACGTCCTCCGCTCCCACGAACGACGCTTCGAGGTCGATCTGCGTAAACTCGGGTTGCCGGTCGTAGCGCAGGTCTTCGTCGCGGAAGCAGCGCGCGAGCTGGAAATAACGGTCGAACCCCGACACCATCAGCAGCTGCTTGTAGATCTGCGGCGACTGCGGGAGCGCGTAGCACTCGCCCGGGTGCACCCGCGACGGCACCAGGTAGTCCCGCGCGCCCTCGGGGGTCGGTTTGGTGAGGATCGGGGTCTCGATCTCAAGGAACTCGAGGTCGGACAGGGTCTTCCGCGCCCGCTGCAACAGCCGGTGGCGGAGGATCAGATTCGCCTGCATCTCGGGACGGCGCAAGTCGAGGTGGCGGTACTTGAGCCGCAGTTCCTCGGCCGGGAGCTCTTCACTCTTGGCTCGCGCCACCGGGATTTCGGGAGTGACGGCCGAACCCACCTTCACGAGCTTGGTCGCGTGCACCTCGATGTCGCCCGTCGCGAGCTCCGGATTCTTCATGTCGGCTGGGCGTGCCACGACCTTGCCGAAGACCTCGACGACAGACTCCCCGGTCAGACCACTCGCACTCCGCCGCACCTCCTCGGGAGCGTCCGGCCCGACGGCGACTTGCACGATCCCGGCGCGGTCCCGCAGGTCGATGAACACAATCCCGCCGAGGTCGCGGCGCCGGTGCACCCAACCCCCCAACTTCACCAGCTGCCCCACGTGCTCCGCCCGCAGCTCGCCGCAGCGATGGGTGCGCCTGGTCGTCCCACTCACCGTGTTTACGCTCCCTCCGCCGCGCACAGCGTGCGATAGAACTCTTCCGGTGTCCTGGCCGCGAGCAGCCGGGCGCGCAGCGGCTGCTGGCGCACCAGCCGCGAGATCCTGCTCAGCGCCTTCACGTGCGCCCCGGCCAGTGACTCTGGCCCAGCCAGCAGGAAAAACAGCCGCACCGGCTCGCCATCGATTGTCTCATAGGGTACCGGCCGCTCGGTCGTGCCTGCCACCACGGCCAGCGAGCTCAACCCGGGGGTCCTGCCGTGCGGCACCGCCACTCCGTAGCCGATGCCCGTCGGGAACTGCCGCTCCCGCTCGAGAATGGCTCCCAGGACCTCAGCGGCCGCGCTGCCGTTGTTGGCCACCGCCAAGTCCACGAGCTCGCGCAGCACCCCCTCCTTGTCGGACGCCTTGAGGGGGACGCGGATACGTTCCGGTGTCAGCAGCTCGGACAGACGCACGCTTGGCCCAAGTGGTGTAAGCGATTGAATCTAGTTAAGTTGAGCCAGCAATGCTACATCGCTACCTGAGCTTCGCTGCCTGCGCCTGGCCCGGCCTCTGGCCGCTCCGCCTGCCCGCCCAGCAAACGGCCGGCGCCGAGTTGTGGCGACTCGCGGCAGCCACCGTGCCTGTGCCCCTCGCCCTGGCGACGGGGGGGGCGGCGGCGTTCTGGAACCCCGCCCAGCGTGACGACGGCGCTCGTGCGCTCCTCGGGATCGACGCGATCCAGACGCCCGAAGCCGTCGGTGCCTCGGGCTTCCTAGGCGCGCTGCGGATGCGGTTCGGCGGTGCGGGGGGTGGGGGGGGTCGAGTGGGGCTGGTGTACGGACGCATGCAGCTCGGCGGGCTGGTCCGAACCTACGTCAGTCCCGATCCCGACCAGGGCACCATTCCCTTCTTCACGCACAGCATCGGCGCTACCGGCGCGCTCGAGCGCGGGGGCACCACGCTGGGCGCAACCGCAGGCTACCACGAGACCCGGCTGGATCGGACGGACGTAGGGCAATGGACGCTCGACGCCGGGCTCGATCACCGCATCAACGACGTGCTGCGGGTCGCCGCCGCCACGCACTTTCTCTCACACGCTTCCAGCAGCGACGCGACGCAGGACATCTACGCTGGCCTCGAGTACCGCGTGTTCCGCGGGCCGCTGTGGAGCGGCGGATCGACAGCCACTATCCGGGCGCGCTACGGCGTTGCGGTCGCGCACGGCTTCGGTGCGGACCACCAGTTCGGTGGCGGGATCGACTTCGGCGACCCATTCGCCTTTGACCTGCTCGTGGCGCGGGACGGGGGGTACGCGGGGGCGACATGGCGGGCCGTCGCAGGCCTGCGGGTCGGCATCGGCCGCTACCGCGTGAGCTTCGCGCGCGACGGTGGCGTGAGCGACCTTGGCTCGGCATTCCGCGTTGGCCTGGAGACCCGGCTACGGTGAGCGCTGATCTGCTCACCCTCACGCCGGACGCCGCGCGGGGCGCCATCGCCGATTGGCTGGCCGCTCGGGGAGAGCCCGCCTACCGAGTGCGCCAGATCGTTCCGCGCCTGTGGGAGCGCCCCGCTGCGTCCTGGGCGGACGCTACCGACTTGCCCGCTGCGCTACGCGGCGCTTTGGAACAAGCGTTCCCGATCGCGCGGCTCGAGCTCGCGGCGCATCAGGTCTCCCGAGACGGTACCGAGAAGTTCCTTTGGAAGCTCGCCGATGGTGAAGCGATCGAGTCGGTTCTCATTCCCGAAGGCAAGCGCCGCACGCTGTGTATCTCCTCCCAGGTCGGCTGCGCGCTCGGCTGCGTGTTCTGCGCAACGGGCCAGATGGGTTGGAGGCGCAACCTCTCCCCTGCGGAGATCGCAGGCCAGGTGCGCGAAACCGTGATCCGCGAGCCGGCGTTGAAGCCGACCAACGTCGTGTTCATGGGCATGGGCGAGCCGCTGCTCAACTGGGAGCATGTCGACGCCGCGCTCACGATTCTGAACCACCCTCTTGGCCTGGGGATCGGCGCGCGCCACATCACGGTTTCCACCGTCGGCATCCTGCCGAATCTCGCCAAGCTCGCCAGGCGGCCTGAGCAGTTCCGGCTCGCGTTGTCGTTACACGCCCCGACACCGGCACAACGGCTCGCCTTGATGCCGATCGAGAAGAAGTACACGCTGGCGGACGTCCTGGCCGCGTTGCGGCGGTTCCGGCGCCGCGTGACCCTCGAGTACGTGCTGATCGGCGGGCAAAACGATTCCCTCGAGACGGCGGACGCCCTGGCGGCGATCGCCCGCCCCCTGGGGGCGCTGGTGAACCTGTTGCCGTTGCACCCGGGCGGGGCGCCCGGGCTCACGCCCAGCACGCACGCGCAGATGCTGGCGTTCGAGCGGCGGTTGAAGCATCACGGGGTGGAAGCGGTCCTGCGGCGCAGCCGTGGGCTCGACATCAGCGCCGCCTGTGGCCAGCTACGGGTGGAGCTCAGCCCGCGGCCGAAAGTCCGACCCCAGGAGCACGCTCGCATCCAGTAGCCGGGTGCTGTCGGGCCGGACGATCACGGTGCCGACATCCAGCGCCTTGCGAATGCGCGCGCCTACCGACGCCGGCCCGCGCCGGATGAGGATCCGCGTGGAATCGAGCGGCAGTCCCATCCCCGGCGCGTTCCCGAAGCTCACCACATCGATGCCCGCCTGCCGCAGTAGCCGCGTGCCCACGCGAGCGAGGCCGGGCTTGCCGCTGGCATTCAGCACCTCCACGATGATGCGGTCGCCCGCGTCTCCCGGGATCGGAAACGCCTGCGGCTCTCGATCCCCGTGACAGGCGACTGCCGCGAACGCGAGGAGCAGGCGTAGTCCGACGGTCCGACGGTCCGACCGTCCGACGCTCATAGCACCAGCGCGTTCCAGAAGGCCACCGTTTCGGGCGGGAGCGACCACCCCGAGCGCAGGACCCATTCGATCCGCCGCCGCGCCACCTCCCGCAGTACGGCGTCCCGCTCGAGCGGCACGCGCGCGGCCAGGGCGCGGCGCTCCTCCCGGTCATAGTCCCGGCCCGGCTCCAAGAAGTCCGCGAGGTATAACATGCGCCCCACACCGTCCCAGCCGGCGTGGCCGAGGGAATGGTAGCGGATCGCGTCGAGCACACCGCGATCGGTCTCGCCGTCCTGCGCCGCCCGGTCGGCGGCCATGGGGCCGTGCGCCAGCTCGTTCGCCGCCGGGGCGTCGCGCAGCGCGTCGTGCAGCCAGGCGGCGCGGATCCAGCGGCCGCGCTCGGCCTGGGGCACGCCCATGGCCGTCGCCCACTGGGTGACGAGACCGACGACGCGCTCGATATGGGCTCGCCGCTCCGGCGTCGCCTGGGCCCAGGGCGGAAGCGCCATCAGGCCCGCACCGCCGGGTCGGCAGCGATCCCCTCCCCCAGCACCACGTTGTCGATGAGCCGGGTCGGCCCGACCCGCGCCGCGACCACCACGATCGTCTTCGCGGTCGCGCGCGCCACCGGCTGGAGCGACTCGTCTACCAGCGCGAGATACTCCGGCGTCACCCCCGGCACGCCGAGGATCTCCATGCCGCGACGCTGCAGGTGCTCTGGATTCGCTTCCCCGCCGCGCCAGGCTTGCTCGACGGCCCGCAGGGCGCGCGACAGGGCGAGCGCGGAGCGGCGCTCATCGGCGGTGAGGTAGGTGTTGCGCGAGGAGAGCGCCAGGCCATCCAGCTCCCGGGTCGTGGGCGCGACCTCGATCTCCACCGGGACGTCGAGATCGGCCACCATCCGTCGGATCAACGTCGCTTGCTGGTAGTCCTTACGGCCGAAGATCGCCACATCCGGCTCTACCACATGAAACAGCTTCGCCACGACGGTCAGCACCCCGGCGAAGTGGCCGGGGCGGATCGCGCCCTCGAGAATCCCGGCCATCGCCTCGGGTATGACGCGCGTCACCGGGTCCGCGGGATACATCACCTTCGTCTCGGGTGTGAAGAGGCAATCCACGCCGCGCTCCTGGGCGAGCGCGCGGTCGCGCGCGCGGTCGCGCGGGTATGTGGTGAAGTCTTCGTTCTGGCCGAACTGCAGCGGGTTCACGAAGATGCTCACTACCACACGGTCGGCGCGCGCCTTGGCCCGATCGACCAGCCGCAGGTGCCCTTCGTGGAGATAGCCCATCGTCGGCACGAAGCCGATGCGGCCGCCGCGCGCCTTCTGGGCGCGGCTCCAGGCGCGCATCTCGGACAGGCCGGAGAGCTCGAGCATTGACGGAGGGGGGAGTGGGGGGGGGGCGGGAGCTACTTCCCGAACGAATGCTCCGGTCCCGGATACCGCCCCTCGCGCACCTCGGCGGCGTACAGGCTCACCGCTTCGCGCACGTCGTCCGCGAGCGAGGCGTACTTCTTCACGAACTTGGCGCTGAAGCGCTCGTTGAGTCCCAGCATGTCGTGCAGCACCAACACCTGGCCGTCACACGCCGGCCCGGCCCCGATCCCGATGGTCGGGATGGTGAGCGACTTGGTGATCTCCGACGCCCGCGGGGCGGGCACAAGCTCCAGCACGATCGCGAAGGCCCCGGCGTCTTCCAACGCCTGCGCGTCATTTTTCAGGCGCAGCGCCGTCGCGTCGTCTCTCCCCTGGACGCGGTAGCCGCCCAGCGCATGCACCGACTGTGGCGTCAGCCCGATGTGGCCCATCACCGGGATTCCCACGTCTACCAGCGCCCGGACCGTCGGCGCGATCGGCGCCCCTCCCTCCACTTTCACGGCGTGGCACCCGGTTTCAGCCAGCACGCGCCCGCAGTTCCGGATCGCCTCTGCCGGGGTGACCTGATAGGTCAGATACGGCATGTCGCACACCACCATCGCGCGCTGCGCGCCCCGCCGCACGATCTTCGTGTGGTAGATCATCTGCTCCAGTGTCGCCGACAGCGTCGTCTCCGCACCCGCCAGCACCTGGTTCACGGAGTCCCCGACCAGTAGGGCGTCTACGCCGCTCGCATCGAGCAGGCGGGCGAACAGCGCGTCGTAGCAGGTCAGCATCACGATGCGCTCCGCCTTTTCCTTCATCTTGAGGAACGTGTGCGTCGTCACCGGCCTAAGCTCGTCAGCCATGGGTCACCGGCAGCGCCTCGAGCTCGGCGATCTCCCGGAGCCAGAAGTCGCGATGCGCCAGCTCGGGGTGCGGGATGGCGAGCTCGGGCGTGCGCACGGTGCGGTCGCCGAACCGCACGATGTCGAGGTCCAACGTGCGGGGCCCCCACCGCACACGCCGCTGCCGCCCCCGCTCGGTCTCGATCGCCCGGCACTCCCGCAGTAACTCGGCGGGTGCGAGCCCGGTCTCCAAGAGCACCATCTGGTTCAGGTAGGGTCTCTGCGGAATCGGGCCGAGCGGCGCCGTCTCCTCGATCTGCGAGACGGCCACCACCCGGGTCTCGGCCAGCCGGGCCAGCCGACCGACGGCGTACGCCAGATGCGCGGCGCGCTCGCCGACGTTCGACCCGAGGGCCACATACACCCGCTCGCGCGCGATCACGCCCGAAACCTAGTGCCGTTCCAACGTGTTTGCCCCCAACCGGGGCTTTCTCTTGGCCTGAACGGCTGGAACGGCACTAGGCGCTCAGGCGACGCTGGCGAAGCCGCGCGTCAGTTCCCGCAGCATCGTGGCCACGGCCTCGAGCTCGCGCGTCGCCAGCTCGAGCTCTGTGAGCCCGCGCGCGGCCTCGCCGGCGCGCGTGGCCACGTCGTCCGCCTCCGTGCGGTTCTTCCCCGCGATCGCGGCGACGGCGTGGATGCGCTGTCGCAGCTTGGTGAATGCGGTGTCCTGCTCTCCCGCTGCGGTCGCGATGCGTCGTGCGTGTGTGGTGGCGTCGGCCGTTGCCGCCACGATCGCGTCCAGCGCTTCGAGCGCGCCGGCCGACACCTCCTCCACACCGCCCACATTCACCTGCCCGCGGCGCATCTGCTCCACCACCTCGCCCACCTGCCGGTGGATGTCCTCCACCAGCTGCGCCGCCTCGGCCGCCGCCGAGGCGCTCTGCTCGGCCAGGTGCCGGACCTCCTCGGCAACCACGGCGAACCCCCTGCCGTGCTTGCCCGCCCGCGCCGCCTCGATGGCCGCGTTCAGCGCCAACAAGTTGGTCATGTCGGCCAGCTCCCGGATGGACGCGATGAACCCGGTGATCCGCCGGCTCACCTGCCCCAGGCGTTGCACCTTGATCGAGCTCTCCCCCACGAACGTCTTCAGCGCCACCAGCAGCTCGATCGCGTCCCGGATCTGCTGGCGGTTCTTGGCCGCGACTTCGCTCGCCGAGCTGGACGCGCGCGCCGCCTCCGCCCCGTCGTCGGACACCCGGCGGGACATCTGCGACAGCGTCTCCGTGGCCTCCAGCCCGCCCGAGACCTCGCCCTCCTCGCTGGCGACGCCGGAGCGGATCGCCTGCGTCGAGACGGCCACGGCCGCGGCGGCTTCGCGCAGCCCCACCGCGGCATGCGTCAGCGTGCCGAGCTGCTGGGTCATTCGTTCCACCGTCTCGACCAGCGGCCGGCGCAGCTCGGTGATGTGGATGGCGGTGGCGAGCTGGGTAGCGAAGGTGGAGATCGTCAGGATGTCCTTGCGGCGGTAGACGCGCTTCTTGTGGTGCTCGAGCTCGAGCGTCCCGATCACCTGGTCCCCGAACTTGAGGGGGACGATCACCAGGCTCTGCACCTCCTCGCGCGCGTCGGCGATGCGCTTGTCGCGAGTGACGTCGTCGATCACTTCCGTCTTGCCTGCTGCCACGATCGCCGCGCGCAGCGTCGCGGTGTCCGCCGAGGGCTCGCCGCGCATGGCCCAGCCGATGCCGCTGCGGTAGGCGAGGGTGAGCCGGCCGTCCGCCACGCGGTACACGCGGAAGTCGCCCCAATCGACCAGGCGGTGCGCCAGGCGCTCGATCCGGCGGAAGGAATCGTCGAGGCTCAAATTGCTCGTGATCACGGCTTCCATCGCGTGGATCTTGTTCAGCTCCTCGGCCGAGATCGCCTCTTCGAGCATCCGCTTGAGCAGCAGCCCCAGCGCGCCGAGCGCCGCGGCCACGAACACCCATGCGAGCGGCGGCCACTCGACCACCGTCGCGACCACGGTGGCGGTCGCGATGACCGTGGCGAAGTACGCGATGCATTCGTAGCGCACGATCAGCAGCTGCTCGTCTTGCTCCAGCTTGGCCCGCACGATCAACGTGAGGTAGAAGAGCAGCCGGCCGATGACGAAGTACGCGAGGAGATAGAAAAAGAGCGCCGGGATCGTCGCCACCGAGATCCCTGGAGCGGCGATGTCGGACATCCGCAGGATCGCGGCGTACACCCCGTACGCAGCCACGAGCGCGATGACTTCGCGCCCCAGGTTGATCCAGGCCACGCGCACGGGCTTGCGCTGCCACACCCAGTCCGCCCCCAGGACGGCGCCCGTCACGGCCAGCGCCGCCGCCGGCATGCCCACCAGCAGGCTGCCGGAGAGCGCGATGAGCCCGGTCTGATTGAGGTAGGAGTACTTGCTGAGGGGCACCGCCAGCCCGCGGAGCACGACGCCCGCCGCGAGCATTACCAGGATCTCGGGAATCTGCCCGAGCCACCGCGGATCGGCGGCGAGCACACCCGCGAGCAACGCGAGCCCGCCGTACGCCAGCGCCTCGCCGTACAGGTTGACGAACCGCTGAACGCTCACGCCGGCACCTCATTCCCCCGGGCCCTGACCGCCGCCGCCAGGTCGCGCAGCAGCCGCTCCGCCACGTTCAACCCTGCCCCCGGCTCCCCTGCGCCGCCACGCAACGCGTCCACCAGTGCGCTGCCCACAACAACGCCGTCCGCCACCCGCGCGGCGGCCGCAGCCTGGGCCGGCGTGCTGATGCCGAACCCGACCGCCACCGGCAGTGACGTCACCGCCCGGATGCGCCGCACCTGGACCCCGAGGTCGGGCGGCACGTCAGGGCGTGCCCCCGTCACACCGAGGCGCGAAATGAAGTAAATGAACCCCCTGGCCCCCGCGACCGCCTGCGCCAGCCGCGCGTCCGAGGTGGTCGGTGCGATCAGGCGGATCAGCGCCAACGGGCTCGCCGCCACCGCTTCCTCGACCGCCGAGTCGCTCCCAGCCGGAAAGTCGGTGAGCAGCAGGCCGGACGCGCCGGCGGCATGGGCGTCGGCCAGGAAGCGCCCGACGCCGTAAGCGAGCACGGGATTCAGGTACGTCATGATCACGATCGGGATGCCGAGCTGCGCCTCGCCTACCAGCTCCAGGACGCGCGCCACGGTGATCCCCTGCGCCAGCGCGGCTTGGGTGGAGCGCTGGATGGTCGGCCCGTCGGCGAGCGGGTCGCTGAAGGGCACGCCGACTTCCACGAAATCGGCTCCGGCGGCCTCCGCGAGGCGCAGGGCGGCGATGCAGGTCGCCGGTGTGGGATAGCCCGCGGTGAGGTACGGGATCAACGCGGCGCGGCGCCGCTCCCTGCCCCCCCCTTCGGCGCGGATCGCGCGCCACCGCCGCGCGATCGGGTGCTCAGACAAAGTAGTCGCTGATCTTGAGGCCGTATTTCTGCGGGTCGGTGACTTTGACGATGGTCCGCGGGAAGTTGCCACCCGCATCACGCTGCGCAAGGTCGACGACGGTGCCCGGGTGGAGGAGAGCGCCGTCCGGGGCCGCCACGATCCGCACGATGGGGCGGTGCACGTGGCTGACGTCCGCGTTGGCGGCATGCACGAGCGCCACCTCGTGGGTGTCGAGAATGACGCACGTGCCCACCGGGTAGATGCCGACGAGATTGATGAACGCCTTCACAACCACCGAATCGTAGCCGCGCCGGGGGTTCTCCCACATCTCTTTCAGCACCTGGTCGGGCTGGATCGGCACCGTCTGGTACACGCGCCGGCTCGTGGCCGCATCGAACCCGTCGGCCACGGCGACGATCTTCGAGAAGATCGACAGCTCGCGCGCGCGCACCGACTTGGGATAGCCGGTGAGGTCGTTCTTCATGTGGTGCTCGTAGGCGACGATCATGCCGCGGTAGGGGATCTCGCCGTAGCCACGCAGCCCGAACAGCGTCAGCACGCCCAGCCAGGGGTGCGCCTGGATGATGCGCCACTCCTCGTCGGTGAGGCCGCCTTCTTTGTTCAGCACCTCCAGCGGCACGCGGGACTTGCCGACGTCGTGGAACAGGGCCGCCATCCCCAGATCGTAGAGCTGCAGCTTCGAGAAGCCGAGCTTGCGGCCCAGGGCGACCGAGAAGATGCACACGTTGACCGAGTGCGTGA
Organism: Gemmatimonadota bacterium; assembly: GCA_003223415.1. GTDB lineage: Bacteria > Gemmatimonadota > Gemmatimonadetes > Gemmatimonadales > GWC2-71-9 > 13-1-40CM-70-15. Next base: position 26,026 of record QHUY01000060.1, read on the forward strand.
ACGTGTACTCGTCGTAATCGCGCAGCGTGGTGAGCCCCATCAGGGACTCCTCGTTGTTCAGCACCTGGTCCACGATGGCCTGCACGGCGCGCTTGACCTTCTTCACGTTCGCCGAGCGGCCCATGCGGATGCTGCTGACGACCTCCTTGGTGACCGCGACCGAGCGAGCGTAGGTCCGCTTGGCGGCCTCCTTCTGGCGCTCGGCGTCCTCGACCTCCTCGTCGGTGTCGAGGGGCGGCTCGACGGAAACGTGGGTGACCCCTCCATCGGAGAGCTTCTGGCCCAGCTCGAAGACTTTGTTGGGGCTGGCCTCCTTCGCGGCGAACGAGAGCAGCAGCGACACGAAGATCTGCAGCTGGCGGCGGTCCACGCCCTCGTCGATGCGGACGGCGCCGACACCGCACTGCCGGAACTGGCCGAGGATGTGCGAGAAGGACGCGTAGTTGTCGAGGTCGAGCCGCAGGCGCGTCGAGTTCACGAAGAGGAACTCGCCCTGCAGCCGCACCTCGAGCTCGCGCTCGACTTCGAGCAGGTGCGTGGTCGCGGCGGTGAGGTCGTCGAGCGCCTTCTGCACCTGCGCGTTTTCGACCGGATAGAGCTTGAGCGACCGGAAGGCCGTGTACAGCATCACCAGGAACTCCCTGCCCGCCAGGCGGAGGAAGCCGTCCGTGGTCTGGACGGTTTCCATCATGGACGCGCGGCGCGCCGGAGCGGTCGGCTCGGTCATGCGGCAGACTCCCGCAACGCCCGATTCACCGCGTTGCGCACGAGCGCCTCTTTGTCCTGAGCGGCGCGCTCGAGCACCGCGCGCGCCTGCGGGGAGCGGATCTTCCCTAGGGCCATGGCGGCGCAGGCGCGCGTCTCCGGGTCTTCCCGCTTGGCCAGCAGCCCCTTGGGGGTCAGCATCTTCTCCAGCAGCGGGATCCCATTCGCCCCGGCGAGCGAACCGTACGCCTCGAAGAAGACCATTTTCTCCGTGAGGTCGGCGTTCTTGAGCTTGCCGCCCGTCACCGCACCTTCGACGCTCGGGAACGCGTTGCGGTGCCCGCGCGCGGCGAGGTACTTGACGGCCGCGATGCGCACGTCCCGCTCACTGTCTGCCACCGCGTTCTCCAGCAGGCGCATCGCGCTGGGGGTGCCGATCGCCGTGAGCGCCTCGACCACGGCCATCTTCAGCGCGCGGTCGCCGGTCTCGAGCAGCTTGCCCATCCCGTCGGGCGCGCCCGGAAGCTTGAGTCGTCCCGCGACCCGCACCATCTCGAACTGGGTCGCCGGATCGGCGCTGGCGAGCGCTTTCAGCACTTCGGCCGTGTTCGCCTGCGCCAGGCGCTCGCCCGCCCGTTGCACCAGCTCCTGCACCCGCTCGTTGGTCAGCCGGGGGATCCACGACAGCAGCGTGCCGAGCGCATCGGGCCCGGTCTCCTGGAACAGCTCGCTCAGCTCCTCCTCGGTGGGGTGCACCGTCGCTTCGTCCAGCGACTGCAGCAGCTGCGAGAGCGTCTCCGGCTGCGACAGCCGGTGCGGGAGCGCCTCGAGGGCCTGCCGGTGCTCGGGGATCAGCTCGCGGGCGCGCTGCAGGATGGTCCGCGATTCCCGCAGGATGTAGGCGACGGAGCGGAAGTCCCCCGCCCCCAGGAGGTAGGGGATGAAATTCTCGACGATCGAGATCAGTTCGGCCCGGACCGTGCCATACGTTTGCAGCTCGAGCAGGTCGAACAGCATCGCCAAGACGTTGCCCCGCAGGTCCTGCGCGTACTCGCGCTCTACGGACTTGTGGAGGAAGTCGATCTCCTTGTCGTCGAGGAAGTAGAGCGTGGTGTCGAAATCGTCGATCGACACCAGCCCCTCGCGCGGGGGAGGCGCTTCCTCCACCACAACCCGCCGCACGTCGCTGGGAGAAGAGCTGGGGATCGTCTCCCCGGCCTCGATCGGCACCGCATTCTCGGTGGCGAGCTCGCGGAACGTATAGGCGATGAACTGGAAGTCTTCCTGCCACAACAGGGTCAGCAGGTCGTCGGCCGCGTCCGCCTGCAGGGTTTTCGCCAGGTGGAGCACCCGCAGGAATCCGACGATCTCCTGGTCCTCCACGCCCGGCTTGAACAGGAGCGAGCGGACGCCGTCCTTGTACAGCGTCCAGGCGATGCTCTCGTTCTTCTGCTCCTGGTGGTAGACGACGGCGCCTTCCCAGCGCAGGTCCGTCTCACCCACGTCGAAGTGCAGATCGTCGGTGGCTTGCCAGATGTGGCGGAACGCGCCGCGGATGTTCTCGACCGCGCGCTGGTAGACCGGATTGTTGGGGAGGTAGAGCTGCGTCGCCCGCATGCCCTTGCTGAGGAGCGTCATCAGCTCCTCGACCTGCGACGGCGGCAGGGCCAGCTCGGGAATCGGCGCGGGTGCGTTGCTCAGATCGCGGCTCCGGTGAGTTCGGCGACCAGGGCGACGTCCTTGTCCCCACGGCCGCTCAGGTTGACGACGACGACCTCCCCCTCCTGCCAGCGGCCCGGCTGCCCGAGCACCCAGGCCACGGCGTGGGCGCTCTCCAGCGCCGGCAGGATTCCCTCCAACCGGCTGAGCCCGGCGAAGGCCTCGAGCGCCTGCCGGTCCGTTACCGCCTCATACAATACGCGGCCCGCGTCTTTCAGGTAAGCGTGTTCTGGCCCGACGCCGGGGTAGTCCAGCCCCGCCGACACGGAGTGGGCCGGCTGCACCTGCCCGTCGGCGTCCTGCAACAGGTAGGACAGGCTCCCGTGGAACACTCCGGGCCGCCCGCGCACCAGGGACGCCGCGTGTCGTTCCGTGGCGAGACCCTCGCCGGCCGCCTCCACCCCGACCAACTCGACGTCGCGGTCGGCGAGAAAGCCCGCGAAGACACCCATGGCGTTCGAGCCGCCGCCGACGCAGGCGACCACCGTCCGCGGCAACCTCCCGCAGCGCTCCAGCACCTGCCGTCGGCACTCGCGCCCGATCACGGCCTGAAAGTCCCGCACGATGCGCGGGAACGGGTCGGGTCCCACGACCGAGCCGATGATGTAGTGCGTGGTCGTCACGTTGGTCACCCAGTCGCGCAACGCTTCGTTGGTCGCATCCTTGAGCGTGCGCGTGCCCGAGGTCACCGGCACGACGCGGGCGCCCATCAGCTCCATGCGGTAGACGTTGAGCCGCTGGCGCCGCATGTCCTCCTCACCCATGTACACCACGCACTCCAGCCCGAAGCGCGCGCACACCGTCGCCGTGGCGACACCGTGCTGACCCGCGCCCGTCTCGGCGATGATGCGGCGCTTCCCCATGCGCCCCGCCAACAGCGCCTGCCCCAGCGTGTTGTTGATCTTGTGGGCGCCGGTGTGGTTCAAATCCTCGCGTTTCAGCAGCACGCGCACGCCCGCGCCGACCTGCGCCGAGAGTCGCGGCACGTCCGTCAGCGGCGTGGGACGCCCCACGTAATCGCGGAGGAGGGCCTCCAACTCCGCCGAGAACCGCGGATCGCGCTGCGCCTCGGCGTACACACGCGTCAGGTCCTCGAGCGCCGCCATCAGCGTCTCGGGGACGTAGCGGCCGCCGTACGGTCCGAAACGGCCGGACTCTACCGGAGGCGAGGTCACGGGTCCCCCCGCATTTGTCTCAGAGCCTCCCCACTCTCGGGACTCCGCAAAGCTCCCGCACCGCCGCCGCCGGATCAGCGGCGCGCGCCACGGACGTTCCCACCAGCACGAGATCCGCGCCCGCCGCCGCCATTCGCGTGACGTCGGCCCGCGTCTCGATCCCGCTCTCGGCCACGGCCGGCACGTCCCGCGGCACCAGGGGGAGCAGCGACTCGAGGAGGCCAAGATTCACCGCGAACGTGTCCAGGTCGCGGCTGTTCACGCCGACTGCGGTCGGCTCGGCGGCGAGCGCCCCGTTGAGCTCCGGCGGCGAGTGCACCTCCACCAGCACGCCGAGCTCCATGTTGCGCGCCGCCCGGCTGAGGGCGGCCAGCTGCGCCGGCTCGAGGATGCGCGCGATCAGCAGCACCGCACTGGCTCCTACGGCGCGAGCTTGCAGGAGCTGCACCTCGTCGAGCACGAAATCCTTCAGCAACGCCGGTACCGGAACGGCCTGGACGACTCGCTCAAGATCCTCCAGCGAGCCTCCGAAGTGGCGCTCGTCGGTGAGCACCGAGAGCGCCACGGCGCCACCCGCCACGTACGCCTGGGCATGCGTGACCGGGTCCAGGTCCCCCCTGATGTCGCCGGCGGAGGGAGACCGCCGTTTGACCTCCGCGATCACCCCGATGCTGGTGCCATGAAGAGCCGCGTGGAATGGCACCGGTGACCGCGCCGCCGCAGCGGCGCGCTCGAGCTCGCGGGCCCGCGGGCGCAGCGCCGCCACTCGCTCCCGGGTAAAGCTTAGGATGGAAGACAGCGAGGCGCGGGTCATCCTTGCGTTCGGGTGATTTTCGGGTACATTATCCTTCGGGCAATTTTCGGGAGACTGTATGCCGCTGACGCGCCGCCAGCACGAGATCCTCACCTATCTGCAGGGCTATATCACCGACACCGGCTACGCTCCCAGCTTCGAGGAGATCGCCCGGCGCTTCGGTTTCAGCTCGCTGGCGACAGTGCACGAGCACCTCACCAACCTCGAGGGCAAGGGTTATATCCGCCGCGCCCACAACGAGAGCCGGGCGATCGAGATCGTGCCACCCAAGGGCCAGACCGGGGCCACCGAGCTGCCCCTGCTGGGACTGGTCGCCGCCGGCGAGCCGATCGAAGCGATCAGCGGCGCCGACACGATCGCCGTGCCCGACGAGCTCCTGCCCCGGCGCGGTCGCAGCTACGTGCTCAAGGTCCGCGGCAGCTCGATGATCGACGAGCACATCAAGGACGGCGACTACGTCGTCGTACACGAGCGCGCGCAGGCCGAGAACGGTGAGACGGTGGTCGCCTTGGTGGACGGCCACAACGCCACCGTCAAGAAGTACTATCGCGAGCCGGGCGGCTGGATCCGCCTGCAGCCGGCGAACCCGTCCATGTCCCCGATCCGCGTGAACGAGCGGGACGTGGTGCTGCAGGGGGTGGTCGTGGGCGTCATCCGGAAGTACTAGCACCGTTCCGACTCTCCTCCCGCGGTCTCGGAGAGCCACTCACGATGTCGGAACGGTACTAGGACTAGCGCGGCGCAGGCGCTCGAGCGCCCCGCGCGCCGCGCCCGAGGTCACCGCCTCGTCCGCCCGCCGCACGCCCTCCGCATAGCTCGCGGCCAGCCCGGCCACGTAGATCGCCGCTCCGGCGTTGAGGACGACGGCCGCGCGACCGGCGGAGTCGGCCCCATCCCCCGCGAGGATGCGCTCGAGACGCGCGGCGTTGGCCGCCGCGTCCCCGCCCTGCAGCCTCCCGCCGTCGGAAATCGCGAGGCCGTGGGCCGCCGGGTCGAGCTCCCACGTGCTCGTGCGGCCTTCCCGAATCTCCCACACGTCGGTGATGCCCTGCGGCGAAATCTCGTCCATCCCCACGCGACCGTGCACCACCATCGCGTGCTCGGTGCCCAGTCTGGCTAGGGCCTGCGCCAGCAGCGGCGCCCGGTCCCGGTCGGCGACGCCGACCAACTGTCGCTGCACGCCGGCCGGGTTGGCGAGCGGTCCGAGCAGGTTCATGACCGAGGTGATGCCGAGCTCGCGTCGCACTGGCCCGACGTGCCGCATCGCGGGGTGAAAGTTCGGCGCGAACAGGAACGCCACCCGCGCTTCCCGCAGCAGACGCGCCGCCGCCGCGGCGTCGATTCCGATGGCGATTCCCAGGGCTTCGAGCACGTCCGCCGACCCGCACTTGGACGTGAAGGACCGGTTGCCGTGCTTTGCCACCGTCGCTCCGGCACCCGCCGCCACGAAGGCGGCGGCCGTCGAGATGTTGAAGGTGGTGACGGCGCCCCCCCCGGTCCCGCAGGTATCCACGAGATAGGGTGCGTTGGTCTCGACCCGCACCATCGCCGCGCGCAGCGCGCGCGCGGCGCCCGCCACCTCCTCCGGGGTCTCGCCCTTCACGCGCAGCCCGACGAGCAGGGCGGCGGTCTGGGCGGGCGTGGCCTCGCCCCGCATGACGGCGCCGAAAACGTCGGCCGCCAAGCGCTCGCTCAGGGACTGGCGGTCGGCTAGCGCGGTGATCGCCTGCTGGAGGGGGGGGGAGGAAAAGGCGTCGGCCATGGAGGCTTTCGGGGTCGCGAAACCTACGGCGGAAAATCGTCTTTTGTCAAACACGACAACGGGTTGCGCCGCTTGATTGGCCCTCTCCCCGTCCCTATTTTACGCATGTGACGAGCCGGCCCTTCCTCGCGGTAGTGCACTACGACGGGGCCCGGTTCGTGGGGTGGCAGCGTCAACCGCAAGGGCGCACCGTCCAGGCCGAAGTCGAGGCGGTGCTCGAGCGATTGGCCGGGTGCAAGACGACGGCCACCGGAGCGGGCCGCACCGATACCGGCGTACACGCGCTTGGTCAGGGTGTCGGCTTCACGCTTCCGGAGCGCTGGGCCGGCAATGTCCCGGGATCGCGGCGTGCGCTGAACGCGTTGCTACCCCGGGACATCTGGGTGGAGCGGGTGCACGCGATGCAGCCGGGCTTTCACGCGCGGCGGAGCGCGACGGCGCGTCGCTATCGCTATGTGATCGGGACCGACGAGTCCTGCCGCTCGCCGTTCCGCCGCCCCTACGAGTGGGCGTTGGGGAGCGGCCGCCCTCTCGATCTCGGGGTGCTCAGCCGAGCGGCCGAGGCGCTGCAGGGCGACCACGAGTTTCGTGGCCTCGCCGCGGCGGCGGGGGGCGACGGCGCGGCTGGGGCCGCCAAGCCTGACTACCGATGCCGCGTGGCGCTCGCCGAGTGGGCGCCGCGAGCGGACGGGACGGGCGTGACGTTTACAATCGAGGCAGATCGGTTCCTGCACCGGATGGTGCGCTTCCTGGTGGGCGCGATGGTCGACATCGCCCTGGGCCGACGACCGCCGTCGGATTTCCCCCGTTTGCTCACCGCCGGCGACAACCAGGCGGCCAGTCCGCCCGCTCCACCCCAGGGCCTGTACCTGGTTGCGGTGCGCTATCCTCCTCACCTCTACGCCGGGGCTGACTCATGAAGTTCTTCCTCGACACCGCCAGCCTCAAGGACATCAACTGGGCCACCCAGGCAGGGCTCATCGACGGTATCACCACGAACCCATCGCTGCTCGCCAAGCAGGCGGGCGACCTGGACCCGCGCGACGTGCTGAAGGAGATCTGCTCGCTCGTCGAGGGCCCGGTCTCGGCGGAAGTCGTCGCTGTGGACACCGAGGGCATGGTCACGGAGGGGACCTCGCTCGCCAAGATCGCCGACAACATCGTGGTGAAGATCCCAATGCTGGAGGACGGAATGGTGGCGGTGCGACGGCTCACGGCGGCGGGGATCAGGACCAACGTCACCCTGTGCTTCTCCAGCCCGCAGTGCCTGATCGCGGCGAAAGCGGGGGCGACCTATGTGAGCCCGTTCATCGGGCGGCTCGACGACGTCGGGCAGGAGGGGATGGACGTGATCCGCGAGGCGCGGGTCATCTTCGACAACTACAGCATCGAGACGCAGATTCTCGCGGCCTCGCTGCGTCACCCCCGCCACGTAGTGGAGGCGGCGATGATCGGCGCCGACGTGGCGACGCTGCCCCCGGACGTGCTGCGGAAGCTGCTGCTGCACCCCCTGACCGATCGGGGGCTGGACCAGTTCCTGAACGACTGGAGCAAACTGGTCGCGCGCGCGAAGGCCTCCGTTTGACCTGGACGTCGCCGCTCTCGACGCGTTACGCCTCCCCGGCGATGCAGGCGTTGTGGAGCGAGCGCCGCCGCATCGGTCTGTGGCGCCGGCTGTGGCTCGCCCTCATGGAAGCCGAGCAGGAGCTCGGGCTCCCCATCCCCGCCGATGCTCTGGTGCAGGCGCGCGCTCACCTCGACGACGTCGACCTCGACCGGGCGGCGGAGCACGAGAAGCGGCTGCGGCACGACGTCATGGCCCACATCCTCGCCCTGGGCGACCAAGCGCCGGCCGCGCGGCCCTACCTGCACCTCGGTGCCACCAGCGCCTACGTCACCGACAACGCCGACCTGTTGCTGATGCGCGAGGCGCTGCAGCTGCTGCTGGGCCGCCTCGCGGCGGTGCTCGTCGCGTTGGGCAAGCTAGCTCGCAAGCACCGCGCCCTCCCGTGCCTCGCGTACACGCATTTCCAGGCCGCGCAGCTCACGACGGTCGGGAAACGGATCACGCTGTGGATGCAGGACTTCGCGCTGGATGCCGAGGAGCTGATCCACCGTCTCGAGTCCTTGCGGTTCCGGGGCGTGAAGGGCGCGACCGGCACCCAGGCGAGCTTCCTCGAGCTGTTCGCGGGGGACGAGGCCAAGGTCCGCGACCTCGACGCGCGGGTGGCCAAGAAGATGGGGTTCGCCCGGGTCTTCCCGGTCACCGGCCAAACCTACCCACGCAAGCTCGATGCGCAGGTGCTGGCGGCGCTGTCGGGCATTGCCGCCTCCGCCGCGAAGTTCGCGACCGACCTGCGGCTGCTGCAGCACGAAGGCGAGATCCTCGAGCCGTTCGAGAGCGATCAGGTGGGCTCGAGCGCGATGGCGTACAAGCGCAACCCGATGCGCGCCGAGCGCATGACCAGCCTGGCGCGCTTCGTGATCGAGCTCGAAGGCAATGCCTGGCACACGGCCGCGACCCAGTGGCTCGAGCGCACCCTCGACGATAGCGCCAACCGGCGATTGGCGATCCCGGAGGCGTTCCTCGCGACGGACGCGATCCTCGTGCTCGCGACCAACGTCGCCGCCGGGCTCGAAGTCCACGACCGCGTGATCGCGCGACACGTGGCGGACACCATGCCCTTCCTCGCCACCGAGCGGCTGCTGATGCGCGGCGTGCAGGCGGGCGGCGACCGCCAGGCGCTGCACGACGTGATCCGCACGCACAGCCTCGCCGTGGCGGAGAACCTCGCCGAGCGCGGCGGCCCCAACGACCTACTCGAGCGGCTCGCCGCCGACCCGGCCTTCGCGCGGCTCAAGGTGGCGGCGCGTCGCGACGAGCTCGACCCTACGGCCTATGTGGGGCGCGCTCCCAAGCAAGTGGATGAGTTCCTGGGCGAGGCGATCCCTGCCGTGCTCGAACAGATCGACGCGGTGGGCCCGACGCCCGCCGTCGCCGCGGTAAACGTATGAAGACAGCGATCGTCGAAAGTCGGCTGCCCCTCCCCCTGCTGCGGCGCGGCAAGGTCCGGGAGCTGTACGCGGTCGACGGCGACACCCTGCTCGTGGTGGCGAGCGACCGCGTGAGCGCGTTCGACGTGGTGATGCGCGAGGCCGTGCCGCACAAGGGGAGCGTGCTCACGCAGCTGTCCGCCTTCTGGTTCCGCCGCCTGGCGGAGGTTATTCCCAACCACCTGATCACGGCCGACGCGGACGCCATCCTCGAGCGGGTTCCCCTGCTGGAGGGCGAGCGCGAGCTCCTGGTCGGCCGCGCGATGCTGGTGCGGCGTGCCACGCCGATCCCGTTCGAGTGCGTCGTGCGGGGCTATCTCGCGGGCTCGGCCTGGGCCGAGTACCGGCAGTCGGGCACGCTGGCTGGCGAGCCGCTCCCGCCGGACCTCCGGGAGAGCGCGCGGCTCGAGTCGCCGATCTTCTCCCCCGCGACCAAGGCGGAGACTGGGCACGACGAGAACGTGACTTTCGGTCACGTCGCGGCGGCGCTCGGGCACCTGCTCGCCGAGCGCCTGAAGCGCGCCAGTCTCGCCGTCTACTCGGCCGGGCGGGCGTACGCGGCGGAGCGCGGCATCATCATCGCGGATACCAAGTTCGAGTTCGGCACCGCGCCCGACGGCACGCTGCTCCTCATTGACGAGGTCCTGACCCCCGACTCCTCGCGCTTCTGGCCCGCCGACGGCTACACGCCGGGCAAGGGCCAGCCGAGCTACGACAAACAGCCGCTGCGCGACTATCTCGCCGGCCTGAAGCAGGCGGGTCGGTGGAACGGGAATCCGCCGCCGCCCCCCCTCCCCGCGGACGTCGTGGCGGCGACGAGCGCACGCTACCTCGGGGCCTACCGCCTGCTCACCGGAGCGCCGCTGGAGACGGCGCGATGAGGATGGCGCCCGAGGGCTGGCCGTTCATCGCGATCGGCTGGGGGCTCGCCGCCGTCGGCGTCTGGGCCGCGCTGCGGACCAGCCCATGGTGGTGGCTCGTCGGGGGGCCACTGCTCGTGATCGCGGTATGGCTGCTCGTCTTCTTCCGCGACCCCCTGCGCACCGGCCCGCGGGGGGACGGGGTGGTGATCGCGCCGGCGGACGGGAAGGTCGTGAGTGTGGTCGAGGCCGACGAGCCGATGTACCTGAAAGCACGCGCGCAGCGGGTCTCGATCTTCATGAGCGTGTTCGACGTGCACGTCAATCGCTATCCGGTGGCCGGGCGCGTCGAGCTGGTGCGTTACAACCCTGGCCAGTTTCTCCACGCCGCCGCAGACAAGGCGAGCCTGGACAACGAGCAGGCTTCGATCGGCATCCGCGGGCCGCGCGGCCCCGTGCTGGTGCGCCAGATCGCCGGGCTGATCGCCCGCCGGATCGTCACCGACGGCAAGGTCGGCGACAGCGTCGGCCAGGCGGCCCGGCTGGGGATGATCCGGTTCGGCTCGCGGGTGGACGTCTTTGTCCCGCTCACTAGCCGGCCGCTCGTCCGGGTGAAGGTGGGCGACCGCGTGGCCGCCGGAGCGACCGTGCTCGCGGAGTTCGGCACGTGAGGCCGCCGCCGTTCCGGACCAACGTGCGGCGGGTGGTGATCATCGTGCCGAGCCTGTTCACGCTCTTCAACCTCTTCTTCGGGATCTGGTCGATGGTGCTGGCGTCCAAGGGGACGCCCGCCGACTTCTACCGGGCGAGCTGGTTCATCGTCTTCGCCGGGGTCCTCGATTCGCTCGATGGCCGCCTGGCCCGACTTTCCAACACGGGCACCCGCTTTGGGGCGGAGCTCGACAGCCTCGTGGACGTGGTGAGCTTCGGGGTGGCCCCGGCCTTCCTCATGTACGAGCTCGCGTTCGCGTCGATGGGTGCCGGCGCGTGGGTGTTCTGCTACTTCTACGTGATGGGGGCGGCGATCCGGTTGGCGCGCTTCAACCTCACCCAGGCCGGGCGCGCCAAGACCGCGTTCGTGGGCCTGCCCTCGCCGGCCGCCGGCATGACCCTGGCGACCTACTTCCCCTTTACGACCACCGCGCTCTACCAAGCACGGCTGGCGCATCTCCCCTGGCCGCTGCTGCTGTCGCTCCTGATGATCCTGCTCACCATCCTCATGGTCAGCAACGTCCGCTACGCCGCGGTCCCACGGGCGGGGTTCCGTACCGTGCGGGGCGTCTTGGGGCTGCTGTTCATCTTGAGTATTCTCTTTTTCGGCATCTGGCAGCATGACGAATTCTTCTTCCCCTTGGGCGTCGCGTACATGGCGTACGGGGTGCTGCGCGCGGCACTGCTGGGGCTGTTCGCGACGCCGGACGAGGACGAAGAGGCGGAGATCGCGGGCCCCATCGTCCTTGGGGACAGCGATCGGCGAGCGGACGCCTATGGCGAGCCGCGTCGCGGGCACTTCTCGCAGGGAGGCGGGGAGGGGGGAGGCAGCCGCTGATGGCCGCGTTTCGGGTGGAGGTCCGCGTGATGCCGCGTGCGTCGCTGCTCGACCCGCAGGGGCAGGCCGTGGAGCACGCACTCCACGCCCTGGGGTTCGCCGAGGTCGGCACGGTGCGGGTGGGCAAGCACCTCGTGCTGCAGCTCATCGCGGCGAGCCGGGACGAGGCCACCGCGCGCGCCCGCAGCATGTGTGACCGCCTGTTGGCCAATCCGGTGACGGAGGACTTCGAGGTCGCCGTGGAGAGCGCCTGATGGAACGCGTCGCGGTGGTCGTGTTCCCGGGCTCCAACTGCGACGCCGACACGCTGGCGGCCGCGCGCGAGGCCGGCACGGACGCCTACTTCGTCTGGCACCGCGACACCGACCTGCAGCGGGCCGACATCGCTATCCTCCCCGGTGGCTTCAGCTACGGTGACTACCTGCGGTCCGGAGCGATCGCCCGCTTCTCGCCGATCATGCGCGCCGTCGCGGCCCACGCGCAGGCGGGCGGGCCGGTGCTGGGCATCTGCAACGGGTTCCAGATCTTGTGCGAGGCGGGGCTGCTGCCGGGGGGATTGATGCGCAATGCGCGACTCAAGTTCCTCTCGCGGCCGGTGCGGGTGCGCGTCGAAGCGACCGACACGCCCTTCACCCGCCTGTACGGCCCCGGCGAGGAGCTGACGGTCCCGATCGCCCACGGGGACGGCCGCTACGTGGTCGATCCGCGCGCGGCGGCCGAGCTCGAAGCCGGCGGGCGGGTGGTCTGGCGTTACCTCGGCGACAACCCGAACGGCTCGACCAACGACATCGCCGGCGTGTGCAACGCCGGCCGCAACGTGGTGGGGATCATGCCGCACCCGGAGCGCCGCACCACTCCGGTTCTGGGCGGCCAGGACGGAGCCCGTGTCTTTCATTCCATGGAGGCTCGTCATGCGACGCAGCACGCTGGCGCTGTGCGCGCTCTTGGCAGTCAGCACTCTCGGGTGTGACCAGATCAACAAGATCAAGGCCAACGTCCAGGCCGCGATCGACAAGCGGCGGGGCCGCACGCGTGCGACGCCCACGCAGACCGCGACAGTGTCGGGCGACACGGCCAAACATCCCGCCCCCGGGGCGTCCCCGGCGGCGGCACCGCAGGCACCGGGCACCAGGGCGCCCCAGCCCGTGAGCGGCGCACCGGCACCACCCCCCTCCCGCCCGTCTGCCCCCCCCCCGGGGGGTGGTGGCCGAATCGAGCAGTTCCCCGGCGCGCCGCACGCAGTGCGGGACGTGCCCTACAACTCGTCCGACACGGGGACCGTCGCGCCAGGCATGAGCGAGCGCCAGGTGTACGAGTTGTGGGGCAGGCCGGCGGCGATCCGTCGCGAGGGCGAGTACACGTATCTGTTCTTCCCCAACAGCTGCGAGCGCACCTGCGGCACGTTGGACCTGGTCACGCTGCAGAACGACCAGGTGGTGGACGCCATCGTTCGCTGGCCCGGTCACGGGTACAGCGGGCAGTCCTCCTCGCCACCGGGCAAGAAGCACGGGCCGACCCGCGGCGGCGACACCCTGAAGATCCACAGTTCGTGACGACGCACAAGAAGCCGAGCCAGAACGAAGACGAGTACTTCGCCAAGCGCGACGCGGAGCTGCTACGCCAGCATCGGCAGGCGGCGCAGCGCGCCGCGACCGAGGCCGAGCGCAAGTCCCACTACATGAAGTGCCCCAAGTGCGGCTACGACCTCCTCACGGGCGACTGGCACGGCATCCAGATCGACCAGTGCACCCACTGCCACGGGCTGTGGCTCGACGCCGCCGAGGCCGAGGCTCTGGTGAAGCATCCTGAGCCGACCATCTTCGGGCGGGTGTTTCGCGCGGTGATGCGGGGCGTCTCAGGGGCGCGGGCCTCCGACTCGTGACCCGGGCGACGCCCTGCCGGGGCGACCCGCCCATCACGCCGGAGCTCGTGCGCGAGCACAATCTCACCCCAGCAGAATACCGCCGCATCGAGGCGATGCTGGGCCGCGCACCCACCTTCGCCGAGTTGGGCATCTTCTCGGCGCTGTGGAGTGAGCACTGCTCCTACAAGCATTCCCGGCCGGTCCTGAAGACCCTTCCCACGACCGGTCCGCAGGTCGTCCAGGGGCCGGGCGAGAACGCCGGCGTGCTCCGACTCCCTGACGGCTGGGCGGTGGCGTTCAAGATCGAGTCGCATAACCACCCCTCCGCCGTGGAGCCCTACCAGGGCGCCGCGACTGGCGCCGGCGGTATCCTGCGTGACGTGTTCACGATGGGCGCGCGCCCGGTGGCGCTGCTCAACAGCCTGCGCTTCGGCCCGCTCGACGACGCCCGCAACCGCTACCTGCTTGCCGGCGTCGTCCGCGGCATCGGCGACTATGGGAACTGCGTGGGCGTCCCGACCGTGGGGGGCGAAGTGGACTTCGCGCCCCGGTATGACGGCAACCCGCTCGTCAACGCGATGTGCATCGGGGTGCTCAAGGAGAAGGACCTAATCCGCGCCGCCGCGCGCGGCGTGGGGAATGTGCTGCTCGCCGTCGGCTCGCGCACCGGGCGCGACGGTATTCACGGCGCCTCGTTCGCCTCCGCAGAGCTGACCCACGAAAGCGAGCGGCGCCGGCCCCAGGTGCAGGTGGGGGACCCGTTTACCGAGAAGCTCCTGCTCGAGGCGAGCCTGGAGCTCATCGCCTCGGGGCACATCGTGGCGATTCAGGACATGGGGGCCGCTGGCCTCACCTCGTCCTCGGCCGAGATGGCGGCGCGCGGCGGGGTGGGCGTGGAGATCGACCTGTCCCTGGTTCCTACGCGTGAGCCGGGAATGACGCCGTACGAGATTCTGCTCTCGGAGTCTCAGGAGCGGATGCTGGTCGTCGCCAAGGCGGACCGGGTGAAGGAGGTCCAGGCCATCGCGGCGAAGTGGGAGCTCGGTGCGACAGCCATCGGGCGCATCACCGACGACGGCTTGTACAGGGCGACGTGGGGTGAGCAGGTCGTCGTCGAGATTCCCGGCCAGCGCTTGATCGACGATTGTCCCGTGTACGAGCCGGAGGCGAAGGAAGATCCGGCGGTGGCAAGGTTGCGAGCGATGTGCCCGAGCCCCGAGCCCCGAGCCCCGAGCCCCGAAGCAGCATTCCTCAAGCTCCTCGACCACCCCTCCATCGCGTCCAAGCGCTGGGTCTTCGAGCAGTACGACTCGACCGTCCAGGCAGGCACCGTGATCGCCCCCGGCGGCGACGCCGGGGTGATTCGCGTACGGGATGCCGCGTTCGGCGTCGCCGTCACGACCGATGGCAACTCGCGCTACGTCCTCCTCGACCCGTACGAAGGGGGGAAGGCGGCCGTCGCGGAGGCGGCGCGCAACGTTGCCTGCACCGGCGCCCGCCCGCTCGGCATCACCGACTGCCTCAACTTCGGCAGCCCGGAGCGACCGGCCGTCTTCTGGCAGTTCCGGGAGGCCTGCCGCGGTATCGCCGACGCGTGTCGCACCCTCGGCACGCCGGTCACGGGCGGCAACGTGTCCTTTTACAATGAGAGCCCAACCGGCGCGGTCGATCCCACGCCCGTCGTCGGGATGGTCGGTCTGCTCAAGCGCGTCGAGCAGGCGGTACCGAGCCATGCCCGGCAGGCGGGCGACGTGGTGTTCGTGTTGGGCGAGACGCGGCCCGAGCTGGGTGGATCGGCGTATTGGGAAGCGATCCACGGATTCGTGGGTGGCGAGCCGCCGCGGGTGGATCTCGAGGCCGAGCGACGGCTGATCGATCTGCTCGTCGCCGGTGCCGAGCGCGGGCTGTGCCGGTCGGCGCACGACTGCTCGCAAGGCGGACTCGGCGTAGCCTTGGCTGAGGTCGCGATGGGTGGCCCCTACCAGGACGCGGGATTCGGAATGGACGTGGATCTGACTGCGTACTCCGCACCACGCACCTGGGAAGAGCTGTTGTTCAGCGAGTCGCACGGTCGCGCCGTGATCACGTGCGCGCCGGAGCGCGCGGCGGCCGTCGCGGCATTGGCGCAGGAGCTCGGCGTCCCGGCGTATCGCGCCGGCACGGTCGGCGAGTACGATGGCTCCGTACGCCTTCAGCTCCGTGACGCTGTCGTCCATTGCGTCGTTCGCCGTCTCCGTGAGGTATATTTCACGGCGATCCCTCGACGCATGGGAGATTGAGAGCACGCCATGTGCGGCATCATCGGTGTCTCGGGCGTCCCTGACGCGGCGCGACTCGCCTACCTCGGCCTCTACAGCCTGCAGCACCGGGGCCAGGAGTCGGCGGGGATCGTGGCCGTGGATGGTGCAGGCGTGGCCCGCTCGCACCGCGGCATGGGGCTGGTCGGCGAGGTCTTCACCGAGCAGGTCCTGGCCGGACTGCCGGGCGACGTGGCGATCGGCCATACCCGCTACTCGACGGCCGGCACCTCCGTCCTCGCCAACGCGCAGCCGGTGCTCGCCCGCTACCGCGAAGGCCCCCTCGCCCTCGGCCACAACGGCAACCTCACCAACGCCGCGCAGCTGCGCACCGATCTGGTCGCGAAAGGCTCGATCTTCCAGACGTCGTCCGACAGCGAGGTGCTGGTGCACCTCATCGCACGCTCCGAGGCGCGCGAGCCCGAGGATCAGTTGATGGACGCGTTTGAGCGGGTCGAAGGCGCGTACTCCCTGGTGATCACCGTCGGGCGCACGCTGTACGCGATCGTGGACTCCCGCGGCTTCCGGCCCCTCTGGCTGGGCCGCCTGGGGGGGGGGCAGGGTCACGTCGTGGTCTCGGAGACGTGCGCGCTCGACCTGATCGGAGCCACGCCGGTGCGGGAGCTCCAGCCCGGCGAGTTCCTGCGGATCCACGACGGCGCAGTGGACCAGCTGCCAGCGCTGCCGGCGAAGCCCCATCGGCGCTGCATCTTTGAGCTCGTCTATTTCTCCCGCCCCGACAGCACCATCTTCGGCCGCTCGGTAGACAAGGTGCGCCGGGCCTTGGGCCGCGAGCTCGCCCGCGAGCACCCCGCCCCGGGGGCCGACTGCGTCTTCAGCGTTCCCGACAGCTCCAACGCGATGGCCCTCGGCTTCGCCGAAGAAGCCGGGATCAAGCTCGAGCACGCCCTCATCCGCAACCATTACGTGGGGCGCACGTTCATCCATCCCGCCCAGGCCGTGCGCAACTCGAAGGTCAAGATCAAATTCAATCCGGTGCGCGAGGTGTTGCTCGGCCGGAACGTCGTCGTCGTGGACGACTCCCTGGTGCGCGGCACCACGAGCCAGGGCCTGGTGCAGATGATCCGCCAGGCGGGCGCGGCCCAAGTGCACTTCCGGGTCGCCTCGCCGCCGATCACGGGGCCCTGCTACTACGGGATCGACACGCCCAGCAGAGACGAACTGATTGCGTCGAGCAACAGCGTCGAACAGATACGTCAACACCTCGGCGTGGAGACGCTCGGGTATCTGTCGCTCGAGGGCATGCTGCGGGCGGCCGGCGGCGACCCGGCACAGTTCTGCCACGCCTGCTTCTCCGGGCAGTATCCCACCGCAATCCCCGACGACCTGACCGCGTCCCGGCACGCCGCGCCGCTCGTCACCGCCGTCTCGGTCTAGGGCGGGGGCTGCCGTGCCGTCGCTCGAGCGGTTCGTCTACTTCTTCGGGCCGGGCCGGGCCGACGGCTCGGCCGCCATGCGGGACGTGTTGTGCGGCAAGGGCGCGGGGCTCGCGGAAATGGCGAACCTCGGCCTCCCGGTCCCGCCCGGCTTCACGATCTCCGCGAAAGTCTGCATCGCCTACATCGAGACCGGCGCGTTCCCCCCGGCTTTGAAGGAGGAGGTCGCGCGCCACCTGAAGGCCCTCGAGCGGGCGGCCGGCAAGAAGTTCGGCAGTCCGACCAACGCGCTGCTCGTCTCGGTCCGCTCGGGGGCGGCGGTCTCGATGCCGGGGATGATGGAGACGATCCTGAACCTGGGCTTGAACGACGTGACCGTGCAGGGGCTGATCGCGGGCTCCAAGAACCCGCGCTTCGCCTACGACTCCTACCGCCGTTTCGTACAGATGTACGGCGACGTGGTCTTCGACCTCGGCAAGCAGCCGTTCGAGGAGGTGCTCGAGCAGTACAAGCGTCGCCGCAACGCCGAGCGCGACATCGAC
>QHUY01000147.1:0-3790 GCA_003223415.1 Gemmatimonadota bacterium
CTCGCCGGCGCGATTGGGCTCACGACTGCGCTGCTCGCACCGGGGCTCGTCCACGTGCTGCTGCTCCACGGCCGGTTCCGGCCGGAGGACGCCGCGACGGTGTCCCGGGTGCTGCAGGGGCTGTCCGTTGGGTTCGTCGCCACGATGGCAACGTTGCTGCTAGAGCGGTTCTACATCGCGGCCGCGCGGACCGGGACGATCGCGACCTACTCCTCGCTGCGGGCGGCCGTCCGCGTGGTGGTGGCGCTGGTGTTGCTGCGCCGGCTGGGCATCCTCGCCTTTGTGATCGGGTACGCCGTGGCGGAGTGGGGGTACCTCGCCGCGCTCGCCGCCCGCGCCCGGCCGGCACTGTCCGCGACGCCGGCTCCGGCGGCACCGGTGCCGGGATCGCCGGAGACGGCCTGATGTCGACGGCGCGGATCGACTGGGCGCAGGCGTACGCCACCTGGGATGTCACCCCGGGGTCGCTGCAGCGCGCCTACGCCCCGTCGCGGCTGCTCGACGTGCTCGCGGAGTTCCTGCCGCGCGGCGCCGGCGCCGCGGTGCTCGAGCTGGGCTGCGCCCCGGGCCGCTGGCTGGCTTGGGCGGAATCCGCGCTGGGGATCCGTCCCGTGGGAGTCGAGCTGGATCGCGAAGGCGTCCGGCTCACGCACTCGCTCTACCCGCGCATCGCGACGGTGCGCGGCGACGCCTTTCACTTGCCGATTCGCGACGGGGCGCTCGCGGCCGTGTACGCCCTGGGGGTGATCGAGCACTTCGACGACCCCGGTCCGCCGATCGCCGAGGCCAGGCGCGTCCTGCGGGCCGGCGGCATCGCGGTGTGGTCGGTCCCCAACCTGATCCCCGGATCGCTGTGTCGCTGGCACTGGGGCACGTTTGTCCGCGGGGCTCTGGCGACGCACCGCGTCTTCAGCCTGGAGGACTTGTGTGGCACCGTGCGGCGCGAGGGATTCGCGGTTGTCCACGCGGAGTATAACGGCCTCTACGTTCCTCACTGCCAGCGCGTGATGGGGCGCCTGCCCTTCCGGCGGGCGCTGCGGCAGCTCGAGGGGCCGCGCCTGGCCGCGAGTGTGGTGGTGGTGGCCCGCAACCCCGGCGGCGGGTAAGCCGTGCCGCAGCGCAGCGCCTTCTGGGTCGCCGCGGTCGTCAGTCTGGCCGCGCTCGCGGTGTTTGAGCCGCGGGTCACCGCGGCACCGGTGGCGGTGGCCATCGCAGTCCTGGTGTGGCGCTGGCCCGCGGCCGCGCTCCACGTCGCGGCGTTCGCGGCCCTGGCCGTCCGGCCGTCGCTCGACGTGTTCAGCGAGCGGCGGGTCGGCGTCGGGCCGTTCGCCTTGAGTCCCGCGGTCGCCTTCGGGGCCGCGATGCTGTGGGTGGCCCTGGTGCTGGCGGCTCGCCGCCGCCGCGACGGCTTGCGGACCTGGACCGACGCCCGATTGTTCCGCACCCACGTGTGGCTGTTCGTCGCCTATGGGATCGGCGTGTATTCCGGTTGGCACTGGTATGGGGCGGCGGGGTTGGCCCAGGGGGTGCGCGAGCTGGTGCGGGTGGCGAGCATCGTCGCGGCGTTCCTCGTGGTGCTATGGTGGATCGAGGCGAACCCTCAGGCCTCCGGGCGCGGATGGGCGTACCTCGTGGTGGGGACCCTCGTGCCGATCGCTGTGGCGCTCACCCAGCTGGTCACGGGACAGGGTTACCTGGAAGGAGACCTCCTCCGCATCTCGGGCACCTTCTCGCATCCCAGCAACTTCGCCCAGTATCTGATCCCCTTTATCATGGTCGCCGTCGCCGGCAGCGCCGCGTCCCCTGCGATGTTCCGCGCGCTGCGTCTGGGCTGGGCCCTGGGCTTGTCGCTGCTCGTGGCGCTTACCTACAGTCGCACGGCGCTTCTGGCCCTGGCGATCAGCCTCGTGCTGCTGCCGATCCTCATGGCCGCCCGCACGGGCCGGCGCGGGTTGGCTCAGGGTGTCGTCGTCGTGGCGCTGGTCGGCGCGCTCGGCTGGTGGCTGGCCGGGGATCTGATCCGGGCGCGGTTCGCCGGCGTCAACCTTGGGGTGGTCGCGTGGGAGGAGGCGCGGCAGGGGGTGTCCGAAAACTCCTTCACCTGGCGTCTCATCACCTGGGGCGGGCTGGTGCGGCTGGGGCTGCTGCATCCGCTCGTGGGGCATGGGGGCGGGATGACGACGGTGCTCAATCCAATGATTGAGGAGGGCAGCGGGCTGCCGTTCAGCGCCCACGACGACTTCGTCAAGTTGTTCTTCGAGACCGGATTGCTGGGGCTGGCCTGCTACGTCCTGTACGGCATCCGGTTGTGCTCCTGGGCGCTGCGGCGGGCGCGGACAGTGGGGTCGGCCAGCGCGCCCACCGCGTACGCCGTCACGGCGTCCCTGCTGTCGCTGTTCTTTTTCACGGCCGGCGTAGCCGAGCTCGCGGTCAACACGGCGATTCTGCACGCGCTGTACGGTATGCTGGCGCTGCTGACGGTGCCTGCAGAACCAACTGCACCAGCGCCACCGCTGCGCCGATGAGGAGGCCGACCAGCACGGCGGTCCGGCGCCGGGGGCGATCCGGGTGCGCCGGCAGCTGCGGGGA
The DNA here is from genome assembly GCA_003223415.1 of Gemmatimonadota bacterium. GTDB lineage: Bacteria > Gemmatimonadota > Gemmatimonadetes > Gemmatimonadales > GWC2-71-9 > 13-1-40CM-70-15. The sequence goes on from QHUY01000147.1 coordinate 2,590, forward strand.
ATCGATGACGGCGACGACCGGGGCGGAGCGAGCCTCCTGCAGCGCGGCCAGCTCCCCCTCAAGCAGCAACTGCACGTAGACCTGCTGCGCTATGTCCACCGCCCGCTTGAGCTGGTCCGCTTGGCGCTGGCGGGGGGCGGAGTGGCCGTTCGCGGCGAGCGCGTGCTCCGCGGCTCGCAGCTCATCCCGGGCGTGAGCGGCCCGATCTGCGTACAAGGCCCGCTCCGTGTCTGCCCGGCTCTGTCGCAGTGCCGCGTTGGCGGCGGTGAGCGCGGCCAGCGTACTCTCGGCCAGGGCTTGGGCGAGCGGCGGAGTGCGGGCGTCAACCGAGAAGCTGACCACCCACGTCCGATAGTTCACGCTCACGTTGATTGCGCCGCGTAGCTGCCCGATAGTGAAATGCTCATTGGTGGGAAAGGTGCCAGAGGCAACACGTCGCAGCACAGTATCCGACCTAAGGAGATCGGCGAGGAATTGCGCGTTGGGCTGCACCCACACCGCCACGTTACTGCCCTGCCAGTCAACTCTCGGCTCGGCGCGGAAAGCGGCCCCGGAGCGGTACACGGGATGGCGTAGGAGCGCGGTAAGTCCGCCGGCGACGCCACCGATCAGCAGGAAGAGCGCGAAACTCTTCCAGTGCGCTCGGCTCCGGGCGAGCAGCTCGGCGCCGGCCGCGTACCAGGGCATGGGAGTTGGCACAGGGCCTCAAGTATAATCGTGGGTCTTCCCCTCGGCGACGCCCGATACGATGTTAGGTACGCACCTCCGCGCCCGAGGTTGCCGTCGTCTTATGAACCGCCGGTGGACACTACTCCTGCTCGGCGCCGCCGCCTGCAGCGGCGACGCTCCACTCGCCCCACCCAGTCATCCGCCTCCCCCGCTGCAGCCACCAGCGGTCGAGCCTTCGATCGTCGCCTACAACGCGGTGCGCGCCTGGACGGTGATCCTCCGAGACACTGCGGGCCAAGTCTGGATCGCGCAGACCGATCCGACTGCCCAGCCCGGGACGACAGAGGCAGGCGGGCGCAGATGGTCGGCGTCGCTGTGGGCGCGTCTCGACTCGGCACCGGTGGCCCAGGCCCTCACTCTGCGCACCTGGGTCCTCGCGCACCGCGACCAGGCTGGTGCGACAAGCCACGTCGTGGTGGTACTGCGCTGGGTGCTCGAAGATCAGGGGACGGCGTTGGCGTCCGGAGATGAG
>QHUY01000147.1:3851-5563 GCA_003223415.1 Gemmatimonadota bacterium
AGAGCAGCGCTGACCTTCGAGGCGATCAGTGATACGCCGATGCCCGCCGACCCGGTCGGCGACCCGGCAGCAGGCGCGACGGTGGCCGTCCGGACGCCGGCAGTCGTCAGCCTGCGGATCGACGATTGCAACGCCGCTGACGCGCGGGCGTTCGCTGTCATGCACCAGCTGGGACTGGTCGCCGAAATGGCCATCCCGTCACGGCGCATCGGCCGCCGGGGGTATTGCTCGCAGGACCTGCTCGATGCCATGGTCGCGGATGGGAACACGGTCGAGTCGCACTCCCGGCTCCACGGATCGGCGCCGGCGAGCTTCGGGGATTTCTACATGGAGACTGTGGGGTCGGCGCAGGACCTGCGCCGGCGCGGGTTCGACCCCCACGTGTTCATTCCGCCGGGCACGTGGCGCCAGGGGCCGACCCTGCTCGACTCCCGGGCGAGGTTACGCGGTCCGTTCTACGAGCTGTTGCGCCGCGTCTATGTTTCCACCGAGGCGTCCGCGATGCCGTCGGCCATGCGGTGTCCGGCGTCGGGACGCGAGGGGCCGAGCAGCTGGCCGCTCAAGGTGCTCACACCGGGAGCCCTGGAGGGGCGACTGCGGCAGGCGGCGGCCGACAGCACGTGGATCAGCTTCATGTGGCACTCGTGGGACATGCCCCACGCGGAGCTCGAGGCGCGGTTGCGCGTGATCGCGGCACTGCGGGACAGCGGGCTCGTGACGGTGGTGCCGCATTATCCGGCGCTGCGGGCGGTGCGGGAGTAACAGCATCACCCCCTCGGAATGGCGCGCGGTCAGTATTATTGCCGCATGAGATGCTCGCGCCCGGTGAGATTCGGAGCGATGGTGACGAGCGGCGTCCTCGCTTGCGGCCTCGAAGCCAAGATGCCGTCGGGGCCCTCGCCGCCCCCTGCGGCGCCGACACTCCAAGTCGTGGCGCAGGGCCTGACGAGTCCGCTCTTTCTCACCTCCCCGCCGGGCGATTCGGCGCGGTTGTTCATCGTCCAGCAAGACGGTCGCATCCGCATCATTCGCAACGACACGCTGTTGCCCACACCCTTCCTCGACATTCGCAGTCGGGTGAGGGCCGGCGGCGAGCAGGGGTTGCTGGGGCTCGCCTTCCATCCGAGCTACAAGCAGAACGGCCGGTTCTACGTGGACTACACCGACGTCAACGGGAACACCCGCGTGGTGAGGTTCACCGTTTCCGCGGACCCGAACGTGGCGGATCCGGCCAGCGGCGACACGGTCCTGGCCGTGGCCCAGCCGTTTGCGAACCACAACGGCGGGATGCTGCTGTTCGGCCCCGATGGCTACCTGTACGTGGGGCTGGGCGACGGCGGCTCCGGGGGCGATCCCTTCGGCAACGGGCAGAACCGGCACGTGTTACTCGGCAAGATCCTGCGGCTGGACGTGGATCACGGTTCTCCCTACACGATTCCCGCCGGCAATCCGTTCGCCGCTGATACGGCGGCGCTCGGGGCAGGCGAGATCTGGGACTACGGCCTGCGCAACCCGTGGCGGTTCTCCTTCGACCGGGCAACCGGGGATCTCTACATCGGCGACGTGGGAGAAGGCCTGTACGAGGAGGTGGACGTCGAGCAGAGCGGCGGTGGCGGCGGGGTGAACTACGGGTGGAACGTCATGGAGGGACTGCACTGCTACAACGCCACGAGCTGCACCATGACCGGCCTGACGCCGCCGGTGCTCGAGTA
>QHUY01000147.1:5587-10127 GCA_003223415.1 Gemmatimonadota bacterium
TACGTTTATCGTGGCAATCGGCTCCCCGTATTGGCGGGCCAGTACCTGTACGCGGACTATTGTAGCGGCTGGGTGCGGAGCTTTCACTATGCGCTGGGCCGGGCGGGGAATCTTCAAGATTGGTCCGTGCAGCTCCCCACCGGGACGTACGTCAGCTCGTTCGGCGAGGATGCGCGCGGGGAGTTGTACGTCATCAACCTTGGGGGGAAGGTGTATCGCATCGTGCCCGCCTCGTAGCCCTCAACTCTCCCCGTAGCGCCGGATCCAGCTCATGCCTCCCTGGTGCAGCGCGGTCGTGGCGTGGCCGAACAGGTCCCGCGGCTCGAGCGGGGCGTAGCGGACGTTGGCCACGGAGTCGTAGCCGGCACGCAGGGTCGGAGTCACCCGGCCGGTTGCCGTCGCGGTTGCCTGCACCAGCCCCGCAACCCGTTCGGCGAGTTTGACGGCGCCGGTGCCGTCGGTGCCGGGGGCCACGACCAGGAACTCGCCGCGGGGGTGCTCGAGCGCACCGATCGCGTCCGAGCGCCGGCCGCCGGCCCGCAGTGCCTCCGCGATGAGCACCGCTGCCTCCGGCGTGCTCCCGGGCTCGGGGGCGAACGCGACGCAGCAGAGCGGCGCGTAGTGGTTGAACGCCTGCAGCGTCAGCTCCCGCGCGCGCAGGGTGAGGCCGCGCAACGAGGCGAGCCCCGTCACCACGTCGACCAGCGGCTGGGAGTCTCGCTTCGTCTCGACCCGCGCCACGAAGTAGGACTGGAGCCGGGCGATCAGCTCCTCGTCCGGCAGTGGCTCCACCAGGAACTCCCACACGCCGGCCCGCAGGGCGGCCCGGTGGTCTTGGGCGGTGGGCTGGCGCGTGGTGACCACGAGGAGCGGCGCGCTCGGGCCGACCTCGTGGTCGTCGCGGAGCGCGCGGCACAGGGCGTAGAGGTCCGCGCCCGGCAGGGCCTCGTCGAGGATGATGAGGTCGGGATGCGCGCTGCGCGCCGCCTCAGAGGCGAGCCGGTCCGTGTGGGCCCGGAACACCGTATACCCCTGCCGGTCGAGCGCGCGCTGGGTGGTGGCGGCGTAGGGCTCGCGGTCGGTCGCCAGGAGGATGAGTGGCGGGGGCGTGTAGGGGGCCTTGGTGGGGATACGGTCCTCACAAAACTCGGGTGCCGCGTGAGGAGGGCGCCCCAGCCGCGGTTGAAGAATGATACGTGGCGGCCGAGTCGGGCGGCAAGGCCCGGAGATCCGCCGTGTCAGCGGCCCGGGTTCAGCGCCGGCGTCCTGGCGCAGCGCCCTCGGGGCGGGGGCCCGGGGTTAACCCACCCTGGGTCGTTGGGTGTTCCCCGGGCCGGTGCCCCGGGGTTAGCGGCGGAGGAGGAGGCTCACGACGCCGATACCGGTGCTGACAACGCCTAGCGCCGTGGGAGCCCAAAACACGAACATCCACTTGATGAGGTCAGCGCGGGTCTTCTGGATCTCCACGCGCAGCTCCGCGCTGAGCTGCGCGATGCGTTGCTCAAGCTTCGCGTCGAAGCGCGCGAAGTTCAGCTCGTTCACCTCTCGGAGGTCGGCTCGGTAGGTCGCGTCCACGCTATTGAACCAATCCACCAGTTCGTTGGTCAGCTCTTCCCCAAACTTCTCGTAGAACTTGCGGGATAGCCTGGCGGTGACCGGCACGACGCGCTCCTGTGGAGGAGGTCGCGAACCTGCAATCGTGCTGGCGTCCCCGCGTCATCATTGGATTGCGGCCGGGTGCAGAACCATGCGTCAATGTCGGCTCGGCCGCCGGGCCGAGTCAAGTCGGACCCCCGGGGCGGTGCCCTGGGGTAGCGCACGCCGCAGCGTGAACACCGGCAGCTCGGGCGGGCAGAACAGTCGCGCCCGCACGACGATCGTTCCGATGCCGCGGGAGACGTAGAGTGGTCCTACGGTGTCGTGGTACCAGCCCTCGACGAAGCGGCCGCTGCCGTAGGGCAGGTAGGGCGTGAAGAACGGCAGACGGATCTGGCCGCCGTGCGTGTGCCCGGCGAGGACCGCGCTCGGGGCCGGAACGCGATCGCGGGGAATGCGGTCTACGTAGCCCGGGGCGTGCACTAGCCACACGCAGGGCTCGCCGGTCGGCACGCCGCTGAGCGCTGCGGGCAGATCGGGATGGCCCTCGACCGGGTCGTCGAGGCCGAGGAAGGTGATGCGCCCGTCGCCGCGCGCCACGCGCGCGGTGGAATTGAAGAGCAGCTCCACTCCCGCACGCCCATAGGTGCGAGCGGCCGTGTACTGGTCGATGTTGGCGTAGTGCTCCCAGTTCCCCAGCGTGGCGAAGGTGGCGAGGGTACCGCGGGCGTCGCGCGCCCAGGCGGCGAGGTCGGAGAGGTCGCTCCACTCGTTACAGATGTCCCCGACCAAGACCACGACGTCGGCCTGCTCTTCGGCGAGCCGGTGCAGCGCGGCGCGTGCGGCGGGGGACACCCCATCATTGAGGTGGACGTCGGAGACGAGGGCGACGCGGAGGCCGTCCAGGGCCGGCGCGAGCCCGGGCACCGGTACCTCGTGCCGCGTGACGGCGATCGCGGTGGGCTCGCGTAGGAAGGCGTCGCCGAGGGCGGCGGCGCCGAGGGCGGCGGCGCTCGTCGCGAGGAAGCGGCGGCGGGAGAGGGGGGGGAGGGGGGGTCTCAGCATATAGGAAGCATCGCCCCTAAGGGTACACTTGGCTCCCCGAGGGGGGCTCCTAGGACTCTAGCGGGTTGTTGCGGCAGGGATATATTCTCCCGCGCCTGTCCGTAGGCCCTTGAACGGGCAGCGCTTGACTGTTCAGCAGCTGCTGGTGGCGTGCAGGATACCCGTCGTGGGTGTCCCAGAGGTGGTGGGCTCGCCGACTTACTTGAGTCCCACTTGACCGCCGCAGCCCTTATTGGGGGTGGCGGCCGCTTTGTCTCACGATGGGAGCTGCAATTTAGTGAACCCCGTATTCCAGCAGCCAATGTCACGCCCCCTGCCAATCGCTGCCGGCGAGGCCGAGGGCGTCCTTTCCAGGTCCGCGAAGCTGGCGGGGCGCTCGCTGCCCTACGCCCTCCGCCCCCTGTGGGTCGGCCTGTCCAACACGCTCGACGAGATCGCCGCGCGCCGTACCTGGCGCCGTGTGACCGTGGTCACACTCGAGGCGGTCTTCGCGCTGGTCTCGGTCACCGCCGCAGTGGCGATCGTTCACTCCGGCGAGTTTTGGCTATGGCCGGGCCAGCTGTATCTCGCGGCGCTCATCTTGATCGCGTCGAAGCTGCTCGCGGGCGTCGTGACTGGGTCGTTCGGCTCCCGGTGGCGCTACGTGGGGGTACGGGACGCGATGGTGATCGCCCGGACCGCACTGATCGCGGGCGGTGCCGCTCTGATCGTGCTGAACCGGCTGCAGCTCCTAGATACAAGCCTCCGCCTGGTGGGCGCCGACACGGCCATCTACCTGCTGCTCACCTGCAGCGCGCGCCTCGTCGCGCGCGGGCTGCACGAGTGGGCGCGCCGCACGGCGGTACGGTCCGACACGCCGCTGCGCCGTGCGGTGATCGTCGGCGCGGGGGAAGCGGGCGCGGCGCTGATCAAGAGCATCCTCGCGAGCCCGAAGCTGCGGATGGATCCCGTGGCGGTGGTGGACGACGACGCCAACAAGCACGGCAACCGGCTGCACGAAACGCCGATCGTGGGGGCGGTCGCTGACCTGTCGGCGATCGTCGAGAAATACCGGGCGGACGAGATCATCATCGCGATCCCGACGGCGTCGAGCGGCCAGGTGACGCGCATTATGGACGCCTGTGTGGCCGCAAAGCTACCGTTCCGGATCGCGCCGGACCCCGAGGACCTGCTCGGTGGCGATGGGCGCAAGCCAGGCAGCACGCTGCGGGATGTCCAGGCGAGCGACTTGTTGGGCCGGCCGCAGGCGGAGCTCGACCTGAGCGCGCTGCGGGCCGAGCTGTGCGGGGCGCGCATCGTCATCAGCGGGGCGGCGGGGTCGATCGGCTCCGAGCTGACGCGGCAGCTCGTGAAGCTCGATCCGGCCGTGATCTACCTGGTGGACCGCAACGAGAACGACCTCTACTTCCTGTGCGAGGAGCTGGAGCGGCGCGGTGTCACGGTGCCGCACATCGAGGTGATCCTCGACGTGCGCGACGAGCGGCGCCTCACCCGGGTGATTCGCGAGGCCGAAGCGACCCACGTGTTCCACGCGGCGGCGTTCAAGCACGTCCCGCTCATGGAATTCCATCTGCCTGAAGCGGTGGAGAACAACATCCTGGCTACGTGGACGGTGCTGCAAGCCGCGCACAAGGCGGGAGCCAAGAAGTTCGTGTTGATCTCGACCGACAAGGCGGTGCGGCCTTCGAGCGTGATGGGAGCGACCAAGCGCTTCTGCGAGGTGATGGTCGCCGAGGCGACGCGCCAGAACGGGATGAAGGGCGTGATCGTACGGTTCGGCAACGTGCTGGGCTCCAAGGGTAGCGTGGTGCCGTTATTCGAGCGCCAGATCAGCGAAGGTGGGCCGGTCACGGTGACCAGCAGTGAGGCGACCCGGTAC
>QHUY01000061.1:0-19637 GCA_003223415.1 Gemmatimonadota bacterium
TTCTGGCGGCGGCGACTGTTGCCGTGCGTGCCGCGGAAGATCTTGCCCCGTTTGGTACGAATGTCACCTTTGCCCATGAGAGGTTCTCCGTTCTTGTTGTCCGTTGTCCGTTGTCCGTTGTCCGTTACGCCAAGATCATCCGAGTCCAGTCGTCTACCGCCTGCACGAGCTCTCCCAGGACGTCCGCGTCGGTGCGGCCGGCGCGCTTCAGCACTCTGAAAGAATGATCGGCCCCCTCGACAATGTGCAGGGTGGCCCGCTGGTCCAGACGGCGGCAGACAGGCTCGAGGAGGGCCAGGTCGGCGAAGTCATCCCGCGTGCCCTGCAAGAACAGCAGCGGAATCCGGACCGCGTCGAGATGATCCGCGCGCCCCGTGCCGGGCCGGCCCGGCGGATGGAGCGGGAAGCCGAAGAACACGATCCCCCGGACGCCGGGGAGCGGCTCCCTTGCCTGCGCGCCGGATGTCATCCGGCCGCCGAACGACTTCCCGCCCGCCAGGAGGGGCAGCCCCGGCGCCGCACGCGCGGCTTCCAGCACCGCGGTGCGCACCCGTTCTTCAGCCACCGCCGGGGGGTCGGGCCGCCGCTTGCGCTCTTCCATGGACGCGAACTCGTAGCGGAACGAGGCGATCCCCCGCTCCGCCAGGCCCCGCGCCATGGCCTCGAGGAACGGGTGCCGCATCCCCGCACCAGCTCCATGCGCGAGCACGAGCAGCGCGCGGGCGCTGGGCGGCAGAACGAGAAGATGCTCCACGAGCGTTTACGATTCCCGTTTCCCGTGTCCCGTTTCCCGGTTTATCGAATCCTCCCCAACCGGTCCGGCGGCAGCTCTTGGACCTGGATACGCTGCTCGAGCTTGAGCTTGCCGAGCGTGAGCCGGACGACGTACTCCCCCGGCGGCGACCGCCGCAGCTCCTCAGGTGACGTGGGATCGCCGAGGCCGCGGGGGCGCGGCTTGTCGCGGCTCAGATCCCAGGTGACGCGCTGCAGGCCCGGAAAGCCGGGCCCCGTCAGGCTGCGCACCGTATCGCCCGCCGCAGTGGTGATTACGACCTTCACGCCGTCGGGCTGCATCTCTTTGAGATAGTAGCTGATCACGGCGCCGCGCGGGGGGTTGGGAGCGACGAAGCCGTGGCTCCCGAAGCCCGGGTGCGTCTGCCGTTCGCGATACTGGTAGGCGGGGGACACGTCGAACAGATGGAGCGTGTCGCCCAGCACCGAGTCGCTGTACTCCTCGACCGGCCCCACGCCCACGACGTACAGGCCGCGTCCGTGCGTCGCGATGACCAGGTCGTGCTGCCGGAACGACATCGCCAGCCGCTCGACCATCACGTGCGGGAAGCTCTTGCCGAACCGCCGCCAGCGTTGGCCGCCGTCCACGGTGACGTACGCGCCGTCCGCGGTTCCCGCCCACAGCACGCGCGGGTTGCGCGGGCTCTCGAACACCGTGAGGCTGCCGCGGTCGGTGGGCAGGCCGGCAACCAGCTCCGTCCAGGTTCTCCCGGAATCCGTCGTCCGCCACACGTGGGGCCGGTAATCGTCGCGGGCATGGCAATCGAAGACCACCCACGCCGTGCCCTGGGCGTGGAACGACGCGACGATGTCGGACACCCAGCACTCGGTCGGCGCCCCGCGCGGGAAGCTGCCGGTCACATTGGCCCAGGAGCGACCGGTGTCCTGGGACACCCACACCAGCCCGTCGTCGGTCCCCGTCCACAGCACCGCGGGCGTCTTCGGGCTCTCGGCGACCGAGAAGATCGCGTGGTAGCTCGTGTGCCCGACCTCGGGCGCCGGGCTCTGGCGCGGTGTGCGCGTCATGTCCGGGCCGAGCGCCTGCCAGTCCTGGCCGTGCTGGCGTAGGCGAAACAGCCGGTTGCCGCCGAGATACACGGTGGTCGAGTCGAAATGCGAGATCAGGATCGGCGTGGTCCAGCCCCAGGTGAACGAGTAGCCGCTTTCGGTCCCCGCGTCGAGTGACTCGGGCTGGATGTCGTCGCGCTTCCACGTGCGCAGATCGAGCCGCGACACGTTGCCGAACTGCCACCCCGAATAGACGGTCCAGGGATCGTTGGGCGGGATCTGCACCCACATCCCGTCGCCGCCGTTCACCGGGTACCAATCGGCGTCCGTGACGCCCACCTGGTCGCGCGTGGCGCTCGGCCCGCACCACACGCCGTTGTCCTGCAGCCCACCGCAGACCTGGTAGGGCACGAGCGAGCTGTCCACGATCACCGTGTAGAACTGCCCGATCGGAATCGGCATGTGCCACCACGCCCGGCCGCCGTCGAAGGTGACGTAGGCGCCGCCGTCGTTGCCCAGAATGCGGTGCCCCGCGTCGTGGGGGTCGAACCACAGGGCGTGATGGTCGCCATGCACATGGGAGAGGGACTCGGGCGCGAACGTCTTGCCCCCGTCCTTGCTCTCCAGCAGGGCGGCGGAGTTGACGAAGACGTGCTGGCTGTCGGCTGGGTCGAGCCAGATCTCGTCGTAGTAGTAGTGGGGTACGGCTTGCAGATCGTTGACCTGCGTCCAGGTGGCGCCGCCGTCGCTGGAACGGAACACCCCGCCGAAGCGGCCCTGCGCGGGATCCGTGACACCGCGGTCCACCTGGATCATGACGAACACCAGCTTCGGGTTCTGCGGGGAAATCGCGATGCCGATGCGGCCGATGCGGCCCCCCGGCAGCCCGTTCTTTTTCGCCGGGTCGGTGAGCCGGGTCCACGTCTTGCCGCCGTCGCCGGTCTTGTAGAGGCCGCTCCCCGCGCCGATCCCCTCCATATGGCTGCCGCCCCAGCGCAGCCGGTGCCAGGCCGCCGCGTACAGCGTGTTGGGGTCGCTCGGGTCCATCTCGAGGTCCACGAACCCGGTGGTGTCGTCCACGAACAGCACGCGGGTCCACGACTTGCCGCCGTCCGTGGTTTTGTAGACCCCGCGCTCCGAGTTCGGGCCCCACAGGTGGCCCAGCGCGGCGACGTATACCGTGTCGGGGCCGGTGGGGTGGATTACGATGCGGCCGATGGCGCGGGAGTCGCCGAGCCCCATCCTGGTCCAGCTCTTGGCGCCGTCGGTGGACTTGTAGACGCCGTCGCCCCAGTACTGGGAGCGCAGGCTGTTCTTCTCGCCGGTACCGACCCACACGATGGTGCTGTCGGAGGGCGCGACGGCGAGGTCGCCGACGGTTTCGCTCCCCAGGCCGCTCGAGACCGACTGCCAGGTAACGCCGCCGTTGGTCGTCTTCCACACGCCGCCGCCCGCCGCGCCGATGTAGCAGGTCTTGGGCCGCGGCTCGGTGCCCTTGGGCACCGCGATCGCCGTCACGCGCCCGGAATAAGCGGCCGGGCCAAGCGTGCGGTAGGTGAAGCTCTCGAGAAATTTCGAGATGGGGTCCGACGCTGCGGCGGTCGTGTCGCGCCTGGTGGTGTCCGTCGCCGCGGCCGCGGCCCGGGGGCGGACCCGGGCTGGAGCGGCGGGACGTTGAGCCGCGAGCGGTGTCCCCAAGACGGGAACGGAGAGCACGGTCAGGAGCAGTCGGCGCACCATCTTAGGGCCATTGAAAAGGGCGGGGAGATTCTACGGCGCCAGGGGCTGGGCGGCTAGCGGGCCGTTGGTCGCGGCTGAAGCCGCGGCTCGGCCGCTGCCGCTGAAGCGGCGTTTCAACGCCCGGTTACGGGCAGATGCCGAGCCGCGAGTTTACTCGCGCCCCGATACGGCGCTAGTGCTCCACCCGCTTCTCGAGCCTCTCCAGGATGTGCACCAGATCCGGCTTGAGGTCCAGCACCGGCTGTACGGGATCATCCTTCAGCTTCTGCATGCGCCCGGGCGCGGTTTTGATCGTGAATTTCCTGATGTCCAGCTTCGGCGTGACCTCCCGCCACTCCAGCGGCATGGACACCGGCGCGCCGGAGAGCGGCCGCACGCTGAACGGGGCCACCAGCAGCCGGCCGTGGCCGTTCTGCACGTAGTCGAGATAGACTCGTCCACCGCGCTTGCCGATCTGTCGCGTGACCGTCGCGATGTCCGAGAGCTCCGTCGCGATCACACGGGCGAGCAAGCCCCCCAGCTGCCGGCACTGCTCGTAGGTGCACTGCCGGGCCAGCGGCAGCAGCACGTGGAGCCCGGTCGAGCCGCTCGTCTTGATGAAGCACGGCCACTCGATGTCGTCGCACAGTCGCTTGACAGCCTTGGCGACGGTGACGACGTGCGTGAACGGCGCTTCCTTGGGATCCAGATCGAGGATGCACCAGTCGGGTCGCTCGAGCGACGCGACGCGACTCCCCCACACGTGCAAGGGAATCGTGCCGAGGTTGATCAGGTAGAGCAGCGACTCGACGTCGTTGCACACGAAGTAGTCGATGTCGCGCTGGGTGTCCTCGCTCCAGATCCGCTCGGTGCGCAGCCACTCCGGCGCGAACACGGGGGCGTCCTTCTGGAAGAACGATTTCCCCGTGATGCCGTCGGGGTAGCGCGTCATCACGACGGGCCGGTCCTTGAGGTAGGGGAGCAGCCAGGGCGAGACGGCGCGGTAATACTCGATGAGATCGCCTTTGGTGTAGCCCTCGTCGGGCCAGAAGGTCTTGTCGAGGTTGGAGAAAACCACTTCGGGACTCGGGGCTCGGGGGTCGGGGCTCGCCGGTTCCGATGCCTCATCGAGCCCCGAGTCCCGAGCCCCGAGCCCCGGCATTTCGCACTCCGTAACTGGTTTATCGTCCCGGAATCTCAGGAACACCGGCTGCCGGAGAAGTGCCTCCTCCGTCCACTCCTTGTACCGCACCTCCACGACCAGCGCGGGCTCGACCCACGTCGTCTCCTTGTCCTTCGGCACCGGGCCGTCGCAAGGCGGCGTCGGCCGCTTCGCTCCCTCGAGCTGACCGGCGACCTCCTTGAGCTGCTTGGCGGTGAACCCGCTCCCCACGCGGCCCACATAGGTCAGCTTCCCGTCCCTGTAGGCCGCGAGGTGGAGCGCGCCGAACCCGCCGCGCGACCCCTTCGGCCGCGTGAACCCCACCACGACGAAGTCGCCGGTGCGGTCGGCGCGGATCTTCAGCCAGTTGGGCGAGCGGCCGGCGCGATAGGCGCAATCCGCCTTCTTGGCCATGATCCCCTCGAGGCCGAGCCGGACCACCTGCTCGTACAGGGCCTCACCCTTCGTCTCGAAATGCTCCGAGAACTTGAGGGGGCCCGACTTCGGCAGGACCTTCTCGAGGACCGCCTTGCGCTTGGCCAGCGGCAGCGGGCGCACGTCGAACCGCTCGAACGCCAGCAGGTCGAAGACGTACAGGGTCGCCGGCGACTCCACGGCGGCCCGCCGCACTTCCAGGGCGCGGGAGATCTTGGCGCGGTTCTGCAGCCGCTGGAAGCTCGGGTGCCCCGCGTCGTCCAGCACCACCAGCTCGCCGTCCAGGATCACGTGCTCGTAGGGGAGCGCGGCCACCGCGCGCGCGATTTCGGGGAAGGTGGCGGCGATGTCGTGGCCGTTGCGCGTGATGAGCCGCGCCTCCCCGTCTTCGCGGGCGGCGCGCACGCGGTAGCCGTCGAGCTTGAGCTCGAACAACCACCCGGCTTTCGTGAACGGCGCCTCCCGTGTCTCCGCCAGCATCGGCTCGGCGTCCGCGGCGCGCACGACGCGCTCGGGCGCGCGCAGCTTTGCCAGCTCCTTGCGGATCGGGGCGGCCCGGTCGCGGCCCGCCTGGAGGTCCTCGACGGTGACCCCCGAGAGGACCGACTCCTCGGGAAACGGCGCATCCCCCCCCCCCCCGACCTTCACCTCGCCGTCCCGCTCCTTGATCAGCAGCCACTCCTTCTCGCCGCGCTTGATCTTCACGAGCGTCCAGCTGCCGCGCAGCTTGTAGCCCTTCAGCTCGAAGAGCAGCTTGCCCTTGGCGAGCCCCGCGTGCGGATCCTCGATGGGCACCCATGCGCCCCGGTCCCACACGATCACCGCGCCCGCACCGTAGTTGCCTTCGGGGATGATCCCCTCGAAGTCGCCGTATTCGATCGGATGATCCTCGACCTTCACGGCGAGGCGTTTGTCGGCGGGATCGCGGGAGGGGCCCTTGGGGACGGCCCAGGACTTCAGCACGCCGTCCATCTCCAGCCGCAGGTCCCAATGCAGGCGTGTGGCCGCGTGCTTGTGAACCACGAACAGTCCGCCCACGAGCGGCGCCGCGGCCGCGGCCCGGCCCCCGGGCTCGGGCGTGCGGTCGAGCGAGCGCTTGGCCCGATAGGCGCTGAGCGGGTCGGAGGAGGAGGGAGGAGTTGGTATCATAGCCCCTTATGAGCGCCCATTCCATCGGTTCGGCCACCATCTCCTTCGGCCTCGTCTCCGTGCCGGTCAAGATGTTTTCCACCGGCGAGTCCTCCGCCGCCATCTCCTTCAATTGGCTCCATAAGAAGGACGGCGCCCGCCTGAAGCAGCAGTACGTCTGCTCCAAGGACGGCGACAAGGTCGAGAAGGACGACATGGTGAAGGGGTACGAGTTCAGCAAGGGCCAGTACGTCATCTTCACCCCCGAGGAGCTGAAGGCGCTCGAGGAGAAGGCGAGCGGGGCGATCGACATCGCCGAGTTCCTGCCCGCCGAGCAGGTAGACCGGCTTTACCAGGACCGCTGCTACTTCCTCGGCCCCGACAAGGGCGGCGAGCGCGCCTACACGCTGCTGGGCCAGGCGCTGAAGCAGACCGGCCGCGTGGCGCTGGGCCAGTACGCGGCGCGCGGCAAACAGTACCTGGTGCTGGTGCGGCCGCTGCACGACGGCCTGGTGATGGAGCAGCTGCGCTACGCCGACGAGGTGCGCTCGATCGACGAGGTCCCGATTCCCAAGACCGAGGTGAAGAAGCCGGAGTTGACGCTCGCCGTGCAGCTGATCGAGCAGGCGGCTTCCGAGGCGTTCCGTCCCGAGGCCTACGGGGACAACGTCCGCAAGCGCGTCTTGGAGCAGATCCAGCGCAAGGTGGAAGGGCAGGAGATCACCGAGGAGCCGACCGAGGCCCCCAAGACCCAGATCATCGACCTCATGGCGGCTCTCAAGGCGAGTCTCGCCAAGGGCAAAGGAGCCGCCGGCGAACGCAAGCCCGCCAAGCGGACGGAGTCCAAGGCGGCCGCGAAGGCCGCGCCCACCGCCAAGCGGAAAGTCAGCGGGGGACGCTGACGGCTGACGGCTGAGGGCTGACGGCTCTCGTGAAGGGCTACACCTCCCACGACGTCGCCAAGCTGCTGGGACTTTCCCTCGCGCAGGTGCGCGCGTTCGCGCGCGACGGGTTTCTCACGCCCGGCCGCGGCCCGCGCGGCGAGCTGCAGTTCTCCTTCCAGGATCTCGTCATTCTCCGGACGGCGAAGGGTCTGGTCGCGGCGCGCATTGCCACGCGCCGTATCCGCCGGGCGCTCAAGCGGCTGCGGGCACAGCTGCCACGCGGGCGCTCGCTCGCCGAGCTGCGGATCGCGGCCGAGGGCGACCGCATCGTGGTGAGCGACGGCGAGGCGACCTGGAGCCCGGAATCGGAGCAGACGCAGCTAGACTTCGCCGTCTCTGAGCTCGCCACCAAGGCCGCGCCGATGGCGCGGCGAGCCGCCAGGGCGGCCAGGGAGGTCGAGGACGAGCTCTCCGCCGCGGACTGGTACGAGCTGGGCCTCGAGCTCGAGGTGGCCGCCCCCGGCGAGGCACGGGACGCCTACCGCCGGGCGTTGGAGCTGGACGCCCATCACGCCGACGCGCACGTGAACCTCGGCCGGCTGCTGCACGACCAGGGACTGGTGGAGGAAGCCGAGCGGCATTACCGGCTCGCGCTGCGGGAGACCCCCGACCACGCGACGGCGGCCTATGATCTGGGAATCGCCCTCGAAGACTTGGGCCGCCCCGCGGACGCGATCGAGGCCTACCGCGCGGCGCTGGTCACCGATCCGCACCTGGCGGACGCCCACTACAACATCGCGCGACTGTACGAGAAGGTGGGCAAGAAGGCGGCGGCGCTGCGGCACTTCAGCGCCTACCGTCGGCTCACCGGGGAGCTGTAGCTGGCGTTTCCGGGCCTCGCAATCCTATCTTAGCGCGGCCCGAATGGGTTGGTAGCCGTCCCCTCATCGATGGAGGAGGATCGCCATGCAGATGCAAGAGACCTACGCGGCGCAGGGCATGAGCAGCATTGTCTTGATCTGCTGGCTCGCGGTCGTTGTGCTGCTGATCGCCTCCATGTGGAAGGTCTTTACGAAGGCCGGCAAGCCGGGGTGGGCGGCGATCATTCCCATCTACAACCTGATCGTGATACTGCAAATCGCCGGGAAACCCATCTGGTGGTTCTTCCTCCTCCTAATCCCGCTCGTCAACCTGGTCGTCGGCATTATGACCTACGTCGCGTTCGCCAAGAACTTCGGCAAAGGCGTCGGTTTTGCCCTCGGGCTGATCTTCCTCGGGTTTATCTTCTTCCCGATCCTGGCCTGGGGGAGCGCCCAGTACCAGGCGCCAGCGCCCAGCATGTGAGCGCGTGAGGGGCCGTCACCCGAAGAGGGTGGCGAACTGCGCCGCCAGGGCCGGCCCCTGCCCCGCCTCCTCGTGCTTGAAGAAGACGTAGACGTCCTCCCAGCCGGCGCCCAGCTGCTTGACGGTCGCCACCCACCGCTCCAGGGCTTCCTGCGGATATCCCGCGTCGCGTAGCCGCAGGTAGCCGAAACCGCCGGTACCGACCTGCGGCGTCGTCCCGGTCTCGGTGTCGGCGACGCACAGCGCCGCGTTCCGGGTGCGCAGCACCTTGTAGACCTCTTCGTCGAACCAGGAGCCGTGGCGGAACTCCCAGGCAGTGCGGATCTCGGGAGGCACCAGCCGGAGCACTTCGTCCAGCCGGTCGAGCTCCTTCTTGAAATTGGGCGGCAGCTGGAACAGCAGCGGCCCGAGCTTGGCGCCGAGCCCGAGGGCGGTGTCGCAGAAGTAGCGCAGCGGGCTCTCGACCTCCTTCAACCGGGCGATGTGGGTGATCCGCTGCGGCGCCTTCAGCACGAAGGTGAAGCCGGCTGGCGTGGCTTCGTTCCAACCGGCGATCGTCTTCGCGTTCGGCATCCGGTAGAAGGTGTAGTTGATCTCCACGGTACGGAGCCGCTCAGCGTAATAGGCGAGCATCTTCGATTCCGGGAACTTCTCGGGGTAGAAGGTGCCCTTCCATTCGGGGAAGTTGTACCCCGAGGTGCCGACGTGGAGGCGCATGGGGTAAACCTATCCCCAGGTCGTCGCGGACGCAGTCCGCGGAGAATTGATAATCGTTGCGTGGGTTCGATGATCGCCAGCAGGGAGCGCCGGTGTAGCCTGTGCTCGCGGTACGGCAGCACGTGTGCGGCAATCGCGTCGTTGGCCTTCGGGCTTATCAGGGTTCGTAGCCGGTGAGGTGCTGGCGTGGCGAACCTGGTAAACGCGGTGGCCTCACACGCCACTGGGCGCAAGCCCTTGTGGGTTCGAGTCCCACCGCCAGCACCGCCGTCTCCTGTTGCGTGACTCAGGTCATTACCCTTATACTGACAATGCGTGTGAGGCCACTGCTACACGAGCAAGCCGAGGGGCGCGGAGCTCCTCGGCTTTCTCCCATCTAGGTAGAGATCGCCCGGCGATGTCTTCCGCCCCCCTGCGCCTCTCCAAGTCCCGGTTCGTCGCAGGGGTCCAGTGTCACAAGCAGCTGTGGTGGCGGGTGCAGGAGCCCGACGCGCCAGAGCTGGTGCCCGAGCCGGCGCTGCGCAACCGCTTCGACCAGGGCGCCGAAGTCGGGCGCGTAGCACGGGGCTACGTCCCCGGCGGCGAGCTCATCGATCTTCCCTTCTATCAGTACGACAACAAGGTGGCGGCGACGCGCGACGCGCTGCGCCGCGACCCCCCCGCCATCTACGAGGCCACGTTCCTCGCCGACGATACCTACGCGCAGGTGGACATCCTGGAGCGTGAACCCGGGAGGGGAGGGGGGGGGAGGGGAGGCGGCCACCGGGTGATCGAGGTCAAAGCGACCAACAGCCTGAAAATCGAGCACATCCCGGACCTCGCGATCCAGGTGCACGTGCTGCGCAAGAGCGGTCTGCCGGTCGCGGGCGCCGACGTCATGCACTTAAACCCCGACTGCCGCTTTCCCGACCTCGACAACCTATTCATCCGCGAGGATGTGACCGGGCTGGTCGAAGGGTACCTGCTGGGGGTCGCGGACGAGGTTGCGGCCCAGCTGAAAATGCTGCGGGGGCCGATCCCCCGCGTATCGATCGGCGAACACTGCACCCGGCCGCACGAGTGCCCGTTCATCGGTCGCTGCTGGCCGCCGCTGCCCGATCACCACGTGAGCAGCCTATACCGGATCGAGCGAGCGACGGTGCTCGAGTACGAGGCGGACGGATACGCCACGATTCTCGACCTGCCGAGCGACCTCGAGCTCTCGGCGATCCACGCGCGGCAGGTGAAGGCCATCACCACCGACACGATGGTGGTCGAGCCCGGGCTCACGGCGGCGCTCGACGAGTTCAGCGCACCGCTCGCCTACCTCGATTTCGAGACGATTGGCCTCGCCATCCCCCGCTGGAACGGCTGCCGGCCGTGGGAGAACGTGCCGGTACAATTCAGCTGTCACACGGAGGGCCGGAGCAGCGCCCTCAGCCACCATGAGTGGATCGCCGACGGGCCGGACGACCCCCGGCCCGCGCTCGCCGCAGCCCTCGTCGACGCTTGCGCCGGCGCGCGGGGCGTCGTGGCCTACTACGCGAGCTTCGAGCGCGGGTGCATCAAGCACCTGGAAGCGCACGTGCCGGCCCTCGCCCGCCCGCTCGCGAAGATCCGCGAGAAGTTGATCGATCTGCTGCCCGTCGTGCGCAATCACGTCTATCACCCCGACTTCGGCGGCGGCTTCAGCCTCAAGCGGGTGCTGCCGCCGCTCGTGCCGGGGCTCTCGTACGGCGACTTGCAGGTGAATGAGGGAGAGATGGCGAGCCTCGAGCTGATGCGCCTGATGCTGAAGCGCGACACGCTGCCGGAGGCCGAGCGGACACGGCTGCGCCGGGCGCTGCTGGCCTACTGCGAGCGTGACAGCTGGGCGATGGTCAAGCTGCTGGAGCGGCTGCGGGGCCTCGTCGGGGTGCAACTGGAGCTGTTCTGACGAGCGGGGGCACCGGGAGGGGGTCCCGCGGAGCCACTGTGCTTTCTTGTGGCGAAGCGGGACCCCCTCCCGGTGTCGCGGGGTACACACTTCTCGCCCTCGCGGTCCGGACCTGTCGTACGCCTCAGGATCCTGTGACCCGCATCACGAGTCTTTCGGCAACAGGAGGACCCTATGTTGAGCAGGAGCCGCCGTGCCGCGGCCTGCCTCCCGGCACTGCTGCTGGGGTTGGCCGCGTGCCAGAACCAGCCGTCCCGGGAGACGCAGGCGAAGCTGGAACAGCTGGCCACCGTATCGTCCGAGCGGGATCGGCTGATGCAGGAGATGGCCGAGAACTCCCGGCTGATGAGCCAGATCGGCGCCGAGCTGGCGCGGGTGCAGGTGCCGTCGAAGCGGCTACACGTGTCCAGCGAATCGCCGATGCGCGCCGCGCGCGACAGCGTCATCCAGCGGATCCATTACATCGCCGTGAAGGTGAACGAGAGCGAGACCCGGCTGCGGGAGAACGAGCAGCGGATCCGCAGCCTGACCGTTCTCTCCGACAGTCTGCGGGCCACGCTCGACTCGACGCTGGCCAACTTCCAGAACATGCTGGAGAGCCAGAAGGCGACCATCGCCTCGCTGACCGACCAGGTGACCCAGCTGGCCGCCGCGAACGCGGCGTTGGCTGATACGGTCACCCAGCTCGCGACCAAGACCAACACGGTCTACTACGTGATCGGCACCGAGGACGAGCTGATCCAGCGGGGGATCATCCGGAAGGAGGGCGGCAGCCGCTTCCTGTTCGTGCTCTGGAAGAGCGGACAGACGCTGGTGCCCGGCCGCGAGCTCGACCCGAGCGAGTTCCGGACCTTCAACAAGCGCCAGGTGCGGGAGATCACCCTGCCCGACTCGACGCGACCCTACCGGATCGCCTCGCGACAGGATCTCCAGGCGCTGGAAACGCCGCCGAACCCGGACGGGGAGATCACCGGCTCGGTCCTCAAGATCGCCGATCCCGAACGGTTTTGGGCCTCGTCGAAGTTCTTGATCATCGTGGAGAGCTGAGAAAACTGCGGCGTGGGTAGTGCGTGGTGCGTTGGCCCACGCACTACGTACCACGCGTCACGTACTCTTGAGCTCTACTTCGCCCGCTCCAAATACTCCCCACTGCGCGGATCCACGCGCACCGTGTCCCCTTCGCTGACGAAATCGGGCACCTGGACGGTCACGCCGTTGGAGAGCTTGGCCGGCTTCGTGCTCGCGGTCTTGGTGGCGCTCCGCATCACGGGCGAGGTCTCGACCACCTTGAGCTCGATCACCGACGGCAGCTCGATGCCGATCGGCTTGCCGTCCAGCCACTCCACCTGGACGTGCATCTCGGGCTGCAGCCAGTCGGCCTGGTCGCCCACGGACTCCTCGCTCAGCGTGTACTGCTCGTAGTTGTTCGTGTCCATCACGTGGATGCCGGCGGCATCCCGGTAGAGCACCTGAAACTCCTTGGTCTCGAGGCGCGCCTCCTCCAGGAAGTCCGTGGCGCTGAGCCGGGTGTCGAAGGTGTTTCCGCTGACGAGGTTGCGCAGCCGCACTTGCACGAAGGCCCGGAGGTTGCCGGGCGTGCGGTGGGTGAACTCCATGACCCGGCACGGCTGTCCGTCGATCAGAATGACGTGCCCGCGGCGAATATCGGTGGCCTTCATTGCTTCCGTGACTCCACTGCGAGATGAGACGGTCGGTGCTGCGGCGGGTGGGAAGATAAACGGGGGGCGAAGGGGGTCAACGGCCTGGGCGCAACGCCTGTACCGGCGGGGGCTTTCCCGATAGGTTCCGGCGGCCATGCGTGAGCTACCGACCGAGGACGTCCTCATCGCGGGCGCGGGGCCGATCGGGCTCGCCTGCGCCATCTCCGCCCGCCGTCGCGGGCTCGGGTCCCTGGTCGCGGACGGCGGGGCGCTGGTCAACTCCATCGCCCGCTACCCGATCGGGATGACATTCTTCACCACCCCCGAACGGCTGGAGATCGGGAGCCACCCCCTCGCCTGCGCCGGCCAGAAGCCGACCCGAGAGGAAGCCTTGAAGTATTACCGCGGCGTCGTGCGCACGGAGGAGCTGCGGGTCCGGACGTACACCCGGCTGGTTGGGGCCCATCGGGAGGACAGCGTCATCGTGGCCGAGCTTGCCACCGCACGAGGGGGGGGGGCGGAGCAGGTGCGTTGCCGTCGTCTCGTCCTCGCCACCGGCTACTTCGACCACCCCAACCTGCTCGGCGTGCCGGGCGAAGACCTGCCTCATGTGAGCCACTACTTCGACGACCCGCACTTCAGCAGCGGCCGCGACGTCGTGGTGATCGGCGGGAAGAACTCGGCCGCCGAGGCGGCGCTCGAGCTGTTCCGCGCCGGCGCGCGCGTCACGCTCGTACACCGCCGCGCCCAGCTGGGCGAGACGGTGAAGTACTGGGTCAAGCCCGACATCGAGAACCGGATCAAGGCGGGCGAGATCGCCGCGCGCTTCGAAGCGCAGGTGGGGCGCATCGAACCGGACCACGTGCGCATCACCCGCGGCCGGAAGGAGGAAGCGCTGCCCGCCGATCGGGTGTATGCCCTCACGGGCTACCATCCCGACTTCGACCTGTTCCGGCGCTTAGGCATCCGGCTGGATGCGAAGACACTGCGGCCAGCGTGCGACCCGGACACGCTCGAGACCAACGTCCCGGGGGTCTCCATGGCCGGCAGCATCACCCGCGGTCGGGCGATCTCCGAGGTCTTCATCGAGAACGGCCGCTTTGACGGCGAGAAGATCTTCAGGCAGAATAGGGCGTGACCCCCCCCCCCCCCCCCCCCCCCCCCCCCCCCCCGCGCTCGGCGCCCTGGCCCTCGGCGACCCCCTGGTGCTCCGCCAGGAGGCCCCGTCGCCCCGCCCCTCCGGTCCCGGCCGCCTGAAGCAGTCCGTCTGCCGCTGGCCGTTCAGCGCCATCCCCCTGCCCGACCTCTGCCGCGCCGCCGTCGGGATGGGCCTCACAGGCATCGACCTGCTGTACCGCGACGACTGGGAGCGGGTGCGCGAGTTCGGGCTGGTGTGCTCGATGGGCTACCCCCCTTCGGTAGACCGCCGCGGCTTCATCGCCACCGGCTTCAACGACCCGGCCAACCACGCCATGCTGCTGCGCGAGCTCGAGGCTGCTCTCCCTGCCGCCGCCAAGGCGGGCGTCCCGAACGTGATCGCGATGTTCGGCAACCGCCGCGGCAGGAGCGACGCCGCAGCGATCGACGCGTGCGTGGCCGGCCTGACCCGGGTCAAGGCGCTCGCCGAGGAGCAGGGCGTCACCATCTGCCTGGAGCTGCTGAACAGCAAGGTGGACCACGCCGATTACCAGGGGGACCGGACCGCGTTCGGTGTCCGGGTGGTGCAGGCCGTGGGCTCCCCGCGCGTGAAGCTGCTGTACGACATCTACCACATGCAGATCATGGAAGGGGACGTGATCCGCACCGTCCGCGCGCACCTGGGCCACATCGCGCACTTCCACACGGGCGGCGTGCCGGGCCGGCACGAGCTCGACGACACCCAGGAGCTGAACTATCGGGGCATCGCCCGGGCGATCGCCGATGCAGGGTTCGGCGGCTACGTCGCTCACGAGTTCGAGCCCACCCGCGATCCCCTCACCGCGCTGCGCGAAGCGGCGGCGGTGTGCACCGTCTAGCCCCCCCCCCCCTCCCCCTCCGGCGGAGCTTCGATGCATCTGACCTCCTTGGACCTGGGCATCATCGCCGCATCCGTCGTGATCTCGTTCCTGCCGGCCATCTTCTTCTACAAGCGCGCCAGCTCGAGCACCACCGAGTTCTTCACGTCCGGTCGGGCCGCCCCCTGGTGGCTCGTCGGCGTCTCGATGGTCGCGACGACGTTCAGCACCGACACGCCGAACCTCGTGACCAACATGGTCCGCGAGAAGGGCGTCTCGGACAACTGGCTGTGGTGGTCGTTCCTGCTGACGGGAATGCTGACGGTGTTTTTCTACGCGCGGATGTGGCGGCGCTCCCGCGTCCTCACCGACCTCGAGTTCTACGAGCTCCGCTACGCCGGGAAGGCGGCGACGTTCGTGCGCGGCTTCCGCGCCGTCTATCTCGGCTTGTTCTTCAACTGCGTCATCATGGCCACCGTGAATCTGGCGGCGGCGAAGATCGCCAACATCGTGCTCGGGTGGCCGATGTGGCAGACCCTCCTCCTCTGCTCGACCATCACCATCTTCTTCGCGTCGGTGTCAGGGCTGTGGGGCGTGCTGGTGACGGACTCGATCCAGTTCACCATCACGATGACCGCGACGTTCGCGGTGGCCTATTTCGCGGTGAAGCAGCCGCAGGTGGGCGGGCTCGCCGGCCTGTTCCGCCAGATCGACCCGAAGACCCTCAACCTCCTGCCGGACTTCGGCAACTGGAGCGTGGCGCTGTCCGTCATCATCATCCCGATCACCATCCAGTGGTGGTCAGTGTGGTATCCCGGCGCGGAGCCCGGCGGAGGGAGCTACATCGCCCAGCGGATGCTCGCCTCGCGCACCGAGAAGGACGCGCTCACGGGGACGCTGTTCTTCAACGCCATGCACTACGCCCTGCGCCCGTGGCCGTGGATCATCGTGGCGCTCTCGTCGCTGCTCATCTTCCCGCACCTGGCGGACATCCACCTGGCGTTCCCATACGTGGACCCGAAACTCATCGGCAACGACATGGCCTACCCGGCGATGCTGCGCTTTCTGCCGGCCGGCTTCCTGGGGTTGATGATCGCCGGCATGCTTGCGTCCTACCGCTCGACCATCGAGACGCACCTCAACTGGGGCACGTCGTACCTCGTGCACGACTTCTACCGGCGGTTCCTGAACCGCGGGGCGAGCGAGCGGCATTACGTGTTCGTCGGCCGCGTCACGACGGCCCTGCTGATGGTGTGCGCCGCCCTGCTCACCTTCGCCCTGGACACCGCGAAGGCGAGCTTCGACCTGATTTTGTCCGTCGGCGCCGGCACCGGCCTGATCTACCTGCTGCGCTGGTTCTGGTGGCGCATCAACGCCTGGAGCGAAGTGGCCGCCATGGTGAGCTCGTTCGTGGTGGCCGTGGCATTCTTCATCGCCGGCAAGGCCGGCCACCACGTTCCGGCGCACGTGTCGCTGGTGGTCACCGTGGCCACGACCACGGTCGTGTGGGTGACCGCCACCTATCTCACCCGGCCGACGGATCGGAGCACGCTCCTGGCCTTCTACCGGCTCGTCCGGCCCGCCGGTCCCGGCTGGGGTCCCGTGCGCACCGAGGCCGGTGTCGGCCCCACACCCGATAGTCTCCCGCTCGCCCTGCTGGGCTGGGTGCTGGGGTGCGTATTCGTCTACTCGGGTTTGTTCGGCGCGGGGAGCTTCATTTACGGGCGCATGATGCAAGGAACCATCTTTCTGGCCCTCTTCCTCCTCAGCACGATCGGTCTCGTGCGCCTGCTGCCGCGCCTCTGGTCGGGCGCGGCGGACTCCTGACCGACCGGCGATGCCGAGCAGTCCCGCCACCAAGGCCGTGATCCTCGCGCGCGGCCTCGGCACGCGGATGCGCCGCTCCGATCCCACCGCGGTCCTCGACGCCCGCCAGGCCGCCGTCGCGGAGACGGGGGTGAAGGCGATGATCCCCGTCGGCCGGCCGTTCCTCGATTACAGCTTGAGCGCCCTCGCCGACGCGGGGTACCGCGAGGTGTGCCTCGTCATCGGCCCGGAGCACGACGCGGTGCGGGCGTACTACACCGCGGTGGGGGGGGAGGGTAGGACGAAGCGGCTGCGCATCACGTTCGCGGTGCAACCGCAGCCCACCGGCACCGCGGACGCCGTTGTCGCGGCTGAAGGATTCGTGGGCGGCGAGCGCTTCCTGGTGATCAACTCCGACAATCTCTACCCGGTGGAGGCGGTCCACGCGCTCCGGCTCCTGGACGGCGCGGGTCTCGCCGCATTCTCCGCCGCGGTCCTGGTGGACGAAGGGAACATTCCCGCCGCGCGCGTCGCCCGCTGGCCGGTGGTGCATCAGACGCCGGACCAGTGGCTCGCGGGTCTGGAAGAGCGCGCGGGGGACGACAGGGGGGGCCGCCCGGACGACGATGAGTACGTCAGCGTGAACTGCTGGATGTTCACGCCCCTGATCTTCCAAGCCTGCCGCGCCGTCCCGCCCTCGGCCGGGGGCGAGCGTGAGCTTCCGGCCGCAGTCCGGCACGCCCTGACGCAGGGCGAGCGGTTCAGCGTCCTGCCGCTGCGCAGCCCCGTCCTCGACCTAACCAGCCGGGCCGACGTCGCGACGGTAGCGAAGTGGCTCGCCGGCGTCGAGGTGCGTCTCTGAACCCGGCGCCGCCCGGCGCGGCCGACCTGCTCGAGCGCGCCCACGCGGCGCTGCAGCAGCTCGGCGGCCCGGCGGCGGGGACCCGCGGCTGCTACGTGCCCGGACGCATCGAGTTCCTGGGGAAGCACACCGATTACGCCGGCGGCCGCAGCTTGCTGTGCGCGGTGGAGCGCGGCATCCGGCTGGTCGCCGCGCCGCGCGCCGACGGATGGGTGCGAATCGTGGATGCCCGATCGGGGGAGCAGATGGAACTCGAGCTCCGCACGGACCTCGCGCCGCGCCCCGGTCACTGGAGCACCTACCCCTTGACCGTGGCGCGCCGGATCGCACGCAACTTTCCCGGCCCGCCGGCGCTGCGCGGCGCCGACCTCGCCTTCGCGAGCGACCTGCCGCGCGCCGCTGGGATGAGCAGCTCGAGCGCGCTCGTCGTTGCCGTGTTCACGGCGCTTGCCGACGTCAACGCACTAGAGCGACGCCCGGAGTACCTCGCGAACATCCGCCGCCCGGAAGACCTCGCCGGTTACTTGGGCAGCGTCGAGAACGGCCAGACGTTCGGCACGCTCCCGGGCGACGGCGGCGTCGGCACCTTCGGCGGCAGTGAGGACCATACTGCGATACTCTGCAGCCAGAGCGGCATGCTGCGCCAGTACGCGTTCTGTCCGGTGCGGCACGAGCGGGACGTGCCCTTCCCCGCGGGCTGGCGGCTCGTCATCGCCGTCAGCGGCGTGGCGGCGGACAAGACGGGCGCGGCACGGGAGGGCTACAACCGCGCCGCCGCTCAGGCCGCCGCGATCCTCGTGGCGTGGCGCCGCGCGACCGCGCGGGCCGATCCCTCGCTCGCCGCCGCGCTCGCCTCTGCGCCGGACGCGGCGGACCGGATGCGCCTGCTGGTCTCGGGGGCCCTGCGCCTGCGACTCGAACAGTTTCTCGCCGAGAGCACGGAGATCATTCCCGCGGCCGCCGAGGTCCTGGCGCGGGGCGACGTCGCTGCACTTGGCCCTCTTGTTGACCGTTCCCAGAAGCTGGCCGAGGGGTGCCTGGAGAATCAGATCCCGGAGACGATCGGCCTGGCGCGGCGCGCGCGCGAGCTGGGCGCTGCGGCCGCCTCCGCGTTCGGCGCAGGGTTCGGTGGGAGCGTGTGGGCGCTGGTGCGGGAGGAAGAGGCGCCGGAGTTCCGCGTGCGGTGGGCGGAGGTCTACGGGCAGGACTTCCCGACCGTTGCACTACGGGCTGAGTTCTTCGTCACGGGGGCGGGGCCGGGGCTGGGGCAGGTGAGCATGTGAGGCGCCGCCCCGGGGTCAGCCCAGGGTGAGTGATTTCGTACCAAGCGGCGCTTCTCTGGTCAGTCGGCTAGGCGACTTCGTCATTACGATCCCCTCCATTCACCTCCATTCACCCCGGGGCGCCGCCCCGGGGTCAGCCGAGATACAGTGGCACACAAAGCCTACGGCATCTACACCCATCTTACGTGGCACACCCGATTGCGGGCACGATGTATGGGGCGGGTGGACGCCGAACAGGTCATCGAGGTGCTGAGGCAGGCGGCCTCCCAGTCTCTTGTCCATCTGCACGCGGTGGCAGTCTTGAGTGATCATGTGCATGTCGTGGCAAGCTTCCGGCCAGACTCGGCTGTCTCGCCATTCGTCCGACACGTGAAGTCCGAGTCAGCCCGACGAATCAACCTGATGCGCGGTCAAGTCTTTCAGTGGGCGAGGGGATATTTCATAGAGTCGCTTTCGCGGGAGCACGTGTCCGCAGCCTGCGCGTATGTCGTGAGCCAGCACCGGCGCCATCCGGATCGCGTGCCTACGTGAGCTCGGCTGACCCCGGGCCGATGGCCCGGGGGGACAACGTTCATCGTCCCCCCCCCGCCGCCTGAATCAACTCCCGCATCGCCGGCAGCACCGCAAGCCGCAGGTGCGCCTGAGGCCGCTCCAAGCGCTCGAGCAGGGCGGCGCGGTCGTCGCGCCAGGCCTGAGGCGCCGGCGTCGCGGCGGCCAAGTAGGACAACGCTTCCTGGCCGGCCGCGCCGAGGTCGGCGAGCTCCAGAGCGAGCGGGATGCCCTCGCGCGCCGGCGCCGAGTGATCGGCGATCGCCGCGACGGCGGGCGCGGCGTCGCGCCAGGCTTGAAAGGTTCGGGAGAGCCGCTCGCGGGCGGCCGTGACCCGCGTCGCGTCCCCCCCCCCCCCCCCCCCCCCCCCCCCCCCCC
>QHUY01000061.1:19701-63255 GCA_003223415.1 Gemmatimonadota bacterium
CGCTCATGCGCCCGCCCAGGTTCACCGGCTCGACCGCGGCGAGCAGCGTGCGCAGCGGGGCGAGGTCCACCCCTGGCGCGATGCGCTGCAACATCCGCTCAGTGTGGGTCTCGGTCGAGATACCGAGCTCCTCGAGTCGCGCGGAGAGCACACGGAGCCGGCGGTACAGATCCGCCACGTCCGTGACGGTACGCGGCGACCACAGTCGCTCGGCGACTGCGGCGGCGCGCGGCCAGATGCGGGAGTCGATCGTTTCGGGGGTGACGATCTCGCCCCACATGCAGATCTCCCCGCCGAGGATGCGCTGCGCCTGCTCGGGCGTGAGCCCGGCGCTGTCCGGAAGCGGATCGACACCGTAGTGGTTCTCGGCCGGCGCCATGGCGTCGAGGTAGTAGCCCGCCGATAGGATGCCCAGGAATCCCTGCCGCGCGCTTTCGCCGAGCGACTCCGGTCCGCGCCACGACTGCACGACCACGCTCTTGGGCAGGTCGGGGTGGAGGATCTCGTCCCAGCCCTCCATGCGTTTGCCGTGCCTGGCGAGAATTCGCTGGAGCCGCCGGTTGAAGTACGCTTGCAACGCCTCGTTGTCCTTCAGGCCATGGGCCCGCATGAAGGTTTGGATGCGCCGGTTGGCGTTCCACTGCTTGCCGTTCGCCTCGTCCCCCCCGATATGGAAGTAGGCGTCGGGGAACAGGGCCGCCATTTCGCCAATGAAGCCGTCGATGAATGCATAGACCTCCTCGCGCGTGGGATCGAACACGGCATCGAGCACGCCGAAGGCGCGCTCGATCTGATAGGGCCCGGGCGCGGCGGCGTACTGCGGGTAGCCCACGAACCAGCTGGTGGAGTGCGCCGGCATGTCGAACTCCGGCACGACGCGGATGCCGCGGTCGCGCGCGTAGGCAGTCACTTCGCGGATCTGCGCCTGCGTGTAATACAGCCCGTCCGAGCCCAGCCCCTGGAGCCGCGGATAGCGGCGGCTCTCCACGCGGAAGCCCTGGTCCTCGCTGAGATGCCAATGCAGCACGTTGAGCTTCACGGTGGCCATGGCGTCGAGGGTGCGCTCGATCACCGCGACCGGCTCCCAGTGGCGGCACACGTCGATCAGCAGCCCGCGCCACCGAAACCGCGGATGGTCCTCGATCGTCACGGCCGGCAGATACGGCCCAGCGCTGTCGGCCGCGACGAGCTGGAGCAGCGTCTCGAGGCCGCGGATCACCCCCACGACCGTGGGAGCGTGGAGGTCCGCCCGCCCCTCGTTGACGGCGAGCATATACGACTCGTCTTCCGCTATTCCCTGCACAGCCATGCCGGGACCGTCGGCATGGACCACGAGCGTCGCCGTAGTGGAATCGGCCGCGGGGGGGCGGGAGAACGTCAGCCCCGTTCGGCCTTCGAGCCGCCGGAGCGTACGGTCCACGGCGCGCCGCAGGCGGGCGTCGGCGAAGCCGCGAACCGCCACCGTGAACGTGGTGTCGAGCGCGAGACGGCCGCTCCGCCACTCGAGCGCGGCGGGTACGGGAATCAGAGTGCGGGTGGACTGTGCGCGCAGGGTAGACGCGCCGACGGCGGCCAGCACGAGGAGGAGACGGAAGTCACGCATTTCGGAACACCTCAGCCGAACAGGGCGAGTATGAGTATGCCGAGGAACACCGCTAAGGCGCCAGCGAGCCGTCGCGGGCCAAAGGACTCCCCCAGCCACAGCCAGCCGACCAGTGCCGCGAGGACGACGCTCACCTCGCGCACCGCGCCCGCGTAGGCGAGGCGTTCGATCTGATAGGCCCGCAGCACCAACGTGTAGCCGAGCATCATCAAGCCACCCGCCGCCACGATCCGGGGCCATTGCCGCAGGCCTTCGGCGAGCAGCATGGCGGGCCGGTATCGCCGCAGCGCCCGTGGGGCGAGCAACAGCCCGCTGAGACCGAGCACCGCCACCTGGTATGGCGCTGGCGCCGCGCGCCGCACGGCGATCCCGTCGATCAGTGAATACACCGACGTGCACAGCGCCACGCCCAGCGCGGCGAGAATCCCGGGCCCTCGGCTGACCCCGGGGCGTCGGCCCGGGGTGAAAGGGCTTCTAGAGGAGTTCCGTTCACCCCGGGGCATCGCCCCGGGGTCAGCCGATGTGCCGATGACTACGAGTCCCAGCACGATTCCGGCGATCCCGGCGGCGCCCCTGGGCGATGGGTACTCCCGCAACAGCAGCGCCGACCAGACCGCGAGCAGCACCGGCGCGGCTCCGCGGGCCATCGGGT
The DNA here is from genome assembly GCA_003223415.1 of Gemmatimonadota bacterium. Lineage (GTDB taxonomy): Bacteria > Gemmatimonadota > Gemmatimonadetes > Gemmatimonadales > GWC2-71-9 > 13-1-40CM-70-15. The sequence goes on from QHUY01000061.1 coordinate 21,957, forward strand.
AGACCTGTGAGAAGTCCGCCTGGCTGTAGGCGTACGCCAGCAGGACATAATAGATCGCCTCCACGGCCGCGCTCACCACCGCCAGCCGCCACACCGAAGCGGGGAGCGGCTCCGCCGCGAGGAGCACGGGAATAAACAGCACGGACCCCGCGACCAGCGCCCACCACGTGACGACGTCCCGGGCCGTCGCGCTCTTGAGCAGCAGGTTCCAGGCGACGTGCAGGCACGCCGCCGCGAGCAACAGGCCGAGCGCGAGCGCGTGCAATCAGGGCCGGACGTCGAGCGTCAGGACCTCGAACGGCCGCAGCGCGACCTGCTGCGGCTGGCCCGCGTGCAGATCGAGCACCGGCGCGCCGCGATCGGCCTGCCAGGGGCTGCGCGCGTGGTAGTGCTGCTGCGCCCGTTCGGGCAGCTCGAATGCGCTCCCCACGTCGAGGGCGATGGACTGCGGGGTGTCCTTGGGATTGCGGAGCACCAGAATGCCGCGGCCGCTCTTCCAGGAGGCGTGGCCGTAAACCTCGAGCTGCGCGGGGTCGCCTCCGATCCAATGCGTGTCCGCGAGCACAGCCGCGTTGCGCCGCGCCCAGCGCGCCGACTCGGCCAGCGTGTCCCAGTCGCCGCTCGAAAGCAGCGACGGCGTGACGTACATCTCCTGGAGCTGCGTACCCGTGCCGAAGTAGGCGTGGATCTCGGAGGTAAAGTCGTGCTGCGGGTCCGTGTCGAGGCGGTTAGCGTGGCGGGCATAGATCAGCCCATGGAGCATGAGCGAGTTGAGCGGAAAGAGCGGCCCCTTCTTCACGATCCCCTGGTAGGTGTCGGCGTCGCGGTAGGTGATCCAGCGCTGCCGGTCCGAGCCGACGCCGGCGAAGTCGTGGTCTTCCCCGCCCCGCCAGATCGAGTCGGCGTACCGCAGGAAGAACGGCGAGGGATAGGTACCGGTCGTCAAGTTCACGAATACGTCCGGCTGCTCGGCGCGGAGCTCGCCGATCAGCGCGATCATGGCGTCGAAATCGCTGTCGAAGGCGCTGCCGGCGATCACGTGCGCCACGTTGCCCGTGCCGTCGAACTTGAACTGGTTCACCCCGTAGGTGCGGATCATGTCGAGGCACGTCTCGCGGAAGCGCTGGTAATACTTCGGCCCCGAAAGCGCGAATCCGCCCTCGTTCGTCTCGAAGCCCTGCGCGCGACCGCTGGCCAAGCGCTCCTGCCGCGGCTGGCCGTAGCCGCCCCAGGGCGACAGCCACACGCCGATCCCCGCGCCACCCCGCCCCCCCCCGGAGCGGGCCGCCGCCTCGCGCAGCGGCGCGAAGCCGCGGGGGAAGCCGGCGTGGAAGTGCCACAGCGTCTGGGGATCGTCCCAGCCGTCGTCGAACAGGAACGAGTCGAGCGTCACGCCGCGCTTGGCGTGCAGCTCAGCGCCGAAGGCCTCAATGACCGCGAGCGCGGCGGCTTCGTCGTATTTGCTGAAGTACCCGATGTCGTACCACGAGTTGTAATGCAGGAACGGCCGGTACGGATGCGCCCGCTCACGCTCGACGTATTCGAGGAAGCTCCGGCGCAGCTGGTTTCCAAATGGCGCAGTCACCCCGATCACCGACGAGCAGGTGAGCGGCGCGCCGGGCCGGAGCGGCAGCTCGCGCACGAGGGCGCAACGCACCCGCGTTCCTGCGACGCTGCTATCGGCGAGCGGATGCTCGAGGCCGAGGAAGAGAGTGCCGGCCACGACGGGCGACCCACGCACGCTCCCCGAGACAACCGCGCCCGGCAGCTCGAGGTCGAGCATCCGAATTTCCTTGACGGGCACCTCCGCCTCGGCGCTCCTGATCGTGACCTCCTGACGGAGGTAGTGCGAGTCGTCGCGCAGAATGGCACGCCAGGTGGCGCGCAGGCGGCCCGCCGGGTCAGCGAGCTCGACGGTGATCTGCCGGCCGCCCTGCCGCTCGGCGAATCGGGCCGCGCTCGGAGTTCCGGTGAGCCGCTCGACTCGCGGCGCCCCCTGCACCCGAAAAGCGGCGCTGCCGAGCCCGGAGCCGTCTGGAAACGCGAGGGCGAACGCGTCGGGCGGGAGAGACAGCGTCCGGCCGGCGAGCTTGTCCACTACGCTGACCGCCCGGAGCGAGCCGTCCGTCACGGTCCAGGTGGCGGCGAGGGCGTCGTTGCCGAGCGACAGGTCGGCGCCATCGCGGCGGCTCCACGATTCACGGAGCAGGCCGGGAACGGCCATCCCGGCGCCGAGGGCGGTCGTGCGGCGGACGAACTCACGCCGGGTGAGGATGCGCACGGGGCAGGCCACCTCTCCGAGGGACTGAGCCTCTAGGATGGGGGGGCGTGGCGCGACGCGCTACTGCCGGCTCAGTCCGCCGCCAGACTCGGGTCCACCTCCGCGCGCCACCGCAGGATCCCGCCTGCGAGGTTCGCGACGCGCCGGAATCCCGCGTCGGCGAGGTAGGACGCCGCGACGCGACCGCGCGCGCCGCCTTTGCAGTAGACGACCACTGGGCGCTCGCGATCGAGGGTCTGCAGAGCCTCCGGCAGCGTGACGAACGGAACCAGCCGCGCGCCGGGGAGCCGGGCGACATCCCATTCGAATCGCTCGCGCACGTCAATCAGCTGCAGCGCCTCCCCGCCTGCGAGCCGCGCCTGGAGCTCCTGCGGCGTGATCTCGACGAATGCCACGCTTCAGCCCCCCGCGATCGCCGGCACGACGATGATCTCGTCGCCGTCCCGGACGCTCGCCGCGAAGCCCCCTTTGAAGCGGGCGTCATCGTCGTTCACGTAGAAGGTGACGAACGGATAGGGCCGGCCGGTCTCGTCGCGCAGGCGCGGCGCGAGGCCGGGATAGCGCCGCGCGACGTCGGCGACGACGTCGCCGAGGGTCGTGCCCTGCACCTCCAGGGTGCGCCGTCCGTCCGCGAGCTTCGCAAGCACGGCGGGGAGTTGTAGCGTGGCACTCATGTGGTCTCCAGTGGTGCAGGGTGCGTGGCGCGTGGTGTGTGAATGACGGCGGCCCCGCCGGCGGGTCGGGGAAAGCGCAGCAGCTCCGCCGTGACGCCGGCGGCGCGCCAGGCGGCGAGCAGCGCCAGCCCCACCTGCTCGGCGGCGGCGCGAGGCGCGATCGCGAGCACGCCGGAGCCGGCGCCGGAGAGCGTCGCGCCGTATGCGCCCGCCGCCCGCGCGGCGCGGACGACGTCGTCGTAGCCGGGTACGCCCGCCCGGCGGTAGGGCACGTGCAGCACGTCGTCGAGCGCAGCGGCGAGCAGCGCGCCGTCGCCGGTCGCGAGCCCCTGCACCAGCGCCGCCGCGCGGCTTGCCGCGAGCGCCGCATCGCCGAACGGCACGACGGCAGGCAGCGCGGCCCGGGCGGATTTCGTGTCGGACGGAAACGGCGGCACCACGATCAGGAACTCGAGCTCCGGCGCGACGGTGAGCGGAGTCACGTGGAGGCCGCCTGCCGTCCGCACGGTGAGGGCGGCGCCACCGTACACCGCCGGCGCGACGTTGTCGGGGTGCCCGTCGATGCCCGCGGCGATCTCCACGATCCGCTCCCGCGGCAGGCCCAGCTCGAGGGCCGCGTCAGCGAGCAACGCGCCCGCTACCACGGCCGCGGCCGAGGAGCCGAGCCCGTAGCCCACCGGGATCTCGGAAACGGCGTCGATGGTGAGATCGCCGGCCCACGCAAACCTCGCGGCCTGTATCGCGGCGCGGAAGCCGCGATAGAGCAGGTCCTGTTCCGGCGGCAGCGTCACCGTCGCGAGCCGGCCGGCGCGATTGATGACGATGGATTCTCGACCCGGCGGCACGGTGACCGACGCGGTGAGCCAGCGGTCCACCGCCAGCCCGACGCAATCGAATCCCGCGCCCAGGTTGCTGGTCGACGCGGGCACGCGGACGCTCGCGCGTCGGGTCGTCATGGGCCTTCCACCAGCGCGCACACCTCGGCGAGACGCGGCGCGATCACCGGAGCCGCGGCCAGCACGGGCGCCACGGCCTCCACCGTCTTGAGCCCGTTGCCCGTGATGCACAGCACGACCTCGTCTTCAGGTAGGAAGCGGCCTTCGCCCGCGAGCGCGAGCGCACCGGCCACCGTCACGCCGCCCGCGGTTTCCGTGAAGATGCCAGTCTCCTCGGCGAGCAGCTGGATGCCGGCGACGATGCTGTCGTCCGGCACCGCCGCCGCCCACCCACCCGACTCGAGAATGGCGCGCTTGGCGAACAGCCCGTCCGCCGGATTCCCGATGGCGATCGAGCGCGCGATGGTCTTCGGCACGACGGGGACGATGGCGTCGGCGCCCTCGCGCACGAGCCGGACGATCGGCGCGCAGCCGTCGGCTTGGGTGCCGTAGATCCGCGGCGGCGCACCGGACACGAGGCCCGCCTCCACGAACTCGCGGAATCCCTTGCGCAGTTTGGTGACGAGCGAGCCGCCGGCCATCGGCGCGACGACCGCGGTGGGAAGCCGCCACTCCAGCTGCTCGGCGATCTCGAAGGCCAGCGTCTTCGAGCCCTCGCCGTAGTAGCCGCGCAGGTTGACGTTCACGATGCCCCAGCCGAACTGGTCGGCGACCTGCGCGCACAGCCGGTTCACGTCGTCGTAATGCCCGCGCACGCGCACCAGCCGCGCGCCGTAGACGGCGGTGCCGACGATCTTCCCCGTCTCCAGATCGTCGGGAACGAAGATCCAGGCCGCGAGCCCCGCGCGGGCCGCCTGAGCCGCGACGGCGTTGGCCAGATTGCCAGTCGAGGCGCAGCCGATCGTGTCCAGCCCGAACGCCGCTGCCGCGTTGATGGCGGTCGCGACCACGCGATCCTTGAACGAGAGCGTCGGGTGAGACACGGCGTCGTTCTTCACCCACGCCCGCGCCACGCCGAGTCGTGCCGCGAGCCGGGGTGCCGCGACGAGCGGCGTCCACCCGGTGTCCAGCGACAGCGTGGGCTCGCCGTCGAACGGCAGCCACTCGCGGTAGCGCCACAGGGACGGCGCTCGCGCGGCGATCTCCCCCGCCGTCGGGAGCCGGCGGCCGGGATCGAGCACCGGATCGAGCGGTCCCAGGCACTGCTCGCAGACGGCGGCCGGCGAGGGCTCGTGCCGGACGCCGCACGCGCGGCACACCTGCGGGCGCGGGCGCAGCGTCGTGAGCGTCGTCGTCACCGGGTGGCCTCGACCGTTTGCGCCAGGCGCAGCCGAGCCTCGCGGATCTGGGCCTCCTGCTCAGGGTCGATCGGATAGCAATGCTCCGGACCGGGGAACCGCCCGGCGCGGACGTCGGCGGCGTAGTCGCCGAACGCGCGCTCGATCTCGGCGCCGATCTGCGCGTAGCGGCGCACGAACCGCGGTGCGATGTCCCCGACGAAATTCCCCAGAATGTCGTGTGAGATCACCAGCTGGCCGTCCACGTGCGGCCCGGCGCCGATGCCGTACACCAACAGGTCCACCCGCTCGCGGACGTACGCGGCGGCCTCCGCCGGTACGGCCTCGAGCAGCACGGCGAAGGCGCCCGCGTCCCGCAGGGCCAGTGCGTCCTCGGCAAGTCGCTCGACGGCGGCCCGGGACTTTCCCTGCACACGGTAGCCGCCCAGCTGGCCCAAGCTCTGCGGCGTGAGCCCCAGGTGGCCCATCACCGCGATCCCCGCGTCCACCATCGCCCGCACGCGCGCGGCGACCCGCGCGCCTCCCTCGCATTTCACGGCGTCGCAGCCCAACGCCACGAAACGGCCGGCGTTGCGGATCGCCTCTTCGTCCGACGGCTGGTAGGAGAGGAACGGCAGGTCCCCGACCACGAACGCCCGCCGCGCGGCGCGGCACACGGCGCGCACAAACACGCACATCTCCTCCATTCCCACGCCGAGGGTGCTCGGCAGCCCCAGCATCGTCATCGCTGCCGAGTCGCCGATCAGGAGCATGTCGACGCCGGCGCGCTCAGCGAAGGTGGCGGTGGCGTAGTCGTAGGCGGTGACGAACACCGCTTTCTCGCCGCGGCGCTTCAGGGCGGCGAGGGTGGCGACGGTGACCTTCGGTGCGGACATGCGCGGCTCCGGAAAGCACAAACGCCTGCAAGGCTGCCGCAGGCGTGCGCTTTTTAGCGAGTTGTTTAACGTGGCTGCAATACGCGGCAAATCACCACGGGCCGACGATTGTGACGGAATACATACGCACAACGTGAGGGCATGTCAACACCCGGCGTACGTACCTGCCCGTCGTGCGACGCGCGTGGATCCGGTAGCGGTGTTGAACGAGGAGGGGCGAGACCGCGTTTGCCGCCGGCCCCGCCTGAACGTAGCTTCCCGCTCCATGCACACTCTCCCTGCCCAGAAGACTTATGACGTCTGCATCATCGGCTCGGGGGCCGGCGGCGGCATGGCGGCGTACGCGCTCACGCAGGCCGGCGCGGACGTGATCGTGCTCGAGGCCGGCCGGCCCTGGGACAACACCACCGACTCGGCGATGCTGACGTGGCCTTACGAGTCGCCTCGTCGCGGCTCCTCCACGCGGGAGCGCCCCTTCGGGGAGTTCGACGCCTGCATCGGCGGCTGGGATCTCCCAGGCGAGCCCTACACCCGGGCCTCGGGCACGGAATTCAGCTGGTGGCGGGCCCGGATGGTGGGGGGCCGCACCAATCACTGGGGCCGCATCTCCCTGCGCTTCGGGCCGTACGACTTCAAGCGCAAGAGCCGGGACGGCCTCGGCGACGACTGGCCGATCGCCTACGAGGACGTCGCCCCCTATTACGACAAGGTGGATCGGCTGATCGGGATCTTCGGGAGCAAGGAGAACCTCCCCAACGAGCCGAACGGCGTGTTCCTGCCGCCGCCCAAGCCGCGCTGTCACGAGCTGCTGGTGAAGCAGGCGGCCGATCGGTTGCACATCACGTGCATTCCTTCCCGGCTCTCGATCCTGACGCGGCCGCTGAGCGGGCGGGCCGCCTGCCACTACTGCGGCCAGTGCAATCGCGGCTGCAAGGTGAACGCGAATTTCACGGCCACGAACGTGCTCATCGCTCCGGCCCGGGCGACCGGCAAGCTCACCCTCGTGACCAACGCGATGGCGCGCGAGGTGACGGTGGACCCGAGCGGCCGCGCCAGCGGCGTCGCGTACGTGGACAAGACCACGGGGACCGACCAGCACGTGCGCGCCAAGGTGGTGGTGCTGGCGGCGAGCGCCTGCGAATCCGCGCGGCTGCTGCTCAACTCCCGGTCTGCCTTGTTCCCCAGCGGCCTGGCGAACACGAGCGGCACGGTGGGGAAATACATCACCGATACGACCGGCACGGATGTCTCGGGCTTCATCCCGAAGATGGTGGACCACGTGCCCCACAACCACGACGGCGTGGGTGGGCTGCACCTCTACATGCCTTGGTGGCTCGACAACAAGACCCTCGACTTCCCGCGCGGCTACCACATCGAGATCTGGGGCGGGACGCACATGCCGGGGTACGGCTTCATGGGCGGAATCCACCGCTATCCGTCCGGCGGCGGCTACGGCAAGCAGCTCAAGGACGACTACCGCCGCTATTACGGCGCCACGATCGGCTTCTCGGGCCGCGGCGAGATGATCCCGAACGACGACACGTATTGCGAGCTCGACCCGCGCACAGTGGACCAGTGGGGCATACCGGTGCTGCGCTTCCACTGGAAGTGGACGGACCACGAGTACAAGCAGGTGAAGCACATGCAGGAGACGTTCCGGGCGCTCGTCGCCGAGCTGGGGGGCGAGGTGTTCTCCCCGATGCCCACGGCCGAGCGGGGCTACGGGATCGCGGCGGGGGGCACCATCATCCACGAGCTGGGCGGTACGCGCATGGGGGACGACCCCAAGACGTCGGTGACAAACCGCTGGTGCCAGGCGCACGACTGCAGGAACCTGTTCGTGGCGGACGGCGGACCGTTCGTGTCGCAGGCGGACAAGAACCCGACCTGGACGATCCTCGCGCTGTCGATGCGGACGAGCGAGTACATCGCGGATCAGATGAAGAAGGGAGCGCTCTGAATGGGAGGCGGGCGACTCTCTTCGCAGGGACCGGCTGACCCGGAGCGAGGGCTCCCAGGTGGGTCGGGGGTGGTTGTCGTGGAGCCCGAGCCAAGGGTCGGCCGGTCCCGAGAAGAGAGGGTCTGTATGAGTGTGATCGATCGTCGTGAGGCAATTCAAATCATCGCCGTGGCGCCGCTCGCCGTCGCTTTCCGCTGGGCGCCCGAGTCGGTGCGAGAAGCGGCGGCGCTGGCGCGCGAAGCGCTCGCACGCGGCACGTTGTACGAGCCCAAGAACTTCAATGCGCACGAGTGGGAGACGGTGCGTTTGCTGGTGGACATCATCCTCCCCCAGGACGAGCGCTCCGGCAGCGCCACCGACGCCGGCGTGCCCGAGTTCATGGATTTCATGCTCGGTGACGACCCGGACCTGCAGACGCCGATCCGCGGCGGGTTGGGCTGGCTCGACCGCAGTTGCGACGACCGGTACGGCAAGACCTTCGTGGCCTGCACCGCCGTCGAGCGCGCCGCGGTGCTCGACGCCATCGCCTGGCCGAAGAGGGCGAAGCCCGAGCACTCCGCCGGCGTCGCCTTCTTCAACAGCTTCCGCGACTTCACCGCCTCAGGCTTCTTCTCGAGCCGCATGGGCGTTCAGGACCTGCGCTACATCGGCAACACGTTCGTCACCGAGTGGAAGGGCTGTCCCCCAGAGGCGCTCGCCAAGCTCGGCGTGCATTACGAATGACGGGAGACGGGATGCGAGATGCGGGATGGGTGACAAGCGCCTAGGGGTTGGCGTCGTCGGCAGCGGCTTCAACGCCAGGTTCCACCTGCAGGCGTTCGTCGCCGTCCGCGACGCCGACGTGCGGGGCGTCTGGAGCCCGAATCGCACACGGGCCGACGAGGCCGCCGCCATGGCGCGCCGGCTCGACGTCGGCCAGGCGAGGGCGTTCCCTTCGATCGCCGCCATGGTTGCCGACCCCGCCATCGACGCTATCTGGCTGTGCGGTCCAAACCACGCCCGCGTCACGAACGTGGAGGAGATCACCGACGCCGTGACCCGGGGAAAGGCCGGGCTCAGGGGCGTCGCGTGCGAAAAGCCGCTCGCGCGCAACGTCGCCGAAGCCAAGCGGGTGCTCGAGCTGACCACGCGGGCCGGCCTCGCCCACGGGTACCTCGAGAATCAGCGGTTCGCGCCCCAGGTGGAGACGGGGCGCACCCTGATCTGGGCCCGCGGGGCGAAGCTCACCGGGCGGCCCTACCTGGCGCGCGCCGCCGAGGAGCACAGCGGTCCCCATATGCCCTGGTTCTGGCAGGGGAAGCTGCAGGGCGGCGGCGTCTTGAACGACATGATGTGCCACTCGGCGCTGGTGGTACGGCACCTCCTCACCGAGCCGGGGAAGCCGACGTCGTCGGTGCGGCCGGCGCGGATCACGGGCCACATCGCGAGCCTCAAGTGGACCCGCCCGGCCTACGCCAAGAAGCTCGGGCAGATGATGGGGCCCGGCGTCGATTACACGAGGTCGCCCGCCGAGGACTTCGCCAGCGTGATGATCGAGTTCGCCACCGACGACGGCCACCGTGTACTGGGCGAGGCGACGACCTCCTGGAGCTTCGTGGGGGCGGGCCTGCGACTCTCCGCCGAGCTCCTCGGCCCCGAGTACTCGATGTCCTGGAACACCCTCGACACTGGCCTGAAGCTGTTCTTCAGCCGTGAGGTGCAGGGGAAAGCAGGGGAGGACCTGGTCGAGAAGCAGAACGCCGAGATGGGCCAGATGCCGGTGGTGGCGAACGAGGCCGCGGCCTACGGGTACGAGGCAGAGGACAGGCACTTCGTCCGCGCCTTTCTCGGGCTGGAACCGCCGGCACTCGACTTCAACGATGGACTCGAGGTCGTGCAGATCCTGATGACCGCCTATCAGAGCGCCGAGCAGGGCAAGACGCTTACGTTCCCGCCGCAGGGGCTGGACAACTTTGTTCCGGCCGTCGCGCAGGGCACCTGGAAGCCGTAGGAGACGCCGCATGTCCATCGCCCGGCGCCTGCTGCTGCGCGCCTCGCACAGCGCCTGGCTGGCGGAGCAACTGCGGCGCCGCACATTCGTCCGCCGGGCGGTGCGCCGGTTCATGCCGGGCGAGGAGCTCGCCGACGCTCTGACGGCAGCCGCCGGGCTCCGCACGAGCGGCATCGGGTCGCTCCTCACCCAGCTGGGCGAAAACATCACGAGCCGTGCCGAGGCGGACGCCGTGCGGGACCACTACCTCGGCGTGCTCGACCAGGTACAGGCGCGCGGGCTGCCGAGCCAGATCTCGGTGAAGCTGACCCAGCTGGGGCTGGACGTCGACCGCGCGGCCTGCCTGACGCGGCTGCGCGCGCTGGTAGCGCGCGCCGCCGAGCATCATGCGACGCTGTGGATCGACATGGAAGATTCGACCTACACCGACGTGACCCTCGACACCTTCAAGCGGATGCGGGCGGAGCAGCACAACGTCGGGGTGGCCCTCCAAGCCTACCTGCGTCGCACGCCCGCCGACCTGGAGGCCCTGCTCCCGCTCGGCCCGACGATCCGGCTGGTGAAGGGCGCGTACAACGAGCCGGCGAGCGTCGCGTTCCCGCGGAAGCACGACGTGGACGAGCAGTACTACCAGCTCGCCGGGACACTGCTGGAGCACACGAAGCGGGGAACGCGGCCGGTGCTCGGCACGCACGACCTTGGCCTCATCGGGCGCATCCGCGCGCGCGCGGCGGAGCTTCGTGCGCCGCCCGGGTCGTTCGAGGTGCACATGCTGTTCGGGATCCGCACGGCAGCGCAGCGGGCCCTTGCGGCCGAGGGAGTCCCGGTGCGCGTGCTGATCAGCTACGGCCGCGCGTGGTTCGCCTGGTACATGCGCCGCCTCGCGGAGCGGCCGGCGAACGTGTGGTTCGTCCTGAGGAGCCTGGTATGAACCGTTCCCTCCTGGTCCTGTGCGCCCTCGCGGGCGTACCGGTCGCCGCGGCGGCGCAGGGCGGCAAGGCCTGGCCGCCGAACTCCCTGGACCGGCCGAAGCCGCCCGTCGTGGACCCCGGTCCCGAGCGGCCGCCCGTCCCGCCGCCCTCGGACGCGATCGTGCTGTTCGACGGCACGGATCTCTCCCAGTGGCAGATGCGGGACAGCACGCCGGCCAAGTGGATCGTGCGGGCCGGCTACGTAGAGGTCGCGCCCGGCACGGGCTCGATGCAGACGCGCCGCGGCTTCGGGGACGTACAGCTGCACATCGAATGGGCGACACCCAACCCACCGCACGGCGACAGCCAGGAGCGGGGCAACAGCGGCGTATTCCTCATGAGCCACTACGAGATCCAGGTCCTCGACGGCTGGCACAACATCACGTACGCCGACGGCTACCAGGGCGCGGTGTACGGCCAGACGCCGCCGCTCGTGAACGCCAGCCGGCCGCCGGGACAATGGCAGACCTACGACATCGTATTCCACCGCCCGCGGTTCGGGCCGGACGGCGCGGTCGTGCGGCCCGCGCGCGTCACCGTTCTCCACAACGGCGTGCTGGTGCAGGACAACACGGAAATCACCGGCTGGACCGTGCACAATGCCGTCGCGCACTACCGGCCGCACGCCGACCGCCTGCCGCTCATCCTCCAGGACCACGAGAATCCGACGCGCTTCCGGAACATCTGGATCCGCGAGCTCGCGGAACAGGAGTAGTCCATGCGTCGCCTGTCGCTGTGCCTCGCCGTGATCGTCGCTGCCCAAGCCCCCCCCCCGGAGCTGCCCGCGCAGGTCCCCGCCGGCGCGACCGAGATGCTGCGGCGCCTCTACGCCTCGCGCGACTTCTCCAGCGAGCGCTTCGGCCCCGCCCGCTGGATCGAGAGCGGCGCGGCCTACACCACCGTGGAGCCCTCCGACGCATTCCGCGGCGCGAGCGACATCGTGCGCTACGAGACCGCCACGGGCGCCCGCAGCGTGTACGTGTCGGCGCGACGGCTCATCCCCGCCGGCGATTCGCAGCCGCTCGACATCGACGACTACGGCTGGTCGCCGGACGGGACGCAGCTGCTGCTGCTCACGAACTCGCGCCGCGTGTGGCGCCAGAACACCCGCGGCGACTACTGGGTGCTGAACCGCGCCAGCTGGGCGCTGCACAAGCTGGGCGGCCCTGATGCGCCAGAGGCGACGCTCATGTACGCCAAGTTCTCGCCGCAGGGAGACCGCGTGGCGTACGTGCGCCGGGGTGATCTGTACGTTGAGCGCGTCGCCGACGGCAAGATCACCCGGCTCACGACCGGCGCCGACTCGCTGCACGTGAGCGGCATGAGCGACTGGGTCTACGAAGAGGAGTTCGACCTGCGGGACGGCTTCCGCTGGGCGCCCGACGGGACGAAGATCGCCTACTGGCATTTCGACATGACGGGGGTGCGGACCTTCACCCTCATCAACGACACCGACTCGCTCTATCCCTTCACGATCCCGATCCAGTACCCCAAGACGGGCACGCCGAACTCGGCCGTGACGGCCGGCGTGGTGAGCGCGGACGGCGGGCCCACCAAATGGCTCCAGGTTCCGGACGACCCGCGAGACAACTACCTGCCCCGGATGGAATGGGCCGGACCGAACGAGCTGCTGCTGCAGCGGATGAATCGCTTGCAGAACAGCGACCGCGTCCTCCTCGCCGACGCCGCGACCGGCGCCGTGCACCCCGTGCTCGTCGAGCAGGACAGCGCCTGGCTCGATGTCGTGGACGAGGTACAGTGGCTCGCGGGCGGCCGGCGATTCCTGTGGCTGAGCGAGCGGGACGGGTGGCGCCACGTCTACCTCGTCTCGCGCGACGGCAAGACCGTGCAGCCCGTCACGCCCGGCGCCTTCGACGTGATCGGCATCGCCGCGGTGGACGAGCCCGGGGGATGGCTCTACTACGTCGCCTCGCCCGACAACGCGACGCAGCACTACCTCTTCCGCACCCGCCTCGACGGGACGGGCAAGGCGGAGCGGGTCTCGCCCGCCACCCAGCCCGGCACCCACCGCTACACCATTTCGCCCGACGCGCACTGGGCCTTCCACACCTACTCGACCTTCGACACGCCACCCGTCACCAACCTGGTGCGGCTGCCGACGCACCAGGTCGTCCGCGCGCTCGCGGCAAACGCCACCCTCCAGGAGACCGTGGCCCCACTGATCGCGCGGAAGACCGAGTTCTTCAAGATCACGCTCCCCCCCCCGGATGGGGCGACACTCGACGGCTGGATGATCCGGCCGCGGAACTTCGACTCGACCAAGACCTACCCGCTGCTCATGCACGTATACGGCGAGCCGGCGGGGCAGACGGTGGTCGACTCGTGGGGCGGCCAGGGGATCCTGTGGCACCGCCTGATCGCCGACCAGGGGTACATCGTCGCCAGCGTGGACAACCGCGGCACACCGGCGCCGAAAGGGCGCGCCTGGCGCAAGGTGGTCTACGGGCAGATCGGCGTGCTCTCGAGCCGTGAGCAGGCCGACGCGGTACGCGCGCTCGCGCGCACGCGCCCCTATCTCGACTCCACGCGCGTCGCGATCTGGGGCTGGAGCGGCGGCGGCTCGAGCACGCTCCAGGCATTGTTCCGCTACCCGGGTGTCTACCAGGTGGGGATGAGCGTGGCGCCGGTGCCGGACGAGCGACTGTACGACACGATCTATCAGGAGCGCTACATGGGGCTCCCCCAGGATAACGCGGCCGGCTACCGGGAGGCATCCGCGATCAACCACGCCGAGGGGCTGCGCGGCCGCCTGCTCGTGGTGCACGGCTCGGGGGACGACAACGTGCACTACCAGGGCACAGAGCGGTTGCTCAACCGGCTGATCGCGCTCGGCAAACCGGTGGACTTCATGGAGTACCCCAACCGCAGCCACTGCATCTGCGAAGGACCGGGGACGACGCTCCACGTGTTCACGCTGCTGACGCGCTACCTGCTGGAGCATCTGCCGGCGGGACCGCGGCCCTAGCACCCGGAGGGGGAGAGGGAGGGTCTCATGTCACGATCGTTCGTCATCGCCGCCTCGCTCGTGTTCGCGGCCGCTCCCGCTTTCACCCAGCAGCGGGACGTGGGTGCGACCGTCACCGTCGGCACCGCTGCAGCCCGGCGCGGGCAGACCGTCTACGGCGTCCTCCGCGTCCCCGCGGGAGTGGATTCGGCCACCAACCTCCCGGTCGCCGTCATCAACGGCGCCCACCCCGGCCCGGTGCTCGCGCTGGTGGCGGGCAGCCACGGGACGGAATACACGTCCATCGTGGCGCTCACCCGGCTCATCGGGCAGCTCGATCCGCGGACGATCTCGGGAACCGTGATCGTCGCTCCGCTGCTCAACGTCGCCTCGTTCACCCAGATGACCGTGCACGTGAACCCGGTCGACGGGAAAGGGATGAACGCCCAATACCCGGGCGACCCGGCGGGCACGCAGACGCAGCGGGTCCTGGCGAGGGTGGCCGAGCAGGTGGTGAAGCCCGCCGACGTCGTGGTCGACCTGCACGGGGGCGACCTGGACGAGGACCTCCGCCCCTACAGCTACTGGTTCCGCAGCGGGCAGCCGGCCCAGGACTCCGCGTCCCGCACGCTGGCGCTCGCCTTCGGTCTCGATCACATCATCGTGCGCGACTTCGACCTGGGCGACCCGGCGAGCCGGCGCAACCTGGGCGGCTATGCCATGTCCTTGGGGAAGACGGTGCTCGTGGCCGAAGCGGGGCGCAGCGGCACGGTGGCACAGGAAGACCTCCAGCTCCTGATCGACGGGACGCTGAACGTGCTGGCGTCGCTCCACATGATCGAGCGAGTCGTGCGCCCCGTGGAGCGGCCGGTCTGGCTCGACGCCAGCACGCGGCTGGCCGCCGATTCGGCCGGGATGTTCTTCGCAACCGTGGGTCGGGGGATGTACGTCGCCGAGGGAACGAAGTTGGGGTACACCACGGATCTCCTCGGGCGGGCCACGGGCGACGTCCGCTCGCCCGTCGCGGGGGTCGTCACCTTCATCCGCGGCGTCCCGTCCGCGTGGAAGGGGGCGACCCTGGTAACCATCGGGCGAGTGCTGACCGAGGTGCCGGCGTACCGCAAACCGGGCAGCTAGGGGCCGCGCTCCCGCGCTTCCATTTCTTCCAGCGACCGCGGCCAGTCTTCCTTCAGGAGCCGCGACAGCGCCCGGTCAGCCAGCAGCCGCCCGCCGGTCTGACAGCGGGCGCAGTAGTTCGCCTCGGTGCTGGCGTAGCGGATCCGTTGCACCGGTGACCCACACACGGGGCACGGCTGGCGATATCGGCCGTGAACCGCCATGCCCTCCCGGAACGCGGTGACCTTCTCCGGCCACCCCTCTCCCGTTTCTGCGCGGAGCCCCTCGACCCAGGCGGTGAGGATCCGACGGGTCGCCTCGTGCAGCCGCGCGATCTCGCTATCGGCCAGATTCGCGGTGAGCTGCAGGGGGGACAAGCGCGCCGCGTGCAGGATCTCGTCCGAATAAGCGTTACCGATGCCGCTGAACACAGTGGGGTCCGTGAGCGCGCGCTTCAGTGTGTGGTTCTCGCGGGTCAGCGCGGCGCGGAAGGCGGCGAGGCCAGCCTCGAGCGGCTCGATCCCCCCGGGATCGTGCGCCGCCAGCGCGTCGGCACCACGCACCACGTGCAGTGACGCGCGGTGCTTCGTGCCGGCTTCGGTGAGGAGCAGGGTGCCGTTGGGGAAGTCGAAGGCTGCGAGGTCGCGACGCGCCCGCAACGGCGACCCCGGGCGCTTCCACCACAGCCGACCGGCGATCATCAGGTGCAGGATGACGAAGTACTCGCCGTCGAGCCCGAAAACGATACGTTTGCCGAGGCGGCGCAGACCCGTCACCGCGCGTCCCGGCAGCGACGAGACGGGCGGGTCCACGCTCCGCAGCAGGAACGGGCTCGCGATGCGCACGGCCTCGAGCCGCCGATCGAGGACGCGCGGCCGCAGGGCCGAGAGATAGAGCTCGATGTCGGGAAGCTCGGGCATCCGGATTCCTGGTCGAGGTGCAATATGCAGGATCGCCGTGTTTTCCTCGCTTCGCTCGCCTCCGGCGTCGCCGCCGGCGCCATCGGCCCGCGCCGGCTCGCCGCCTTGGCGCCCCAGGAGCGCCCCCGCCCCTCCCCCGCGCAGCTCGCCTGGCAGCGGGACGAGCTGGCCATGTTCCTCCATTTCGGCGTGAACACGTTCACCGACCGCGAGTGGGGAGACGGCACCGAGGATCCGGCGATCTTCAACCCGGCGGGGCTCGACACCCGCCAGTGGGCGCGCGCCGCCCGTGCGGCCGGCTTCCGGGCCATGATCCTCACCGCCAAGCATCACGACGGGTTCTGCCTCTGGCCCAGCGCCGTCACGACCCACAGCGTGGCGCACAGTCTATGGCGCGGCGACCGGGGTGACGTCGTCCGCGAGTTCGTGGACGCCTGTCGCGCCGAGGGCCTGCGTCCCGGGCTCTATCTCTCCCCCTGGGACCGCAACGCCCCCGTGTACGGCGACTCGCCGCGCTATAACGATTTCTACGTGGCGCAGCTCACCGAGCTGCTCACCCGGTACGGATCGATCGCCGAGGTCTGGTTCGACGGCGCCAACGGCGAAGGGCCGAACGGCCGCCGGCAGGTCTACGACTGGCCGCGCTTCTTCGGCACCGTGCGCCGGTTGCAACCCGACGCGGTGATGTTCTCGGACGCCGGCCCCGACATCCGCTGGATCGGCAACGAGAACGGGGTCGCGGGCGACCCCAATTGGTCCACGGTGAATCCCGACACGGTCCCCTACCCCGGAGCCAGCGGCGATGCGATCGCCGCCATGCTGCAGCACGGCGACCCGCAGGGCACCGTGTGGCGCCCGGGGGAGACCGACGTGTCGATCCGCCCCAGCTGGTTCTATCACGCCGCGGAGGACGAGCGGGTGAAGAGACTGGACCGCCTCACCGAGATCTATTTCGACTCCGTCGGCAGGAACTCGAAGCTGCTGCTCAATGTCCCGCCCACCCGTGACGGCCTGCTGCACGCGACCGATGTGTCCCGGATCGCCGCGCTGCACGACCGGATAACGGCCCTATTCGCCGACGACGTTGCCGCCGGGAAGCACCTCGCGTGGCAGGCGACAGGCCGCCGGACGGCGGTGTGGGAGCTGGACCTGGGCCGCGCGGTTCGTGTCGGCTGCGCCCGATTGGAGGAAGACATCGAGCAAGGACAGGCGATCGCCCGGTACACCTTGTACGCCAGGGATGGCCGGGGGGGGGGGATGGGGGGGGCGTGGCGCGTGCTCTCGCGCGGCCAAACCATCGGGTATTGCAAGCTCGACCGCTTCGAGCCGGCGACGGTGCGGCGCGTCAGGCTCGTGATCGAGGACGCGGTCACGCCGCCGCGGCCCGTGCGGATCCGGCTGTACGAAGGAAGTGGCCCGTGAGGCTCCGGCTGCGGCTGCTCGCGACATTGGCGCTCGCCGCCCCCTCCCCCCCCCCCCCCCTTGTCGCCCAGGACGCGACGGTCGTCCTCCGCCCCGCGCGCGTGCTGGACGGCCGCGGCGGCGTCCTGACGAGCGTGGACATCGTCGTGGCGGGCGGCCGCATTGAGCGGGTCGGCCCGCGCGGGGCCGTCCCGGCCGGTGCGCGCCTCGTGGACTTGGGCGCGCGCACCCTCCTGCCGGGACTGATCGACGCCCACACGCACCCTGGCTGGTACTTCAACCGCCAGGGGCGCCTGCACACCCAGGACGACGGGGATTCCCCGGCCCAGGCGGTCCTGGCCGCGGCGGCCAACGCCTATGCGACGCTCATCGCGGGCTTCACCACCATCCAGAGCGTGGGCGCGCGCAGCGACGCCGACCTCCGCGACTGGATCGCCACGCAGGGGCTGCCGGGCCCCCGCCTGCTCACGTCGCTCGAGCCGCTCACCGAGCGGAGTGGCGACCCCGACTCGCTCCGGGCGCTGGTGCGGCAGCGCAAGGCACAGGGGGCGGACGTCATCAAGTTGTTCGCCTCGGCCAGCATCCGGGACGGCGGCGCACAGACGATGACCGACGCACAGCTCCAGGCCGCGTGCGCGGAGGCGCGCGCCCAGGGCCTCCGCACCCTCGTCCACGCCCACAGCGCGGCGGCCGTGCGGGCCGCCACGCTCGCCGGCTGCACCCAGATCGAGCACGGCGTGTTCGTGACGCAGGACGTGCTCGACCTGATGGCCCAGCACGGGACCTATTTCGACCCGCAGTGCGCCCTGGTCTTCCGAAACTATCTGGACAACCGCGCGCGCTACGAGGGGATCGGCAACTACAACGAGGCGGGGTTTGCGGCGATGGAGCGGGCCATCCCGCTCGCCGCGGGGGCCCTCCGCATGGCGCTTGCGACGCCGGGCCTGAAGGTGGTGTTCGGCACCGACGCGGTGGCGGGAGCGCACGGGCGCAACGCGGAGGACCTCGTGTGCCGGGTGCAGCAGGCGGGCGAATCGCCGATGCACGCCATCATCGCGGCGACCTCCCTCAACGCCGCCGCGCTCGGGCTGGCGGACCGTATCGGCGCCATCGCGCCGGGCTTGGACGCGGACATCATCGCGGTGGATGGCGATCCCGTGCGGGACATCACCACGCTGCGGCGCGTGAGCTTCGTGATGAAGGGAGGCCGGATCGTGAGGGACGACGGGGCGGTCAAGCCCTGAGTCGCCGCACGATCTTCCGGATTCGCGCCTCGTCCGTCACCTCGAGCACGTAGTCGTCCGGCTTCTGCGGCGAGCGGAACACCACCCGGCGGCTGCGATACCTCATGCCGCTCTTCATGCGCGACGTGCCGCGCACGTGCACTTCCTGCACCCCAGTTCTCTTCACGACCGCGACGGCGTTCTTCTCGTCAATGCCGCTGCCGGCGAGGATCACGATGCGCCCCGCAGCGTGCCGCACCAGCCGGGCGATCACCGCCGCCCCTTTGAGCGCCGTCGATGCCTGGCCGGAGGTCAGCACGCGGTCCACGCCGACGGCGATGAGCGCGTCCAGGGCCTCCTCAGGGTCGCGCGCCACGTCGATCGCGCGGTGGAACGTGACGTCCAGGGGACGAGCAGCCCGCGCCAGCGCGGCGGTGCGCACGGCGTCCACCGTGCCGTTGGGCAGGAGCAGCCCGAGCACCACGCCGTCGGCGCCGAGCTGGGTCGCGTGCTGGATGTCCCGCCGCATCACCTCGACCTCGACGTCGGAGTACAGAAAGTCGCCACCGCGCGGCCGGATCATCACATAGAGCGGGATGGAGACACGCTTGCGGCACTCGGCGATCGTCCCGGCGCTGGGCGTGGTCCCACCCTCCACCAGGTTGTCGCACAGCTCGAGCCGGTGCGCACCGCCCCGCTCCGCCGCGACGCCCGACTCGACGGAGTCGACGCAGGCTTCAACGAGCATCGTGGAGTCGCTCAGGTGACCGCCGAGCTCCACCCCGTTCGGTACGTCGGCGTGATGTACTCGGCCGGCACCGGCACGTTGGTGATCTGCCCCGTCGCGGGGTTAACCTCGAGCGTCCTGCCCATCCGCACCGCCAGGCAGCCCAGCATCACCATTTCCGTGAACGGTCCGGAATAGGCGTCGAAGGCCGAGTTGGCCGGCGGCCCGCCCTTGCAGGCCGCGATCCACTCGGCGTAGACGCCCGCCGAGCGCGGATACTTCTTCGCCGGCGGATGGGCGGTCACCTCGGCTTGCTTGGCGGGATCGAGCAGCGTGGGGTTGTCGCCATACGTGCCCGCGACCAGCTTGCCGTCGGTGCCGATCCACAGCTGGCCCCCGCCCGTGTCGGGCGGCCAGGCCACGTCCTCGCCCGCTGCCACCTCAGGCGGACGCGCCGGATACAGACTGTTGTCGCTCCACACCAACTTGACCTCGGGTCGGGCGCCCTTGGCGGGAAAAGTGAACGTGATCCGCGAGCCCGCCGGTGCGGTTTCCTTGAAGAGGGGCGAGGACTCGGGCTCGACGCGGCTCGGGAAGCCGAGGTCGAGCGTCCAGAAGGCCGCATCCAGGATGTGGCAGGCCATGTCCCCGAGGGTGCCGGTGCCGAAATCCCACCAGCCGCGCCACTTGAAGGGGGCGTAAGCCGGGTTGTAGGGCCGCTCCGGCGCGGGGCCGAGCCACAGGTTCCAGTCAAGCGTGGCGGGGGCGTAGAACTCCTCGAGCGGCCGCTCGATCGCCTGCGGCCACCAGGGGCGGTTGGTCCAGCAGCGCACTTCCTTCACCGTCCCGATCGTCCCGGCCTCGACCAGCTCGCGGAGGACGCGGGTGCCCTCGTGCGCGTGGCCCTGGTTGCCCATCTGGGTGGCGACCTTGGCCTTCTTGGCCGCGGCCTCGAGGGCCCGCACCTCCCCGAGGGTCCGCGCGAGTGGCTTCTGGACATACGTGTGCTTGCCCAGCCTCAAGGCGAGCGTACCGGCGGCGGCGTGCGAATGATCGGGTGTCGAGACCGTCACCGCGTCGATGTTCTTCGCCTCTTTGTCGAGCATCTCGCGGTAATCCTTGAAGCGTTTCGCCTTGGGGTAGGTCTGGAAGGCGTCGAGCGCCATCTTCCAGTCCACGTCGCAGAGGGCGTAAATGTTCTCGCCCTCCATGCCCTTGACGTCGCTACGGCCCATCCCGCCGACGCCGATACAGGCCACGTTGAGCTTGTCGCTGGGCGCGACCCAGCCGCGCCCGAGCACGTGCCGGGGGACGATGGTGAAGGCCGTCGCCGTCGCCACATCGCCCACGAAGGTCCGACGGGTGATACGCTTGCGAGCCATGAGTCACTCCTTTATGCAGCAGAAGCGGCCGCCGCCGGTGCCCGCCGGGGCCGGAACAGAAACGCGAACAGCACGAGAATCACGAACGCCATCGCGGTCGGATACATCCAGATGCGGTGCCAGTCGTGCGTGACGGTGCCGTCGGCGGCCGCGCTGGCGAAGGCACCGACCACCCGGCCGGAGACCCAGGCGCCAATGGCGTACCCGATCCCGTTGGTCACCACGTTGATGAGCCCCTGCGCCGCAGCGCGGATCTTCTCGCCCGCGCGCTCATCGGTGTAGATCTGGCCCGCCACGAAGAAGAAGTCGTAACACACGCCGTGCAGCAGGATGCCGGCGTACAGCAGCCACATCCCGGCGCCGATGTTGCCGTTGCCGAAGGCCAGGTAGCGCAGGGTCCAGGCCAGCATCCCCCCCAGCATGATCACCTTGATGCCGAAGCGCTGCAGCGCGAACGGCAACAGCAGCATGAAGCCGATCTCCGACATCTGCCCGAACGTCTGGATGAAGGCCGGCTCGGGTGCGTGGATTTCGTTCAGAAAGAGATTCGTGAACGCGTAGTAGAACTGCAGGGGGATACACAGCAGGAACGACCCGAGGACGAAGACCAGGAAGGTACGGTCCGCCAGCAGCTGCAGGGCGTCCAAGCCGAGGGCATTGTGCAGGCTGAACGGCATGCCCGCGGCCTTGGGAGGCGTGTGCGGCAGGGCGAACGAATAGAGGCCGAGGGCGACGGACGCGGTCCCGGCGACCCGCATCGGCAGCGCCTGGGCGTCGGCGTGCAGCACCTTGCCCACGATGACGCCCGCCACGATCCACCCGATCGTGCCGAGCACGCGGATGAACGGGAAATCGCGCGGGTTCTGGACATTGTGGAACGAAATCGAGTTCGTCAGCGACAGCGTGGGCATGTAACACAGCGCGTACAGGATCAGGACCGGGAAGAAGGTCCAGAAGGTAGTCAGGGTCGACACGTACCACAGGATCACCCCCCCGACCAGGTGCAATGCGGCCAGGAGCTTTTCTGTGG
The DNA here is from genome assembly GCA_003223415.1 of Gemmatimonadota bacterium. Lineage (GTDB taxonomy): Bacteria > Gemmatimonadota > Gemmatimonadetes > Gemmatimonadales > GWC2-71-9 > 13-1-40CM-70-15. The sequence continues at coordinate 43,687 of QHUY01000061.1, forward strand.
CGATGAAACGGTCCGCGAATACCCCCATGAAGAAGGGCGACACGATCGCCGCGATGGCCGTCGTCATGTAGGCGGCGCCGATCTGCGGGCCGCTGAAGTGCCGCGTGCTGCCGAGGTAGGTCCCCATCGTCACGAACCACGCCCCCCAGATGAAGTACTGGAGGAACATCATGGCCGAGAGCCGGAAGCGGACGCTCACGGCAGCACCCGGACCTTGATGTTGCGGTAGGCCACGCGATCACCGTGGTCCTGCAGCCCGACGTACCCCTCGGCGTTGCGCCCGTAGTGCACGTGCGGGGCGAACTTGCTCGCCTTGACCTTCGCTTCCCAGTCCGGGCTGCCCAGCTCGTAGGCGACGACCTTCACGCCGTTCAACCAGTGCTCCACGTGATTCCCCTGAACCACGATGCGGACCTGGTTCCACTGCCCCGCGGGTTTGACGATCCCGGCGGGCGAGGGATAGAGCCCGTAGTCGGACCCCGCGGCCGTCAGTCGGGAAAGGCCATCCGCGTGCCGGGCGTCATCCAACACCTGCATCTCCGGCGCCGTCCAATAGATCTCGCTGTCGTCCTCGCTCGCCCGGTAGAAGATCCCGCTGTTGCCGCCCTCGGAGATGTTCCATTCCAGCGACAGCTCGAAGTTGGCGTACTTGTCCCTGGTCATGATGTCGCCCGCCGACGCCACGCGCGTCAGGGCGCCGTCCACCACCTGCCACCCCGACGGCATCGAGTCCTTCTTGAAGCCGCGCCAGCCGGCGGTGGTCTTGCCGTCGAACAGCAGCTTCCAGCCGGGGGCGCACCCACCGACCGGTACGAAGCCGGCAATGACCAGACATACCGCTGCCGCGCGCAGGATCTTTCCAGGTTTCATCGGCGCCTCGGAAGGAATGGTGAAGGTCAGGGCACAAGAGTACCTTCCGTCGTCCCCGCCGTCCATCCCGTTCGCCCTCCGATTCGAGGTTGCTATGCGTTTGCGTTCATGCGTCGCGCTGAGCGTCTTGGCGTCGTGGGTATGTAGCGTTGCAGGCGCACAGCGCTCCACGGGCGTGGTCGGCGCCTATGTGCCCCCCCGGACCTGGCCGCAGGAGCCACGCCGCTTCGACCTGCTCCATCAGAAGATCGAGATCCGGTTCGATGTCCCGCACCGCGAGCTGTTCGGCACCGTCACGACCCGCCTGGTGATCATGCAGGGGGGGGGGCCGACCGACACCGTGCGCCTGAACGCGGAGAACCTGACCATCGACGCCGCGACCGACGCGCGCGGTCGCGCCCTGCGGTTCACCGCCGACACGGCGCACGTGACGGTCCGCCTGACCCGCCGGGCGGCGGTCGGCGACACGGTCGAGTTCGCCGTGCGCTACCACGGCACGCCAGAGCGCGGGCTCTACTTCGTGCCGCGCCGCAACGTCATCTGGAGCCAGGGCGAGGCGACCGAGACCCGCGCCTGGATCCCCACGTACGACGCCCCCAACGACAAGACCACCTGGGAGTTCCTGGTGACGGCCGATTCCACCCTGCGGGTGCTCTCGAACGGCCGGCTCGCCGAGGTCACGCCGGTGAACAGCGGCGCGCAACGGGTGTGGCATTGGGTGCAGAACAAGCCCGCCAGCACGTACCTCTACTCGGTGGTGGCGGGGCCGTTCACCGTGCTCAAGGACCAGTGGCGGGGCATTCCGGTGGAGTACTGGACCTATCCGGACACCGTGAACGCCGCTTGGCGCACCTTCGGCGAGACGCCAGCGATGATCGAGCTCTACTCCCAGCTGCTCGGCGTGAGCTACCCCTGGGACAAGTACGACCAGTCCATCATCCCCGACTTCACTTACGGGGGGATGGAAAACGTCTCCGCGACCACGCAGACCGACCTGGCCCTGCATCCCGCCGGCGGGGAGCCGGAAGCCTCGGGCCGCGGCCTCGTGGCGCACGAGCTGGCCCACCAGTGGTTCGGCGACCTCACCACGACGGCCGATTGGGCGGACATCTGGCTCAACGAGGGAATCACTACCTACATGGAGTCGGTGCACAACGAGAAGACCCGCGGCTGGGACGCCGGTCAGCTCTCCTGGTGGGGACAGCAGCAGCAGGCGATGCAGGCCGACCAGAACGAGGTCCGCGCGCTCGTCTGGGGCAATTATCAGGGGGACGACCCGATCGCCCTCTTTTTCAGCGGGCATGTGTACCCGAAGGGCGCCCAGGTCGCGCATCAGCTGCGGCGCCTGCTCGGCGACTCGCTCTTCTGGGCGGGGATGCACCGTTTCCTGGTGGACAACGCCTTCAAGCCGGTCACGACGCCGGACTACGCCGTCGCGATGGAAAAGACCTGCCGCTGCGATCTCGATTGGTTCTTCGACCAGTGGGCCTACGGCATCGGATATCCGAAGGTCCGCTTCACCAGGCACTGGGATGCCGCCGGCAAGGTCCTCCGCCTGGTCGTCGCCCAGACCCAAACGGTGGATTCGCTGCACCCGCTGTTCCGGTTCCCCGCCACGATCCGCGTGCTCACCCGCGAGGCGGTCGTGCGGCAGGAGATCACGGTGGCGAAGCAGCAGGACACCTTCGCCATCCCGCTGCCGTCCGCGCCGCTCTCCTTCCGGTTCGACGATGGCGGCTGGCTGCTCGGCCAGGTCACGGGGGACTTGACGCCCGCCGAGCTGGCTGAGATGGCGAAGCACGACCTCGAGTTCGCGGCGCGCAACTGGGCGCTGCAGCAGCTCGCCGGGATGACCGACTCTGTCGTGGTGGACGCGCGGCGGTTCATCGTGCTGAATGAGCATGCGGACTTCCTGCGCCAGGCCGCGCTGGCCCAGATGACGAGGGACAGCAACCCGGTGTCGCTGGTCGTCGTGAAGTCCGCCTTGCGGGACCCGGAGAGCGATGTTCGCGCCGCGGCGCTGCGCGCGTTGCGGACCCTCGATCCCGCCGCCGCCCTCACCGCGGCGACCGCGATGTACCCGTCGGATCCGAGCATCAACGTCCGCGCGTCGGCACTGGTGACGATCGCCCGGGCGAGGGGCAAAGACGCGGCCGCGATGCTGGTGGACGCGACGAGCCCCGACCAGCCGCGCCCCATCCGGCAGACGGCCGCGAACCTCCTGGGGGCCACGGCCGGGGCTACTCGAGACCCCCGCGGCGAGGACGCGCTCGAGCGCCTGACGGCGCCCGCGGAGGATCGTGGCATCCGGATGACGGCGCTCAACGCTCTCGCGGCCAGCGGGGACAGCGCCCGGGCCACGGCGGTGGCGCTGCGCGCCATTGGAGATCCCGATCCCCTGTTCGCGGCCGCGGCGGCGGGCCTGGTCGGGCGGGTCGGGGGGACAGCGGGAAAGGCGACGCTCGCCGAGGCGCTGAAGAAGGAGACCCGCGTCACCGTCCGTGCGGCGATGACGCGGGTGCTCCAGGGAGGGGGGGGAGGGCGGTAAGCCCGACGCTCAGCTGCCCGGCTGCGCGGTCCCTTTGCGCCAGCTCTCGACGTCTGCGATGAAGCTCTGGGCGAGCGAGCCGAGGTCCACCCGCGACAGGCTCGGGTCCTCCTTGAGACCGGTGACCCGAGCCAGGCTAACCGACGCCTTGGTATAGGTGCTGTCGATCGCCAAGGCGGCCTTGAAGGCGGCCGCGGCTGCCGAGTAGTGGCCGGTGCGTTCCAGCATGATTCCCAGGTTGTTGCGGAACGGCGCCGTGCTCGAGTCGACTTCGACGGCTCGCGCCAGCGGCTTCAGCGCGTCCTCGAAGCGCCCCTGCTCGACGTAGACCAGCGCGAGGTTGTTCATCGCCCAGGCGTCGTGGTCGTCGAGCAGAATGGCGTGCTTGTAGGCGTCGATCGCTGAGTCGGTCTCGCCCACCGCGTCATACGCCCGGCCCAGCAACCGGAACGCCGACGTTGACGTCGAATCGAGCCTCAGCACGGTCTGCAGCGGCTCGAAGGCGCCTTTGGCTCGTCCGGTTTCGATCAGGATGCGGCTCAGGTTTAACCGCGCCTTCACGTGCATCGAGTCGAGCTCGATCGTCTTGTTGAACTCCTGCTCCGCCGTCTCGCGGTCGCCGGCCCTCCACGCCGACAGCCCGAGCATGTAGTGGCCCCAGGGGTTGGCAGGCTTGCCAGCCGTGTAGAGGGCGAAGAGGCTCACCGCCTCGCTGTAGCGCCGCTCGCGGAACGCTGAATCGGCGCGCTCGAAGGAAACCGGGCCGGTGATCACGGGCTCGGTAGGCTGCGTTGCGGCAGGGGAAGGTGTGACTGCCGCGGGCTCGGCGGCCCGGGCCTCGGAGTCGCGGGAGCGACGCTCGCTACACGCGACGACCAAGACGGCGCCGGCGATGGCGGCGATGAACAGGGTGAGCCCCACGAGGGCGAGCCGGGGACGCGGCGGCGGGGTGATGGTGAATTGGTAGCGCATAAGACCTCCTCCTGATCGGGCGCGAGAGCGCCGGTAGACGTGTTGGACGCCTCATCAGAAGGCAGGCCGTGGGCCAGCCGTCGGCTGTCAGCCATCAGCCATCAGAACAAGCACTTGGAGGAATCGAGGATGGGTGGGCGTGTTCGCGCGAACACGGGGGGGCAGTCCGTTCGTGTCCGGGGGGACACGCGGGCGGTGGCTTTCACTCCCGGCTGATCCCAAACCTCCGCATGATCTTCAGCAGACTGGCGTGATCGGCGAGACCCAGTGCTTGGGCGGTCCGGGTGATGTGCCAGTCGTGGCGCTCAAGGGCCGCCACGATGATCTGGCGCTCGGCTTCGGCTTTCAACTCCTGAAGAGTGCGTGGTGCCTGGTACGTGGTGCGTTGCGGCCCAGGAGCGTGGTCCCGAATCTCTTGGGGAACATCCTCCATGCTCAGCACCTCGCGGTCCGTGGCGATGATCATGCGCTCGATCACGTTGCGAAGCTCCCGCACGTTGTTGTGCCGCCAATCGTAAGCCATGAGGCACTCCAGCGCCGCCGGCTCGAGCGTCTTGGGCCGCATGCCGAAGCGCGCGCACGTCGTCGCCAGGAGGTGCTCCACCAACGCCGGGACGTCGGAGATCCGCTCGCGCAGCGGCGGCACCTGCAGCACATGAACGTTGAGGCGGTAAAACAGGTCCTCCCGGAAGCGGCCGGCCGCCACTTCCTTCTCCAGCTCCCGGTTCGTCGCGGCGAGCACGCGTGCGTCCACGGCGATCGTCCGGTTGCCGCCCAGGCGCGTCACCTGCCGCTGCTCCAGGACCCGCAGCAGCTTGGCCTGGGCGGCGGGCGGCAGATCCCCGACCTCGTCCAAGAACAGCGTGCCGCCTGCCGCCGCCTCGAACGCGCCCTTGCGGGCAGTGACGGCGCCGGTGAACGCCCCGCGCTCATGCCCGAACAGCTCGCTCTCGACCAGCTCCGCCGGCAGCGCCGCGCTGTTGATGGCCAGGAAGGGCCCACGCGCCGCGCCGGAGCGGCGGTGCACCTCGCGGGCCACCAGCTCCTTGCCCGAGCCGCTTTCGCCCACGATCAGCACCGGGCTCGGCACCGGCGCGACCCGCGCCATCCGCTCCGTGAGCTTCGCCATCGCGGGACTCGCCCCGACGAGCGGGGCTTCCGTGCCCAGGTCGCGCCGCAGGGCGGCCACCTGGGCGGCGAGGCGTTCCCGCTCCAGCACCCCTTCGACCTCCCGGACCACGCGCTCCATCGGCTCGGCCTTGTCGATGAACCCCTGCGCGCCGAGGCGGATCGCCTGGATGCAGCGGTCGTAGTTGCCGGTGCCGGTGTAGACGATGACGGGGACCCTCAGGGCCCGGCGCTCCAGGGCGCGCAACACCTCGAAGCCGTCCATGCCTGGCATCTCGAGGTCGAGGATGACGCAGTCCACCGCCTCGCGCTCCAGGATGTCGAGCGCCTCGCGGCCACCCCCGGCGGCCAGCGCCTCATACCCGCCCACCCGCTTCAGGTCGTAGGCGTACTGCTCGGCGAGGACGGCGACATCGTCGACGACGAGCACCGTGGTCATACGGTGGCGCGGCTGAAGCCGCGGCTCGGCGACTGCGGCTGAAGCCGCTTGAGCGGCAGCGGCCGAGCCGCGAGTTCACTCGCGCACATTACGGCGAGCCGCTTTCTCATCCACTCTCGCATGGCAGCTCCACGATGAACTTCGATCCCGCGCCCGGCTTGGTTTCCACCCGCAGGCTCCCCCCCGCGTCCAGCACCAGCCGACGCACGATGGACAGGCCGAGCCCGGTGCCGCCAGGCTTGGTCGTATAGAAACCGCCGAAAGCCTTCTCGAGCTGGTCTTTCGTCATGCCCTTCCCCGTGTCGGCGACGGTGATGCGGGCTGCCGGCCGACCGTCGGCCGCGACCGGGGCCGTGGAGATGGTGACGCTCCCCCCCCCTGGGTGGTCCTCGAGGGCGTCGAGCGCGTTCCCCACCAGATTCTCCAGCGTGCGTCGCAGCACCAGCGGATCGGTGCGAACGGCGGGCAGGGCGTCGGCGAGCTCGAGCCGCAGCACCGCGGGATCGGAGCTGCCGAGGCGACTCACCAATTCGGTCACGAGTGCGTTGACGTCGCAGGTCCCCAGCGCCGGCTCAGGATACAGGCGCGCGTAGTTCCCGGCGAGTCCCTCCAGGTACGAGACGCTCGACTCCACGGTCTCCTGCCGCTCCGCGAAGACCGCGCCGAGCCGCTCCGGCTGCTCCCGCGCCACTTGGGCGAGGTGCCGGAACACGTTGCGGATGGGGATCAGCCCGTTCTTGATGTCGTGGTTCACCTGCCGGGCGAGGTCCCCCATGGCGACGCGGCGCTCGGCCTCGCGCAACCGGGCCGCGCCGGCGCGCAGCCGCTCGGTCATGGCCCCGAGCAGTCGGGTGAGCGCGCCGATCTCGTCGCGCCGGTCGCTCGAGAACGCGACGTCGAGGCGGTCCATGTCGATCCGGGCCGTTTGCTCGGCGAGCGCCGTGAGGGGTCGGCTGATCCGCAGCGAGAGCCAGCCGGCGAGCAGCAGGGCGATGGCGCCCGCGAGGGCGAGCGTCACGACAAACCAGCGGTCCACATCGTGGCGCAACGCGTCGAGCCCGGCGAGCGAGTGGGCCACGACGATGCGCGCCGACACCAACCGTGCCGCGTCCGTCGCGACCGCAGGCACGACCAGGGAGTCGACCACGCCGCCGGGCGGAGGGGGGGGGGCTTCTGCCCGTTCCACGGTGTCGAGCGAGACGACGAGGGCTGAGTCGGGCGCCAGGTGCGCCAGGAACGCCGAGTCCACGGTCACGCCGCCCACGAGGGTGAACGGCTTGCCAACCAGTCGGAAGGAGTCCACCCGGGCCAGCGCCAGGAACGGCGCCTCCGCCGTGCGGGCCCGGACCAGCGCGATCCCTTTCGGCGCGGCGGCGAGCAGGCGCGGCAGCCCCGGCTCGAGACGGTCGAACTCGTTGCGGAAGTGCCCAGAGCTCACGATGTGGCCGTCGCCGTCCTGGACCTGCAGCATGGAGAATCCCGCCAGGCGCATCGCGTTCCCCGCGTAGTCGAGCAGGTAGGATTGCTCGCCCGCCCCTCCCTGGAGCATCGCTACCCGGAGCCGGTTATCGGCGACGGCCGCATCGCGCAGTGCCCGCAGCCGGCCGGCGATGTCGGCGCTCTGGCGCTCCAGATCGGCGCGGATCACGTCCGTCAGGGCGGCGACCCGGCCCTCGTACTGGGCGGTCAGGCGGCCGGCGATGCCGCGCCGGATGCCGAGGCCGAAGACGACGAGCGGCCCCAGCACGACGACGACAAAACCGAGCAGCAAGCGGGCGCGGAAGCTCATCGCGGCATCAGGCGGACGGTGCCGTCTGCATCGAGGAGGAGCCGCGGCATCCCGCGGCGGACGACGGCGTAACTGCGGGTATCGATCAGCGGCTGCACGCGCGTTTCCCCCGTGATGGTGAGGATGTCGCAGGCGGTCGCGAAGGGAACCGCAATGACGTAGGCCCGGGCGTTGTTGGCGCGGCGCGCGGCCACGAAATCCGCGGGCGCGAGTCCCACCGCGGGCACGCCGGCGCCCAGCACTCCACGCGCCACCAATCGCTCGGCCAGCTCGCGCGCCGTCGGGTCGGTCCGGTCGTACACGAGTCGACGCGGCGGCAGGATCGGCGTGGCCGTCGCCGCGTCGGAAGAGTCCGGCGGCAGACACGCCAGGCCCGTGCCCGCACGCGCTTCCGCATGGACGGCCCTGGCCAGGTCCTGACGCTCGAGACTGTCCGGCGCCGCACCGGACGGCGCGACCAGCAAGTAGCGGCGGCTCCAGGGGAGGGCCACCGTGAAGAGCTGCGGCCCGGTGGCGGCATAGGTCACGACGGTCGGGTCGTCGGTGAGCAGCAGATTCACCCCTTGGTCGAGCAGATCACGCGGATCCGTGCCGGCAAACTCTCGGAACGCGACCGCCGCAAGCGGCGTCCCCTGCTTTGAGACCGGTTGCGCAACCAGCGCGTCGGTCACGGTCCGACCCGACGCCCAGTAGGCGCCCGCGCCGATGGGCCAGCCGCCGTCGGGGGCAGGCTTGGTCACGACGAGAGCCGCCTCGGCGAACCAGGTGACCGGCAGCGATCCCGGTGGATCCACGCGCAGCTCGCGCGAGCTCGGCGCGACCGTGTGACGGGCAAGCAGCGGAGCGCGCGTGCGCCAGCTCGAGAGCACATCCTGCGCGGTCACCGGGGCCCCATCCCAGAACTGCGCGTCGTGGCGCAGCGTAAACGTCCAACGGCGGCCGCCCGAGTCCACGCTCCAGGACTCCGCCAAGCCGGGCACCATCCGCCCGGCGCAGTCGATATGCACTAGTGGCTCGTAGAGCTGGGGGAAGACCAGGCGTTCGGCATCGCTCGCGGGCACTGGAGCGTGGGCGGGATCCACGGATCCCGGCAACGCCACCGTGAGGGTGCCCGCCGCGGCAACAGGACCCGGTGCAAGCTCGCACTCCCCCCCCCTCCCCCGATCGCCCACGACCGGCGCGGCGGCAACGGGCGCGACCGCCGGCACAGGCGCAGTGCGACAGGCGTCGAGCGCCGCGATGAGGAGAAGGAGGATGGCCAGCAACTTGAGGACTCCGGCGGGAACAAACGAAGGATAGGCGACGCCGTGGTGGCGGGCCAGGCTTATACCCCGCATTATCGTTTCCTGCCCATGCCGACCCCCGACCTCGTGATCACCGGCGCCCGCGTCGTGACCCCGGACGGCGAGGGACCGGCGTCCATCGCGATTCGCGACGGCGTGATCACGGCGGTCACCAGGGACGGCGGCCCGGACGCGGCGCGTCGGATCGAGGTCGGGGAAGCCGAGGTCCTCATGCCGGGCGTGGTGGACACGCACGTCCACGTCAACGAGCCGGGCCGTACGGAATGGGAAGGGTTCGAGACGGCGACGCGCGCCGCCGCGGCGGGCGGGGTGACGACCATCGTGGATATGCCGCTGAACAGCGTGCCCGTCACCACCACGCCCCAGGCGCTCGCCGAGAAGGCTCGCGCTGCCGCGGGCCGGGCGATGGTCGAGTACGCCTTCTGGGGCGGCGTGATCCCGCGCAACCTGGACGATTTGGTTCCGCTCGCGCGCGCAGGAGTCCCTGGCTTCAAGTGCTTCCTCGTGCCCTCGGGGATCGACGAATTCCCCCCGGTGACCGCGGACGACCTGCGGCCCGCGATGCGCCGGCTCGCCGAGCTGGGCACGGTTCTGCTGGTCCACGCGGAGTCGCCGGGGCCGATCGAGCGCGCGGCTCGGGCGGCGGGAAACGGCGATCCGCGACGCTACCACGGCTGGCTCGCCTCTCGCCCCGCCGCGGCTGAGCAGGAAGCGATCGAGCTGATGGTGGACCTGTGTCGCGAGACGGGCTGCGCCGTCCACATCGTGCACCTTTCCTCGGCTGAGTCCGTCAAGACGCTGGACGCCGCCAGGCGCTCCGGCCTGCCGGTGACGGTGGAGACGTGCCCGCACTATTTGACCTTCGCCGCCGAGGAGGTGCCCGACGGCGCGACCGCGTTCAAGTGCGCCCCACCGATCCGTGAGCGCGCCGTGCGGGAGGGCCTCTGGTCGGCGCTGCAGCAGGGGAGCATCGACCTGGTGGCGAGCGATCACTCCCCCGCGCCGCGGGCCCTGAAGGCGCTGGACTCAGGGAATTTTCTGGACGCGTGGGGCGGCGTCGCGTCGCTCGAGCTGTCGCTCGCCGCCACGTGGAGTGCCGCCCGGCAGCACGGCGCTCAGCCCGTCGACCTCGCTCGCTGGCTCGCCGCAGGCCCGGCGCGGCTCGCGGGACTCGGGTCCCGCAAGGGCCGCATCGCTCCGGGGTACGATGCCGACCTGGTGATCTGGGATCCGACAGCGTGCTTCACCGTGGAACCGACCTCGCTGCACCAGCGGCATCCGGTGACGCCCTACGCCGGTCGGCGGCTCTCTGGCGTCGTGCGGCAGACCTTCGTGCGGGGGCAGTGCGTGTACGATCAGGGCAAGTTCCCGAGCCGGCCCGTCGGCGTATGGATCAAACCGGAGGCCTCGTGAACGGCGCGGTCGCGCGCGCATGACCTGGCGTCCGGGCCTCGTCGATCTTGCCGCCGGGCGGCTCGGCGGTCGGGCGGTCGCGGCGAACGACGAGTTCTTCGCGCCCAAGGAGAACCTCCTCAAGCCGGGGCGCGGCGCATTCATCGAGGGCAAGTACACGGAGCGCGGCAAGTGGATGGACGGGTGGGAGACGCGGCGGCGGCGCGAGCCCGGGAACGACTGGTGCATCATCCGCCTTGGCGTCCCCGGCTTGATCCGCGCCATCACGGTGGACACGAATCATTTCCGGGGCAACCATCCCGAGTCCTGCTCGCTCGACGTCGCCGATCTGGCCGGCACGAGGGCCCAGAAGCGCCTCGCCGCGGTGCGCGATTGGGTCGAGGCGCTGCCCCGCTCGCCGCTCAGCGGGCATGCCGAGAACGAGTTCGAGATCTCGAGTGTGCGACGCGCCACACACGTGCGCCTGAACATCTTCCCCGACGGCGGCGTGGCGCGCCTACGGATTTGGGGCGAGGCCCAGCCCGACTGGGCCCGGCTGGCGAGGAGCAAGACGCCCGTCGACCTGGCGGCCGCGCAGCACGGCGGCGCGCCGCTCGCTTGCAGTGACGAGTTCTTCAGCGCGCCGGTCAACCTGCTGATGCCGGGCCGAGGGCGCGACATGGGCGACGGCTGGGAGACACGGCGCCGCCGCGACTCCGGCCACGACTGGGTGGTGCTGCGGCTCGGCCATCGCGGTGTGATCGAAACCATCTTGGTGGACACGCTTCACTTCAAAGGCAACTTTCCGGAGAGCTGCGGCCTCGACGGGTGCGACGCCCCCGACCTGCGGCCCGACGCGCCACCGGCGGCGGGGGCGGCGTGGCAGAAACTGCTGCCGCGGACCAAGCTGCAGGCGGACCGCCAGCACCGGCTGCGGCCGACGGGACGAGTGCCGGTGACCCACGTCCGGCTCAATATCTTCCCCGACGGCGGCGTGAGCCGGCTGCGGCTGTTCGGCAAGCCGGTGGGACGGGAGTGATGGGAAAAACGTGACGGTGGGAGGTCTGGCGCTGTACCTGAACTCCCTTTCCGATGATGCCGCCCGGGCCGCCTTGGACCGTTGCTGCGGCGCGGCGCGGTGGGTGGAGGGCATGCTGGCGGCGCGCCCGTACGCGAGCGACGTAGCGGTGTTCGACGCCGCCGAGCGTGTCTGGTGGGGGCTCACGCGGACCGACTGGCTCGAAGCCTTTCGCCGGCACCCGCGGATCGGCGAGCGCGAGCACGCGGAGGCGTGGGCGCGGCAGGAGCAGGCGGCAATGGACGGCGCGCCGGCGGCGACGCGGGCTGCCCTGGCCGACGGCCACCGCGTCTACGAGACGCGCTTCGGCCACGTGTTCCTGATCTGCGCCACGGGCCGGACGCCCGAGGAGATGCGGCGCGCGCTCGAGCGCCGCCTGCGCAACGACCCCGCCGCGGAGCTGCGCATCGCGGCGAGCGAGCAGGCCAAGATCACCCGGCTGCGCCTGGAGAAACTGGGGCCGAGATGAGCGGCATCACCACCCATGTCCTCGACACGGCGCGCGGCCGGCCAGCCGCCGGCGTGCGCGTCAGCCTCGCCGTGCGCGCCGGAGAGCGCTGGAGCGAGCTCGCCACTACCGCGACGGACGCCGGCGGTCGGATCGCCGGCTTCCTCCCTGACCGCCCCCTGGCGGTGGGCAGTACGTACCGCCTGCGGTTCGAGATCGGTGAATACTTCGCCGCCCAGGGCCTGGCGGCGTTCCATCCCTACGTCGAGGTGGTGTTCACGGTCCATGACGACCGCCCCCACCACGTGCCGCTGCTCGTCAGCCCGTTCGGTTACACGACCTACCTGGGGAGCTGAATGGGGGCCCACGCGCTGCAGTGGCTCAACCTCGCGCTGCGGTGGGCCCATGTGATCACCGGCGTGGCCTGGATCGGCACGTCCTTCTACTTCAACTGGCTGAACAGCCGGATGCATCCGCCCGAGCGGGCCGAGCCCGGCGTGGCCGGCGAGCTGTGGTCGGTCCACGGCGGCGGGTTCTACCGCGTGGTGAAGTACACGGTGGCCCCGGAGCGGCTGCCACGGACGCTGCACTGGTTCAAGTGGGAGGCGTACGCGACGTGGCTGACGGGCGTCGCGCTGCTCGTCCTGGTCTACTACGTCGGCGCCCGGGCGTATCTCATCGACGCGCAGGTCGCGGCGCTCGGCCCCGCGGCGGCGATCGCGATCGGCGTGGGGACACTGGTCGTCGCGTGGCTGGTGTACGATGGCCTGTGCCGCACACCGCTCGCCGAGCGGCCCGGGCTCTTCGCGGCACTGCTGCTGGCGCTGGGAACCGCGCTCGCGCTTGGGCTGACCCGGGTTTTCAGCGCCCGCGCCGCTTACATGCACGTCGGCGCCGCCCTGGGCACGATCATGGCGGCAAACGTGCTCATGGTGATCATTCCCGCCCAGCGGGAGATGGTCGCCGCGATGACTGCGGGCCGCGACCCCGACGCCGCGCGCGGCAGGCAGGCGGCGCTCCGCTCGCTGCACAACAACTACTTCACACTACCCGTGCTGTTCATAATGGTGAGCGCCCACTATCCGGAGACCTTCGCCCACCGGTGGAACTGGCTGATCCTGGCTGGGCTCAGCGTAGTGGGGGTGGCGACGCGGCACTGGTTCAACCTGCGCAATCAGGGGCGCCGCAATGCGTGGCTGCTCCCCGCCGCTACCCTCGGCATGATAGCGCTGGCGGTGGTGACCGCGCCGCGGACCACGCCCGGCGCGAGCGGCAGCGGCGACGGAGCCACGTTCGCCGAGGTGCGGGTCGTGGTCGCCCGCCGCTGCGCGCCCTGCCACTCCAGCGCGCCGACGAACTCGGCGTTCCCGACCGCGCCCAAGGGGGTCCTGCTGGATACGCCGGACCAGATCCAATCCGCGGCCCCGCGCATGCTCGCGGTCGCGGTGGAATCGCAAACGATGCCGCTCGGCAACTTGACGGGGATGACGTCGGAGGAGCGGGAGCTGCTGGGGCAATGGATTCGAAGTGGAGCGCGGCTGCGGTGAGGCGTTATCCGTTATCCGTCATCCGTCTTCCGTGATCGGTGCTCCCTGCTCCCTGCTCCCTTCCTCGAAACACGTCGTAAAACAGCACGCGCGCCATCGCGAGCTTGCGGTACTCCGCCGTGGAGCGGATGTCGTCGATGGGAGTGACGTCGCGGGCGATGGCCGGGAGCAACTCCTCGGGTGAGTGCACTGCCGCCTGCTCTTCCAAGAGGCGCTCGATACTCGGGCAGCGGCGGATCGTCGGCGCCACGCTGGCGGCGACCACGCGCCAGCCCCCCCCCCCGGCCGCCGAGTGGGTCACGGCGAGCCCCACCTTGGCGATCGCCTGGGCCCGGCGCGAGCCGATTTTCACGAAGCGCTGGAACGTGTAGGGACGGCGGGGGATGCGGATCGCGACCACCAGCTGATCGGGCCGCCGCCGCATCTGCTTGTACCCCTCGTAGAAGCGCTCGAGCGGGACCTCTTCCCTGCCCGCCACGGACTCGAGCACGACGACCGCGTCGTAGGCCATGAGCACAGGGACGCCGTCGGCGGCGGGCGATCCGTTGACGATGTTGCCGGCCCACGTCCCGCGCGTCTGGATCTGGATCGACCCCACTTGGCGGGCGGCGACGGCGAGCAACGGCAACTCGCGCCCCACGCGGGCGTCGCGGATCACGTCCCAGTAGGTGGTCAGGCCGCCCAGGACGAGCGCGTCCGGCGTCCACTCGACCGGCCGTAGCTCCGCGATCCCCGAGAGGTCCAGGTAGGCTCGGTCATGCTCCTCCTGGCGCTGGGGCCAGTGCACCAGCAGATCGGTGCCGCCGGCGATCGGCATCGCCGCACCGTTCGAGCGCGCGAGCAGCTCCAGCGCCTCGCGCCGGCTGCCGGGCAGCAGCACGCTCACGGCCGCGCCGCCTCGATGCCGTCCACGATCCCGTCGTAGCCGGTGCAGCGGCACAGATTGCCGGCCATCAGCTCGCGCACCGTGTGCGTGGCGAGGACATCGGGGTGCTGGAGGATCCAGAGCGCGGTCATCACGACGCCCGGCGTGCACGCGCCGCACTGTGTCGCGCCAGCGTCGAGCAGCGGCGCCACCGCGGCCGGGTCGAGCGCTTCGACCGTGTTCACGCGCCGGCCGCGCACCTGATAGATCGGCACGAGGCACGAGTTGGCCGGCAGACCGTCGAGCCAGACAGTGCAGGCCCCACACTCGCCCTCGGCGCAGCCTTCCTTCGCGCCGGTGAGTCCGAGCCGGTAACGCAGGGTGTCGAGCAGACGCTCCGAGTCAGGGACGGACACCGTCGTGGGGGTGCCGTTCAACGTGAATGAAACTTCCAGTGCGGAATGCGGAGTGCGGAATGCGGAATTGGTGGTCATGTCGCGCTCATTCCGCATTCCGCATTCCGAATTCCGCAATTGTCATCAGCCGCTCCGGGGTCAGCGGGATGGTCCGCGGGTCCGCCCCCGTGGCTTCGGCGATCGCGTTCAGGATCGCCGGCGCGGGGCCGTCGATCGGCAGCTCGCCCAACCCCTTGGCGCCCTGGGCGCCGTGCGGATACGGCGTCTCGAGGAACGCGACGCGGATCGGCGGAACGTCGTCGCTCGTCGGAATGATGTAGTTGGTGAGCTGGTTGTTGACCATCGCCCCGTCCTGCCACTTGCATTCTTCCATCAGCGCCCAGCCGATCCCCTGCACTACGCCGCCCTGCACCTGGCCGCGCGCCAGGATCTCGTTGATGACCTTGCCGATGTCCTGCACCGCGACGAAGTCGGTGACCCGCACCGCGCAGGTGCGCAGATCCACCTCGACCTCGGCAACGTAGGCAGCCCAGGCGAAGGCGCCGTAGGCGTCGCCGCGGTAGGTCGCGTCGTCCCAGTTGATGCCGGGCGGCTTCTCGTAGACCACCTCGCCGACGAGCGACTGGTCGGGGTGGGCGCGGTGCCAGTCGCGCAGCGCCGCCCGCACAGAGTCGCCGCGCGCCGACTCGGAGAGTCCCAGGCGGCGCCGCAGGTCGTCGCAGGCGCGCTCCACCAGCCGGCCCACGACCATGGTCGTGCGCGAGGCGACGGTGGGTCCGCTGTTGGGCACGCGAGCGGTATCCGCCTCGGCGATCACCACCGCGTCAGGCGCGAGGCCCAGCCGGTCGGCCGCGATCTGGGTGAACACGGTGAGCGTGCCCTGCCCCATCTCGATATTCGCCGAACGGACTTCGATCCGGCCGTCGGGCAGGCCCGCCACCTGGAGGCGGGACTTGAGGTAGACCTCGCCCCCGCCGGTGAAGCCGCCGCCGTGGTAGAAGGTGGCCAGGCCGAGGCCCCGGCGGACGGGCGCCCGAGCGGCGTTGAAGGCGGCGTGCGCGCGACGCTTCTCGCGCCATCCCGAGACGTCGAGCGCCCGCTCCAGCACGGCGACCCGGTCGCTGCCGTCGTTGATCACTTGACCGGTGGCCGTGCTCTGCCCGTCCCGGATCAAGTTCACGCGGCGCAGTAGGGCCGGGTCCATGCCGAGGGTGCGGGCGATCACGTCCATGTGGCGCTCGCAGGCGAACAGCGTCTGCGGCGCGCCGAAGCCCCGGAACGCGCCGAACGGCACGGCATTCGTGAACACAGCGCGGCCGTCGATGCGGACGTTCTCACAGAAGTATGGCCCGGCCGCGTGAATGAGGCCGCGCGACAGCACGACCGGGGACAGGGTCACGTACGCGCCGCCGTCGAGCAGCACCTCGATGTCCTGGGCGAGGAGCCGGCCGTCCCTGGTGAGGCCGGTGCGGTGGCGCACGCGCGCCGGATGCCGCTTGGTGGTCGCCGCCATGTCCTCGCCGCGATCGTAGATCATTTTGACGGCGCGGCCCGCCTTGAGGGCGAGGAGCGCGGCGTGGAGGGCGAGGTGGGAGGGGAATTCCTCCTTGCCGCCGAAGCCGCCGCCCGTGGGCGTCTGGATCACCCGCAACCGCGTCTCGTCGCGCGCCAGCGCGTGTTTCAGCGCGTTCAGGACGTAGTAGGGGCACTGCATCGAGCCGCGGATCACGAGCACCTCGCCCTCGAGCGCGGCGATCATCCCCTGGGTCTCGAGATACACGTGCTCCTGGGCTCCGGTCTCGTACTCGCCCTCGACCACGACCGGCGCCTGCGCCAGCGCTCGCGCCACGTCGCCCTTCTCGATTCTCAGGTGCTTGAGGACGTTGTCCGGCCCGTACTGGATCTCGTCGGAGCGCGACGGCAGGCGGAAATCGAGCACAGGCGCCTCGGGCTCGACCACCACCTCGACCGCGTGCACGGCGCGGCGCAGTGCGTCGCGATCGGGATGGGCGAGGAGCAGGACCGGCTCGTGCACGTGGCGCACCACGCCGGCGGCCAGCACCGGCTGGTCCTGCTCGATCAAGTACACGACGTTCGGCCCGGGAAGGTCGCGGTGGTCCACGACCACGAACTGCGACCAGTCCACGTCCCGTCCGAAGCGGATCGCCGTGATGCTCCCCCGGGGCGAGGGGGGCGGGCTGCGCACGGTCATCCCCCACAGGAAGTCCTCGAGCGGCAGGTCGTCCACATACCGCTCGCGGCCGGTGAGCTTGGCGAGCCCTTCGCGACGCTGCACCGCGGCACCAGTCGAGGGTGGCCCGCGCTTCACGGGGCGGGTGCCGAAGTCGAGTCGGCCTGTCGCAGCAGTCCCGCGAAATCCCGTAGCTCGGACATCCCAAGGTCGGAGACGACCCAGTAGACGTACTCGGGCGTGGTCCAGTGCAGCAGGTGGTAGCCCTGCCGCGTCGTCGTCGCGGCTCCCACGGGGCCACCGCCCACCGCGGGCCACAGGAACACATTGATCAGGTGTTGGCGTCGCCCGTACACGAGCGCGGCGACCGGCCGGCCGCCCAGGTAGTCGAGCCGCCCGCCGAGGAGGGGAAAGCCGCGTCCCGCGAAGTCGTACACGGGGGGTGAGAAGTCGAGCTTGCCGTTGAACCACGGCTTCACGGTGTGCTGGTCCGAGGAGACCACATCGGCGAGGTGGCCGGGCATGAGGGAGCGCACGTGGCTCGCGAGCACCTGCCCGGCCAGCGCCTCCGCACCCGCCCGGCCCAGCGCGAGCCGCCAGCTGCCGACCGCGACCACCGCCAGCGAAGCCGCGACCGCGAGCCAGCGCCGGGCGACCGGCGTCACGACCCAGCGTGAGAGCGGCGCGCCCGCCGCGCCCGCCGCGGCACGCACCGCCGCGCGGACGCGGTTGCGCAGGGCATCCGGCGCCCGGAACGCGGGTACCTGCCCCCGGATCGCGGCGCTGAGCGCGACACGGGCCTCGTGCAGTCGCGCGCACTCACCGCACTCCTTGAGATGCGCCTCGAGCTCCCGCGCCTCCGCAGGCGCCAACTCGCCATCCACGTAGGCGTCGAGCTGTAGCTCGAGCTCACGGTGCGTCACCTTAGCGTCCCTCCTCGCCGACAGCCAACGCCTCCCGGAGTCGCCCGCGGGCGCGGGCGAGGCGCGACATCACCGTCCCCACCGGCGCGCCCGTCACGTCGCTGATCTCCTTGTACGACAACCCCTCGAGCTCGCGCAACACGATCACCTCTCGGAATTCCGGGCTCAGCCGGTCGAGCGCCTGGCGCACGGACTCGCGCGTCGTGTCCCGGTCGAGCGCCGCCGCCGGGTGATCGCCCGCGACCGCCTCGCTGTGCAGCTCCTCGTCGAACTCCGTCGCCAGCGCGTCGGCCCGGTGCCGCCGTCGCCAGGTGTGCGCGGTGTTACGCACGATCGCCAGGACCCACGCACGGGCGGCGCTGCTCTCGGCGGCGCCCCCCTCCCCCCGGAAGCCGCCGAAATACTTGAGCGCGCGCAGGTAGGCGTCCTGCACGACGTCCTGCGCGTCGTGATCGTTGCGCGTCAGGTAGCGCGCCAGCGTATACGCGGCGTCCAGGTGCGGCAACACGATCGCTTCGAATCGCTCGAGCTCGCTCGGCTCCAACCGGTCCTCAGGATGTCGGCGGTAGGCCTTCGAGAAAGGACTCCGCGAGCGGCGGGTTTATTCCCGGCGGAATAAGCGCGAGGCGCGTGGGGTCTCCGGCACAGAACCATACTGCCTTCGGACCATCGCTGTCAGACCTTTTGACGAGGAGCACCGCTATGAGCAAGCACTGGAGACACTGGGCCCTGCCGATTCTCGCCGTACTCGGCGCGGCGTCGCGGCCCGGGATTGAAGCCCCTGCCCAAGTGAGCGTTCGGCTCTCGGAGTGGAAGGTGGAGCTGTCGCAGCAAGCCATCGCGGCGGGAACCGTCAGGTTCGCCATCACGAACGCCGGCAGCATCCCGCACGCCTTCGAGGTCGAGGGACACGGGATCGAGAAGGAGACCAGGACAATCCAGCCCGGCGCGAGCGACACGCTCACCCTGACGCTCAAGCCGGGGACGTACGAGGTGTACTGCCCCGTGGGTGAAGACTCACACAAGAAGCTCGGCATGGAGTCCCACCTCCGGGTCGTCGACGCGAACGCCGAACGCGGGTCCACAGGCTACGGCGCGACCTCACCTTCGGGGGGGAGGGTGAAATCGATACGCGTGATGGGCGGAGGGCCCGTCATCCAGATCCTCCCCGGCCCGTTCCCGTTCCCCGACAGCGCCGCCCCCATCCTCCAGCAGTTCGGCGACGAGCGGGAGGGCCTGGAGTCGCAGGTAAAGAACGGTCCCTATTCGAACAATGTGACGCCGAGCTCCGGCAGCTTCACGTTCACCGCGTGGGACAACGGTGCAACGCGCGATTCGGTGGACGGGGCTGCCGAGTTCACGACGCAGGACGGGGCCCGCTGGAGGCTCGTGCTCGACCGCGTGCAGACGAAGGACGTCCCGCATCACCCGCGGTTCGGCGGCGTGATCCTCGGGCTCTACTACCACGGCAATACCGGCGTGCACACGCCGCTCGTTCCCACGATCAACAGCGCCGTCGCGCTGTGGGCGTTCGGGCACCTGTACAAGAACGATGCGCTCGTGACCGACAACGCGATGGTGCACGTGATGCTCTTGTCGCGCACCCGGCGAGACGGCGATTTCGCCCTCGCCTGCTGGGATTGCTCGAGGAACAAAATC
>QHUY01000150.1 GCA_003223415.1 Gemmatimonadota bacterium
GAGGTTATAGAGCGAGATCGCGCGCGCCGGATCAATCGCAAGCGCCTGCCGATTGGCCACGACAGCCGCCGAATCCTCCCCCAGCCATGCCAGCAGCCACCCGTAGTAGTGGTGCGCCTCGGCATTGCGCGGGTCGAGTGCTACCGCACGCTCGAGCGCCGCCCGAGCCCCGTCCACCGTGCGCGGGTTGCGCCACATGAGCAGAAAGCCGCGCGCCAGCCAGGCGTCCGAGTCAAGCGAGTCCCGTTGGAGCGCCTGCGTGCTCGCCGCCATCCCCCGGGCCACGAGGCTCTCCGGCGGCACTCCGGGGAAGTCCCAGTCCCACTCGTAGAACAGCGCGTGCGCGAAGGCGATGCGCGCCAGCGCCCGGGTGAATCTCGCGTCGCGCGCCACGGCCGCCTCGAACTCCTGCACGGCACGAACGGCGGCCCGCTGCTCGCGGAGGGCGAGGTACTGGTTGCCGCGCAGGAAATGCTCGTAGGCTCTGGGATCGGACGTCGGTCGCGTGTGGAGCGACACCCGCTCCTCCGGCAGCAGCCGACCCCCGATGGCTTCAGCAACCGCGGATGCGATGTCCTCCTCGATCGCGAGCAGGTCGGCGTCGGTGCGGTCGTAGCTGCTGCCCCAGACGCGGTCACCGCTCGGCACTCGGAGGAGCTCCACGGTGACGCGCAGCCGGTTGCCGGCGCGTCGCACCGTGCCGTTCACAAGGTGGGCGACGCCGAGGGCGTGCCCCAACATTGCGGGCCCTTCGACGGAGCCCCGGTAGCGGCGCACGGCTGTGCGGGACTTCACTGCGAGCCGCTCGAGCTGCCCCAACCGGGTGATGATTTCGTCCGTCAACCCGCCCGCCAGGTACGCGTCGGTCGTGTCAGGTGAGAGGTTATCGAAGTACAGCACTGCGACACTGTTGGGCGCGGGAGCGGTGGGGGCTCGTGGCGCCGCCCGGCACGGCGGTGGCGAGCCGTCGGGACATTGGGCGGATAGTCGGATTGTCGGATAGACGGATAGCAAAAGAGCCAATGAGAGTGCCCATCCGACTATCCGACAATCCGACCATCCGACGGTGGTCATCGCGGCCGCGACTCCTCGACGAGCCGCTGGAACCGGGGGTCCGCGCGCAGTGGATCGAACTCCGGTGCCCGCAGGCCGGACCAGAACCGCACCCCTCTCGGCTGCACGCCCTCCAGGAAGATGAGCGCGCCTTCGCGGTCGCCGAGGGAGAGGAGCGCTGCTGCCGGCAGTAGCCCCTCCTCCGCGGCCGATTCGTGAACCTGCGACATCATGCCGGGCAGGGAGCCAGCGATGTGACTCAAATGGTCGCGCGCGGCCACGGAGTCGCCGCGGCGCGCCTCGATGATGGCAAGCAACGCCTCGCCGAGGCTTGAGTCGGCGCTGCCTAGCCGTAGCGCCGCCTCGGCGTCGGCGCGCGCCCCAGGTGCGTCTCCGCGCACGAGGCGTGTCCGGGCTCGGAGGAGGTAGCCGAAGAAGAACTCCGGGTTCACGCGCAACGAACTGTCAACCCAACGGCGGGCATCGTCATAGCGACGCTCGAGGAAGCTCAGCAACCCCAGGGAACCGAGTGTGACTGCGCGCTCCGGCTCGATCGCCAGGCTGCGGAGGGCGATGGCCCGTGCAGCAGAGTCCCGCCCCAGCGTCCGGAGGGCGGCCGCGTACACCCCAAGGCCCTCCGAATTGCGTGGATCAAGCGCCAGGGCTCGCTCGAATGCGGCGAGGGCACCTTCGAACGTGCGGGGATGGAGGAAGGTCAGGACAAACCCTCGCGCCATCCACGCGTCTGAAACAGACGAATCCTGCTCCAGCGCGCGGGACGCCGAGGCACTGGCGCGCGCCAGCATCGTGTCTCGTGAAAGGCCGGGCAGGGACCACCCGTATCTCACGTTCGTGGCGTACGCGTATCCCGCGCGCGCCAGGGCGCGTGAGAACATCGGGTCGAGTCGGCTCGCGGCTTCGTATTCCTCGACCGCCCGGGTCAACGCGCTCGCCGACCGCTTGGCCAGATAGTAGTTGCCCCGCAGGAAGTGCTCGTAGGCGTCAGGGTTGCCGGTGGGGCGTCCCCCAAGAGCGGTGCGCTCGGCCGGCGCGAGCTGACCGCCGATCGCGGTGGCGACCTCCCTGGCGATGTCCTCCTGCAGTGAGAGCAAGTCCGCCGCGGCCCGGTCGTACGTCGCGCCCCAGGTTCGGAAGCCGTTCTCGGCATTCACGAGGCGCGCGACGACGCGCACGCGCGGCCCGGCGCGCCGCAGGCTTCCCTCCACGAGATAGCGAACGGCCATCGCGCGGCCCATGGAGATCCGATAGTCCGGTGTGCTCTCCCGTAGGCGCCGCACCGTTTCGCGGCTCGCCTGCTTGACGAGCAGGCGCCGGATGTCGCCCAGGCGGGAGGCAACTTCCTCCGTCAGCCCGTCGGCGAGATACGCGTCCGTCGTGTCAGGCGACAGGTTGTCGAAATAGAGCACCGCAACGCTGTTCGCGGCCGGAGCGGCGGGCCGCGCAGCCCCGCGGCACGGCGGCGACGAGCCGTCGGGGCATTGGGCGGAGAGGCAGGCAAGCGGGGGGGCGCCGACGAGCGAGACTACAAGGAGAGCGCGCCCGAATGTGCGCGAGTGAACTCGCGGCTCGGCCCTCCCGCTGAAGCGGGCACCGTGAGGCCCGTTCACGGGCAGGGCCGAGTCACGGCTTGAGCCGCGGCCGAAGCAGCCGTCGCTTGGCTCACCTCGGTGCTCCGGGCGGCCGTGACTCCTCGACCAGCCGCTGGAAGCGGGGGTGCGAGCGGATCGGGTCGAACTCGGGTGCCCTCAGTTCCGACCAAACCCACACGCCGCGCGGCCCGTGCTCCAGGAAATCGACGGCCCGGTCAGGCTCGCCCACCGCCACTAGGGCCGCCCCGAGAAAAGTCGCACTTGGTCTGGGACGTTCAGGGTGTTGCAAATCCCGGAGCAACCCGTCCACCCGCCGCCGTGCGGCAAGGGTGTCGCCCAGCCGCGCCTCTACTAGTGCGAGAACCGTTTGCCCCGACAATCGGTCCCCCGCGCCGAGCCGCACCGCCGTTTCCGCGTCGCTGCGGGCTTCCGCCGTCTGATCGAGCAGGAGATGGACGCGAGCGCGCCGGACGAACGCGAGGTAGAACCCCGGATCAACCGCGATCGCGCTGTCCAACCAGCGCAGGGCCTCTGCATAGCGGCGCTCAGTGAGGTTCAGCCACCCCAGTCCCTGAAGCGAGATCGCGCGTTGCGGTTCGATGGCGAGAGCACGATGGTAGGCGGTGGCAGCACCGGAGTCGTCGCCGAGTACCCGGAGGTACGCGGCATATGAATGGTGTGCCTCGGCGTTGCCAGGGTCGAGTGCGATCGCCCGTTCGAACGCGACCCTCGCGCCCTCGAAGGTTCGCGGGTCGCCGACCGCCAACAGCGCCGCCCTGGCCATCCAGGCGTCAGAAGAGTTGGGGTCGTATCGCAGCGCCTGGTCGTCAGCGGCAAAGGCGCGCGCCAGGAGGCTCTCCGGCGGCGCGCCTCCGTAGTCCCAGGGGAACGCTCCGAGGAATGCCGCGTAGCCACGGGCAAGCCGGGCCAGCGCAGACGTGAATTCAGGGTCAAGCTTCACCGCTGCCTGATACTCTTCGATGGCCCTCGCCACCGAGCTCGGTGTCCGCTGCGTCAGGTAGTAGTTGCCGCGCAGGAATCGCTCAAAGGCGTCGGGATTCCGCGTCGGGCGAGCGGCAAGCGCCGCCCGCTCGGCGGGAACGAGCCGCCCGGCGATCCCCGTCGCGACCTCGCGGGCGATCGCCTCCTGGAGCGCCAGCATGTCCGAGGTGGCGCGATCGTAGTCCTCGCCCCAGATGCGGAAGCCGTTGGCGGCCTTGACGAGGCGCACCGACACCCGCACTCGAGCGCCGGCGCGGCGCACGCTTCCCTCCACGAGGTAGCGTACACGCAGCACCCGGCCCACGGCCACGAGGTAGTCGGGCACGGTGTCGCGCAGACGACGCGCCGCATCGCGGCTGGGGCGCTTGATCTGGAGTCGCTGGACGCCCCCGAGGCGGGACGTGATCTCCTCCGTGAGCCCATCAGCGAGGTATGCATCGGCCGTGTCGGGCGACAGGTTGTCGAAGTACAGCACGGCGACGCTGTTCGGAGCCACCTCGGGCTTGCGCCCGGGGTCAGCGCTAGCCGCACGGCACGGCGGCGGCGAGCCATCAGGGCACTGGGCGGA
>QHUY01000140.1 GCA_003223415.1 Gemmatimonadota bacterium
GGACGTGATGGCGGCCAAGCTCGAAGTACTCGAGCGGCTGCCGATCCGTGTGCTGGGAGCGGTCCTGAACGACGTGCCCCCCGGAGCCGCCTACCGCTACTATTCCTACTACCTGCCAGGCTACGAAGCGGTGGATGAGGACAGTGGGCGAGATAAGCGCCAGCCGCTAGTCATCTAAGGGGACTGACCGGTGACACCGGAGTCAAATCGCCGGATCGAGCCCCCCTGTTCCTCCTTCCCCGTGCGGAGCGCTGCCGAAGCGCGCACGAGCAGCTCGACCGGCTCGATCGGCGCGTAGCCCATGTTGGCCACCGCCTCATAGCCGCAACGCACCCGCACCCCGGGCGCGGCCAGTGCTGCGTCGGGGGGGGTCGTCCTCGTGTGGATACTCTGGGTCAGCCGCTCGGCGAGCCGCCGCGCGCCGCCGGCGTCCGTGCCCGGTGCGAGCACGGCGAACTCCCGGGCGCTCAGCCGACCGACGACGTCGGACAGTCGCGGTGACGACTTCAACGCGCTCACGCAGCGGACCACGGCCGCCCCGTCCTCCTCCTCGGTCGCTAGGCTGGCCTCATCCTGCTCGAGATCGAGGGCCACGGCCACGCATGCGAGCGCGCCATGCTCCCGGAACGCCTGGGATCCGAGTTCGCGCGCGCGCCGCGCGAGACCCTGCGGATTGTACAGCCCGCTCAGCGGATCGATCAGGCCCTCGGCCCTGGCGCGGTCGGCATCAAGCTTGGCGCGCACGTAGGCCTGCACCCTCAGCAGGATCTCGTCCGCATCGTGGGGCGGCGCGATGTATTCCCATGCGCCGGCGGCGAGGGCCGCCAAGCGGAGCTGCCGCGTTGAGGCCTCGCCGGCCGCGAGCAAGATGGGCGTGCTGGTCGTGATGCGCGGATCGGCGCGCAGGGCGCGACACAGTTCGACCCCCTCTTGGTCCGACAGGTCGGCGTCGACAATGATCACGTCCGGACGCGTGGCGCGCGCCCGCTGCAGCGCCTCTCGGCCCGTGCGCTCGCGCAGGACCCCGTACCCGCCGGACTCGAGCAGGCTTTCCAGCCAGTGCGTGGCTCCGTCGCGATCCCCTGCAAGGAGCACCAGCGACGTCCCGGCCGCGGGCATTCGATCGTTCATCCGATTCCCCCGGGCGAGTTCGTGAACGACTTGGGAGGGCGCCGACCCGTTTGACCTGCAAGCCTGAGGCCGCAGCGCCCAGGCCCCATCGGGTGCACGGGCCGGGCGGCGGCGCGCGCCGAAAGCACGGCGAGGTGCCGCGCCTGTGCAACGGTTGTGCCGTTGGGGGCGCGGCATGGCGGGCTTGCCGCACGGGCCTAACACCTTGGTGCCCCGCGCGCTATGCGTCGTGACCGGCGCTCGCGCGCGCCTGGGCCTCAAACTTGAAGTGCGTTGCACCCGGAGCGTTTCCCGTCTATGGAGACGTCACGCATGCTGTGCAAGCGCTGCCGAGCACTGGGCTGGAACGGCGGGACGCCGCGACGACCCTCCCGAGCGTCGTCGCCCCCGACCTGCGAGTGGTGCGGCGCCCCACTCCAGGCGCCTGAGGACGTGCTGCGGTGCGTGCGGGACCGCACCGCAGCGCAGCTTGCCCGGTTCGGCCTCGCGATCACCAGTGAGCCGCTGCTCGAGCGCATATCGGCCGAGCGCCATCCCGAGAGGGCCTGAGCGATGTGCGGCGTCGTGGGATACGTCGGGCCGAGGGACGCCGTCCCCGTACTGCTGGACGGGCTGACGCGCCTGGAATACCGCGGCTATGACTCGGCCGGCGTAGCGGTGCTGAACGGCCGGGGCGTGGAGACTCGCAAGCTTGCGGGTCGCATCGCTGCCCTCCGGGGCCGGGTCGCGCAGGACCCGATACACGGGACGTGCGGCATTGGGCACACGCGCTGGGCGACTCACGGCGCACCCACCGAGCGGAACGCCCACCCGCACGCCGACTGCACGGCCGCGCTCGCGCTGGTGCACAACGGAATCATCGAGAACGCCGATCTGCTGCGGGCGCAGCTCGAGCGGGCGGGCCACCGCTTTGCGACCGAGACGGACACGGAGACGCTCGCTCACTTGATCGAGGCTGCGGCCGGCGACACGCTCGAGGAGCGGGTCATCGCTGCACTGGCGCGCGTGGAAGGGACGTACGGTCTCGCCGTGATCTCGGACGCCGACCCGCAAAAGATCGTCGTGGCGCGACGCGGCTCGCCGCTCCTGATCGGCGTCGGCGGCGGCGAGTACCTCGTGGCGTCCGACGCGAGCGCCGTCCTCGCGCACACGCGGTCGGTCGTCTATCTCGACGACGGCGACGTAGCGGTGTTGACGCCCGAGGGCTACCGCGTGCTCGACGGCGACGCGCGACCCCAGGAACGCAACGTAGACGACCTCGACTGGGACCTCGAGACGCTCGCTCTCGGGTCGCATCCGCACTTCATGCTCAAGGAGATCTTCGAGCAGCCCGAGGTCGTGCGACAAACGCTGCGTGGGCGGCTTATGGGGGCGGACGGGACGGCGCGGCTGAACGGTCTCAACCTGGCGGCCGGCCAGTGCGCGCGCATCCGACGCATCGTGATCGTCGCGTGCGGCACGTCCTGGCACGCCGGCCTGGTAGGCCGCTCGATCCTCGAAGAACTCACAGGGATTCCGGTCGAGGTCGAGTATGCCTCGGAGTTCCGCTACCGGCGGCCGCTGCGGGTGCAAGGCACGCTCACGGTGGCGATCTCGCAGTCGGGCGAGACCGCGGACACACTTGAGGCGATCCGCGCAGCGCGCGCGGCGGGTTCCATGGTGGTGGGACTCGTCAACGTCGTGGGCAGTTCGATTGCTCGCGAAGCGGACGGCGGGATCTACCTCCACGCGGGCCCGGAGATCGGCGTGGCGTCCACGAAGGCGTTCACCTCGCAGATCGTTGCGCTGCTGTTGCTGGGGCTCCACCTCGGCCGGCGGCGCGAGCAGCTCGATGTCAAGGAGGGGCAGCGACTCGTGGCGGCACTGCGGGCCCTGCCCGACCTCGTGGCCCGCACCCTCGAGCTCGATCCCCAGGTGCGGGAGCTCGCTACGCGGTACGCGGACGCGCGGAACGCGCTCTATCTCGGCCGGGGCGTGAACTTCCCCGTGGCGCTCGAGGGGGCGCTGAAGCTCAAGGAGATCTCCTACATCCATGCGGAAGGCTATCCGGCGGCGGAGATGAAGCACGGGCCCATCGCGCTCATCGACGAGGATATGCCCGTCGTGTTCATCGCGCCGAAGGACCACGTCTATACGAAGGTCGTTTCAAACATGCAAGAGGTGAGGGCGCGGGGCGGGCGCATCATCGCGATCACCAGCGAAGGGAACGGTGACCTGCGCCACCTGGCCGACCACCAGCTGCGGGTTCCTGCTTGCCCACCGCTGCTGTCGCCGGTCCTGACGGTCATCCCGCTCCAGCTGCTGGCCTACCACATCGCTGTCCTGCGAGGGTGCGACGTGGACCGTCCCCGTAACCTCGCGAAAAGCGTGACGGTCGAATGATCACACGAATGCTGGCGCGCCTCGCGGCGCTCGCGCTACTGGCGGTGGCCCTGGCCGGCCGGGCGGCGGCCCAGGACCCCACGGAGGAGTTCCAAGTAGGCGATCGCATCCTGCTCCGCGTCGAAGGCGACAGTAGCCTCACCGATACGTTCACAGTTAGCCGAGGTCCCGCGCTCATGCTGCGCGTTATCGGCGAGCTGCCGCTCGCGGGGGTACGGCGCGCGGACATCGAGCCGTATCTTGCCCGCCAGATCGGACGGTTCCTCAAAGACCCGATCGTCCACGCCCGGGTGCTGATCCGCCTCTCGATCCTCGGCGAGGTGGGGCGGCCCGGTTTCTACGCGGTCCCCGCAGATGCTGTGCTGACGGACGCACTCATGGCGGCCGGTGGCCCGACCCAAGGAGCCAAGTTCTCCGCGCTTCGCATCGAGCGCGACGGCGGACGGATCTGGTCGGGGGGCGTCCTGCAGCAAGCCATCGCGCGCGGCCTGACCGTGGACCAGATGAGGCTCCGTGCCGGCGACCGAGTCATTCTGCCGGGGCGGCACGGGGCCGAGACGACGATGCGGATACTCGGGATTCTGGCGGCGATCCCGGCGGCAGTGTACGGCGTTGCCGCCATTGTGAAGTGATGCGCATCCTGTCGGTCGTGGGCGCCCGCCCCAACGTCATGAAGCTCGCACCCCTGGACCGCGAACTGGCCAAGCGCCGGGACGTCGAGCATGTCATCGTGCACACCGGCCAGCACTACGATCCCGAGATGTCGGCCGCGTTCTTCGAGGAGCTGTGGATTCCGGCGCCCGACTATCACCTTGACGTCGGCTC
>QHUY01000141.1 GCA_003223415.1 Gemmatimonadota bacterium
CGGCGGCATCGTCATGGTGAATTTCAACCCCGCCTTCGTCTCGGAAGCGGTGCGGGTGTACGAGGACAGCCTCGAGCCCCGAGCGCGCGCCCTGCGGGCCGCAGGGACCGATTCGGCCGCGATCGCCGATTCGGTGAAGGCGTGGCGGGCGCGCGCCCCGAAGGCGACGCTGCAACAGGTGGCGGACCACATCGACTACCTTCGTCGCGTGGTCGGCGTGGACCACGTGGGCCTGGGCTCCGACTTCGACGGCATCACCGAGGTGCCGGTGGGGCTCGAGGATGTATCGAAGTTCCCGGACCTGATCGCGGAGCTCTTACGCAGAGGATGGAGTGAGGAGGATGTGAGGAAGGTGGCGGGGCTGAATGCGCTGCGAGTGCTGCGGGCGGCGGAGCGGGTGGCGGCTGAGATGAGGAAGGGCAGAGGCTAGTCTGCGCGTCTAGCCGTTGCCTGTTCTGCTACCTGTTTCCCTGCCGACTCAAACCCCTTCCTCGTCATTTCCCCCCACGCACGCCGTCCCTGGAACGCCCACCAGAACGCTTTCAACCGCCACCACACAGTCCGCTGCCGGTACCCGAACGCTTCGAGCACGGCATACCCGAGGAGCCGCAGCAGGTCGCCGAGCCGCCCATAGCGCCGGAAGCTGACCTCTTCGAGCACCACGGCCCATAACGACAGCAGCATGCCGTAGCCCCAAGCCACCAGCACGAACAGCAGCGCGAACGACAGGTCGATGAGGTGGAAGGCGAATCCCACCGCCGTGATGAGGTAGCCGGCCACCTCGACGACCGGCGCCAGCATCTCGCCAAAGGTGAAGAACGGCATCGCGACGCAGCCCACACGGCCGTAGCGCGGGTTCAAGAGCATGCCGCGATGCTGCCACATCGCCGCGATGAGCCCGCGGTGCCAGCGCTCCCGCTGGCGGGACAGAATGCGCCCCGATTCCGGCACCTCGGTCCACGCGACCGGGTCGGGGATGAAGGGGATCTCGTAGCGGATCTTGTGCCGCCGCAGGTGACGATGGAGCCGGACCACCAGATCGAGATCCTCTACGACGCTCGTCACCTGGTAGCCGCCGATGGCGAGCAGATATTCCTTGCGGAACATCCCGAAGGCCCCGGAGATGACGAGGCTGCCGCCGAGGCGATTCCAGCCGAGGCGGCCGAACAGGAACGCGCGGAGATACTCGACCACCTGGACCCCCGGCAGGAAGCGCCGCGGCACCCTGGCGTCGGCGACGCGGCCATCCTTCACGACGCAGCCATTGGCGACCCGCACCGTGCCGCCGACCGCCGCGATCTGGCGGCCGAGCAGGAACGAGCGCGTCAGGCGCAGCAGCGCGTCCGGCTCGATCAACGTGTCCGCATCGACCGCGATGACGAGCGGAAAGCGGCTCGCGTTGATGGCGGCGTTGAGCGAGTCCGCCTTGCCGCCGTTCTCCTTGTCGATGACGAGCAGCCGGGTCCGGCTGCGCGAGCGGTACACGGCGCGCACCGCCTGGGTGGGGAGCGTCTCGCGATACGTGCGCGGCACCTCGTAGAGATCGAAGGCGTGGCGCAGCTGGTCCAGGGTGTCGTCTTTGGAGCCGTCGTTCACCACGACGACCTCGAAGGTCCGGTACTCGAGCGTGAGCATCGCCGTGACGCTCGCCTCGATCGTGGCGGTCTCGTTGTAAGCGGGGACCAGCACCGTGATCGGCGGCAGCGCGTCGCTCTGCATGAGGCGCTGAAAGTCCTCGTCCTCGGCGAGACGGGTCTGCTCCCAGATCTCGGGGATCGACAGCACCAGCAGCAGCGCGTAGAACGAGTTCAGCGCCAGGAAATAGACCAGGATCAGGAGATCGGTGACGTGGACCGCCGTGCTCATGCCGCGAACTCGGCCAGCGCCTGGGGGGAGAGGCCGAGAATGAGCCGCGCCATGTCCCGGGCGTCAGGGTCGGCGCCGACTTCCGCCTCGAGCAGCCCGTTGCGGCCGGTCGTGCCCATGCGCGTGAGCGCGAGGCCGGCGCGGAGCCGCACCCACCACTCGGCGTCACGCAGCGCCTCGCGCACGAGCGGGAGCGTCTTGGGATCGCCGATCATGCCGAGGGAGCGCACCGCCTGCGCGCGCACCGGCCAGGCGTCATCCTGGACGAGATAGCTCAGCGCCGCCACGGATTCTGGGTGCGGGAACCGGCCCAGGGCGCGGGCCACCTGACTTCGGACCTCCGCGTCGAGGTGCGTGGCGAGCGTCGTGAAGCCCTCGCGCAGCGCCGGCTCCTGCAGCCGGCCCGCGAACTCGATGATCCGGGGCAACCGGGGGTCGTTCAGTCGCCGGAACAGGAGCTGCAGGTGCCGCACCACGGCGGGGCGCGCCCGCTTGAGCACGCTCGCGTAGTAAGCCTGCACCGTCGGTCCGAGGAACGGCAGCTGCTCGAGCGCCGCGGTGACGAGAAGCTGGCTATCCACCCGCTCGAGCGTCGTGGCCGCGGCGATCTGGACCGCGGGATGCGAGTCGCGCAACAGGCGCAGCACGCGGCCCACGTCGTGCGGCGTCGCGACGACCGAGAGAAACCGGGCGGCATCGAGCCGCTTCCACCACCGCGCCGACCGGCTGCTGGCGCGCACCAGCCGCGCCCACCACTGGTGCTCCAGCCCCCGTGCCAGCTCTTGCCACCGCTCGCTCACGATCCGGGCCGACCAGGTGACGAGCGCGTCGATGGCGAGCGCCGCCGGAAGGCGCGCCAGCGCGCGCAGCACGTCGTCCGACTGTGCCTGGCCGAGCACCCAGCGCTGCATCACCGCGTCGAGCTCGACGCGGTGGGGGTCCAGCTGGGCGCGGCGGCGCGCCCGCACCCAACGATTCAGGATGATCAGCACGACCAGGGCGACCAGCAGCACGCCCTGCACCGCGGCGACGATGACGAGAAACTGGCGGCTCGTCACCTCCCCACCCAGCGGCGAATCTTTTCGAGCGCTACCCGCAGGCTGATCGGCTTCAATAGGTAGTCGAGCGCTCCCGCCTCGAGGCCCCGCAGCTGCTCCTCCTCCGTCCCGTGCACGGTGGTGAAGACGACACGGTATGTCCCGGGACGCGCGCGCTGGAGGGCGTCGAGCACCGAGTAACCGTCGAGACCGGGGAGATCGACGTCGAGTAGGACTAGTGGATGTGTGCCTTGCACGTCGAGGGCGATCAGCTCGCGCAGCGCGTCGCGGCCGTTGCGATACGCCCGGAAGCGATAGCCGCGGGCCTGCAGCCCGTAGGCGAGGAGCTCCGCGAGAGAGGCGTCGTCCTCGAGCACGATGAGCTCGGGCACGTCCGTGGGCTCGACGGCCGAAGCGGCGGCCGGCATCGGCTCGGCGAGCGGGGGGGCCGGGGCCGGGGACGGGGGCGGCTCTGGCACCGGCACCTCGATCGCTGCCGGGGGCTCAGGGGGCTTGGCTGGAGGAGCTGGCTCGCTCGTGGGCGCCGAAGGCTGCGCGGGGATGGCATCGCGCGATACCCTGCCCGGGCGCCGGGAGTCTGGCCGACCGGCCGGTATGGCTGGCGCGGTCGGGAGTTCCGGCCAAGTGGTGGGCGGCGCGAGCGGACGCTGTCGGGGCGGGGCGACCGGAGCCGACGGCTTCGCCGGCGCCCGGTCGCCCGAAGGCGCGCCGGGTCTTGGAGGCCGCCCAACCGACGGCAGCCGGCCGGGGCTGGGGGCGGGGCCGGGGCCGGGGGCGGGGGCGGGCTGCGGCGGGGCAGGCTGCGCCCGCGATGGACGAGGGGGCGGGCCGACCCGGGGGAGTGGCGCGCGGGGTGGGGCTGCGGGAGGCGGTGCGGGCGCTGCCGCGCGTGACACGGTGATGCCGAGCATCTCGGCGAGCCGCCCCACAAACCAGTGCACTAGCGAGCCCCGATCCACCTCCGGATCGTCCGGGCGGGCGACCCAGTCCTTAGCGGTGGCCTCGAGGCCGGCGGCGAGGCGCGACGCCTCCGCGAAGCCGTATGAACCGGCGGACCCGTGAATCTTGTGGGTCTCGCGCTGCAGCACCGCGAGCGCTTCGCGGTCGTTGCCGGCCGCGGTGAGACGGTCCGCAATCGTCGCGAGCAGGCCCAGTTGTGCCCGCATCCCCGCGAGGTACTCCTCGCGAAGACCCGGTGGCAGCTCGGGCGGCGTGCCGGCGTCGACCATAAGTACGACAAGATGGGGAAACGCCGGGGCAACGCGCCATAGCGGAAGCGGTTGCGCGAGGCGGGCGAGGCGCGATATTCCGTGAGGGGGGCGCCCCCCGCCGCCCGCCCTCGCCATCCCACGAGGAGGAGCGACCGATGAAGCGACCCGTAAATGAGCTGATCGCTCACGGCGTCGTCGGCGGGTTCCTCGCCGGCCTCGTTGTCGCACTGTGGTTTCTCCTGGTGGACTCCCTCGCCGGCCGGCCGTTCCACACGCCGGCCGTGCTCGCGAGCGCGCTGTCGCGGCAGGACATCACGACGCCCTCGTTCCGTCTGGTCGCCGCCTACACGGTCGTGCACTTCGCGG
>QHUY01000142.1 GCA_003223415.1 Gemmatimonadota bacterium
TGCGCCTAAGCTGCGGCGCCACGCTTGCACGTTCACAAACGCAATTCTACCTCAGGTGACGGGCGCCGTCAGCTTCAGGGCGCGTGTTAGGCAGCCGCTTGCACGCCGCGCGTTACCCACACCGCGAGTAGAGCAACGTCAACGCCCGCAGCGCCGCCAGCCACGCCAAAAGAACAAAGGCGTGCCGGAGGTAGTTGAGGCGCCGCCACCGCGTGGCGACCGCCGCGGCGGCGGGCGAGTCCGGCGCGCGCATGAGCCCGACCATGGTGGGTATGAAATAGGCAAAGGTGAGCGCCCGGTCCCCCAGCGCCGCAAAGGTCGCTGCGAGCCACCATCCCCGCACTGCCCCGAGGGCGCGCCACGCGGCGAATACGCTGACGAGAGTGAGCAGGGTCAACGGCAGGGTCGTGACAAGGGCCCAGAACCTGCGGCCCGTATCATCGCCGCGCGCCGCCTCGGCGTTCCAGTGTGATCCAGCCTCATGTGACGACGGAATCCAGCGAGGCACGACGATGCGGTGCTCGTAGAGGCCCGCCCCGAACGCGATGCCAAGGTCGATGACGAAGAGCCAACCTAATCCGCAGCACCTGGCTTTTGTCCCCCCCCTCCCCCCCTCCCTAGCGCCCGATCCTGTCCGTGTACTCCGTCTCCACATTCTCGAAGAACACCCCCTGAAACTGCCCCGGCCTGAGCGGCGGCAGCTGCAGCTCGATCCGGTGCGGCTGATCCGCACCGAGCCCCGACACATCGGCGTAGAACCCCACGAACGTCTGCGGCACCCGACGCACGGCCGAGTAGGCCTTCCGCAGCTGCACCGGCCGTCCATCAATCTTCAGCTGCGCTTCCCAGCGGTCGTCCGGCTCGGCGATCTGCACGAACAACAACAGCCGCTCCGGGGCAAGCCACGTGGCACGAGCATCCTCCGCCGTCCACGGGATCGGCCAGGCGAGCCGCCGCGCCGCGAGCTGGTCGAACACGCGCTGCGGAATCGAAAACGTGCCGGTGAACGCCCCGCCGCTGAACGTGGAGTCGTAGGCGCCCACCTGCTGAGAGCGGCGGAACGCCGCGCCCGCAAACCGCACACCCACCTGCACGACGCCCGCGCTCGGTCGGGTGAACGCCACCACTTGGCCGTTGACGCTCACGGAGCCGACGGACTGACCGGGGGGGGGGGGCACCAACACGAGCAGATCGTCCCACATCCCCACCTCCCCACGCACCCCCTCGAGCCGCAACACTCCGCCGTCCAACGTCACGCTGCCCGGCGCGTTGAACAATACCGGCTCGCGCGGCGCCTCGTGGGGGGCGGGGGCGGGCTCGATGGACAGCACCAGAAACGATTCGCCGTCCATGGGCAGCGCCATCCGGTCCCCGTACGACCATACGCCGGCGCCCGGCTTCCCGACCAGCCGCTCTTCCAGCGGCGCCAGCTCACGCAGCACATACGCTCCACGCTCGCGGAGACCGATGGTCGAGTCGAGCGGCACATTCGCGGTCACCTGCCGGCCGGTGGGATTAAAGAGGAAGACGTAGCCCCGCGCACCGATGATCGCCGCAGTGCCGTCCACCTTCCCGATCGCCGGCTGCCCCAGGATGACCCGCGTGTGCCGCAGGTATTCCTTATTCGTGTCCGCCCATGCGATCCAACGCCGGAACCACTGCTGGTCCCGCACGGAGAAAGCCCGGTTCTCCTCGGTGTCTCGCGCCGGAATCATGTTCAACACGTTGTTCCACCCCGCGACGGCGATCGACGACAGCAGCGAGTAGCGCCAGCCGAGGTAGTCCCAGTCGCGCGCGCGGAGGCGGGTGAGCATCACGCCGCGGTCCGTCTTGACCTCCGGCATGTCGCCGCTGTCGTCGGCCCGCGAGGTCTGGTGCGTGATGAACCCCGGCACGATCTCGCTCGGCGCGAACTCGTAGAGCCGATAGCGATACGCCGTGTAGCGCTCGCGGTCCGCCGAGACGCGGTCGAAATGGAGGTCGGGGAAGGGAACGAAGCTCTCCGGCTGCTCGTCGGTGGACGTGGGATGCGGATAGCTGCCGGCGAGCCAGGTCCACGGCCCGTACAGCTGATACGCCTGCCGCCCGTCGATCACGATGTCCGGAATGCGGCGGCGCAGCTCCTCCAACACGCGCCGCCAGCCCCACCACTGCGCGTAGCGGCTGGTGCCGTCGTAGGTGAGAAACGTATGGTCGAACGCATACCCACCGATGCCGGTGTGGTGGTAGAAGTCCACCAACGTCTTGATCAGCCAGTCCTGGAGGCTGCGCACACCGAGGCTCGCGAAACGGCGAGTCGAGTCGTCTTTGACCGAGACGAGCCATTCCCGCTTCTGCGAGAACGGCAGCACCGGGTAGACATAAGCGACGAGCTTGAGATTGCGGGACCGCGCGTAGTCGACCAGCTCCTGCACCGACGGGGGGATGACGCCCGTCTTCGGATCCCACTGGTTCATCCGGATCTTCTGGCCGAGGGCGAGCCAGAGGACGTGCTCCCAGCTCCAATCGTCCACGCTCGCCTCGCGCCGGGAGAGGTCCGAGTTCGACGGCGCGAACAGCACGTCCTCGGCGCCGAGCCCCGCGGCGCGGTCGAGGATGCGCCGGTACTCGGCCCGGCCCTCCGGCGTCGCGACGTCGATCTGGTAGTCGTTCACGCACCAACCCACGAAGATCTTCACCGGCCGGGGAGGCGTGATGAGGAAGGCACGCACCAGCCCCGTGAACGCCTCCACCTCGGCCTCGTCCATCCCCGGCGGGGCATCCGCTGGACCGAGCTTCCATTCCGGCAGCATCCGCGCGGGAAGGACGCGCCCGGAGAGCCCGTAGGGGGCCAGCAGCCCGCGATCCGCCGCGAACGAGCCGTAAGCCATCGTCCAGTCCATGTCCGGTTGGTAGCCGGTCGAGAAGGTGTTGCCGGTCCGCTCGAAGTGCAGAAACGGATTCTGCACCACGGCCAGCAGTCCACGCCCACCGGCGAAGCGCAGCGCGCCGCCGTAATCGCCGGTTCCCAAGTTGGCGCGACGGCTCCCGGGGACGTACACGTCGCGAACGGAGTCCCTCAGCGTCACGTCGAACACCGTGACCTCATTCACGCGGAACGTGCCGGCTGGCGCCACAGTGACCAAGAGTTGCTTGCTGACAAACCCCCAGTCGCGGCGGAGCTCGTAGACGACCTCGAGCCGATACGCGCCAGCGATCCAGGCGTAGGTGACCTTGTCGCGCTCCGTCCTCCGCGTGGGCGTAGCCAGTTCCGCGCTCTCGTAGCGCGTGCCGCCGAGCACGATGCCGAACTCGTCGCGCGTGAAGTGGTACACGCCGCCGCGCGGCAGGTCGGCGAGGGATACCAGACCCCGCGCGCCGAACTCGGCGCGGATGCGGGTGTTGGAGAGGATGGGAGCCGTGAGGCCGTGCACCAACAGCAGGACCGGCGCGAGCTGGGAGGGGAGGAAGGGGCTCACGGAATCAAGAGGATCTTCCCTGTGGTCGCCCGCCCCTCGAGCTGCCGGTGCGCTTCAGCCGCCTGCGCCAACGGCAGCTCCAGCCCGATGCGCAGCTTGAGCGCGCCGGCGCGGATCCAGCCCAGCACCTCCCCCGCCCGCGCGACCAGCTCGCTGCGCGTCGCGATGTAGTGGGCGATCGTAGGCCGCGTCAGGAACAGGGAGCCCTTCTGGTTCAGCGTCTGCGGGTCGAACGACCCGACCGGCCCGCTCGACTGCCCGAACAACACCATCATCCCGCGCCGCGCGAGGACGCTCAGCCCCTTGGCGAACGTCGTCTTCCCCACCGAGTCGTAGACCACCTGCACGCCGGCGCCGCCCGTCAGCCGCCGCACCTCGGCCTCGAAGTCCTGCTCGGTGTACAGGATCACCTCGTCGGCGCCGGCGTCGCGCGCCAGCGCAGCCTTGTCCCTGGTCGACACGGTTCCGAACACCCGCGCGCCGCGCCGCTTGGCGATCTGCACCAGCAGCAAGCCGACGCCGCCCGCGGCCGCGTGCACGAGACAGGCGTCGCCCGCCTTCAAGGGATACGTAGCTGTCGCCAGGTAGTGCGCCGTCATCCCTTGCAGCATCGCGGCGGCGCCCTGCTTCGAGCTCACCCCATCGGGCAGCGCGACCACACGATCGGCCGGCACCGCGGCATACTCGGCGTAGGCGCCCTGCACGCCGGTGTAGACGACGCGGTCGCCGACCTTCACGTCCGTCACGCCCGCGGCGACCGCAGTCACGACGCCGGCCGCTTCCTGCCCCAGCGTGAACGGCAGCGGCAGCTTGTAGTGGCCGGTCCGCTGATAGACGTCGATGAAGTTGACGCCCGCAGCCTCGATCTTCACCAGCACCTGCCCCGCGGCGGGCGCGGGGTGCGGCGTATCCTCGAACCGGAGCGCCTCGACGCCGCCGGGGGCATGCACACGGATCGCCTTCATTCTTATGCTCTCGTCGCTACCCGTTGACCGTCCGCATTCCCCCTTCCGGGTAGCGGTCGCCGGCGGCGACCCCTTTGGGCGCGACGCCGTCGATGCGTCGCAGGTCGGCCGGAGTGAGATGAACGGCGGCGGCCGCGACGTTCTCCTCCAGGTAGGGCCGCCGCTTGGTGCCGGGGATGGGAACGATGTCCTCGCCCTGCGCGAGCAGCCAGGCGAGCGCGAGCTGCGACGGCGTGCAACGCTTCTCTAGCGCCAGCTGCTCCACCCGCGCGACGAGGTCCAGGTTTTTCGTGAAATTCGCGCCCTGGAAGCGCGGGTTGTTGCGGCGCCAATCGTCCGCCGGCAGGTCGTCGAACGTTTTGAACCGCCCGGCGAGGAACCCGCGCCCCAGCGGGCTGTACGCGAGTACTCGGTCTGCAGCGCGCTGATAGGGTGTACCGCGTGCGCGCGGCGGATCGTCGCCGGGGATGCCTCCGAGAGGCCGAGGTAGCGCACTTTCCCCCGGCGCACGAGCTCCGCCATGGCGCCCACGGTCTCCTCGATCGGCACGGAGCGGTCCACGCGATGCTGGTAGTAGAGGTCGATGTGGTCCACGCCGAGCCGCTGGAGGGACGCGTCGCACGCCTGTCGCACGTACTCGGGCCTGCCGTTGACGCCTTTGAAGCTGCC
>QHUY01000149.1 GCA_003223415.1 Gemmatimonadota bacterium
GAGACGGTAATCGTGAACGCGAAGTAGCCTGGTCGCTCGATGGCAACCCCCACAGTCTGCGGCCCTTTGCCTTCTCCTCCGGGATCGAACTTAAGCGCGACATGGGCGCCCTTGGGAAGAGTCAGCGCGATGTGCTCCCACCCGAACCTCTCGAATTCCGAAGCCGCGAATCGGTTTGCAGAGAGGAGCGTCAGCGCAGGCTGTCCCTGCAGGCGTGTGGGGTCCGATAGAGGCGGTGGCTGGTTCACGTTTGCCGTGGATACGGGGCCCTCGGGACCCCTTACCATTCCGACGCTCCAGCGGACGCGTTGCCGATCGCGGAGATGGCGGACGATGAGGTACTGGAGGA
Organism: Gemmatimonadota bacterium; assembly: GCA_003223415.1. Taxonomy (GTDB): domain Bacteria; phylum Gemmatimonadota; class Gemmatimonadetes; order Gemmatimonadales; family GWC2-71-9; genus 13-1-40CM-70-15. Next base: position 350 of record QHUY01000149.1, read on the forward strand.
GCTCGAGGTTGAACGTCGTCACCTCCCCCTCGGCAATGGCAGGCTGCGGCGCTGGACCGGGATGGCCAGCGGGTACGGCAAAGGCGCTGCGCGATACAGTGCCGAGGTCCGCGGCGCGAAGCGAGATCGCAGAGAGCGCCGGGTCCGGGTTCACGAACACTGGGAGGTGACTACGCGCGTCCTCCACGACCGACGTCGCAAAAGTTGTCTCGTCAGCGGCGCTCTTGAGCGACGAGACGAACGTGATCGTGAAGGTGAGGACCCCGATGACCACGGCGGACAGGAGCGGCACGTACACCTGCTCGCTGAAGTTGAGCACGACCAAAGTGCCGGCCGCGAGCAGCAGTAAGGCGATCCCGGCAATCCCGAACCACCAAAACGCCGTGGTCATTCGCGGGGAAGAGCCGAACCAGCCAAAGCGGTCAACGACGGCCGGCTGGCAGGTCGACACCGAGCGTGTCCACGGCCCTTACCTGCCCTGTGCCTACATCGAGGACTGTCAGCCGTAACGTCTGCGATCGGACTAGAGCTTGCCTTAAGACTATAACTATCTCCTCCACAGCAAGAACCTGCTCGTTGATCCAGTGAGCCCGACAAGAACCTTGAAGTGACTCGCAGCGGTAGACCGGTCGACCATCGACGACAATGGTTCCTTGCTCGCGGCCCACCCGTCTCAAGTACGCCACCCGATTGGCGGAGGGCGAGTACTGAGCCCACTGGTATTCCCCTAACGAACCGACGTTCGTCACCGGCGTCAGTGATCCGCTGTTGAGGTCGAGGGCTAAGACCTGGGTGGACGCGTTGCCGCCCGAACCTCGCATAACTGACGTGAGCGCGCGGTCGGCGTTCCGTGCCACGTCGATCTGAAGAAACCAACCGGATCCCGAGCTCAGAGGTAGCGCTTTGCCGGTCCGCGCGTCGTACCGAATTAGCCGACGCTCAGTCGGGACTGGCTCATCGGTACTGAGGAGATACTCCCCACTCGGGAGCCACGTTTGAAAACTGCCCGGGAGGGTAACCCTGGAACATCTAGCGAGAGGCACGTCGCAACTGTAATAGCCGTAATCTGCCGCCTGGACGGCAAGGTTCGGCCTGTACGACTCTGGGTCCTCAACTTCTTCGTGGTCGAGGTAAACAAGGAGCCGCTCGCCGGTGGGTGACCATCCCGTGATCCAGACAAATGTGGCCGCTGTCGTGTCGTTGCCCGGCAATGCCATGCTGGTAAGCCGCCGGGCACTATCCGCAGCGAGGTCGTAAAGCCACACGTCGAGGGCACGTGCATATGCCACGTAGCGCTGGTCAGGCGAAGGAACTGGCGCCGTAGTGCCTTTGTCGATGTCCCCTGCCCAACGCTTGTCGTCGGCGCCCGGAAGACTCAGTCGTTCAACGCGACCGCTTGGGAACACCCGCCAGACCGTGCCCCGCACGGACAGCAACCTGTACTCCTCCTGTTGGGCAGCATCCGGCTTGTCTGACCGAGGGCCCGTACTGCCACGCGCCCCGCCGACGGGCGAACACAACACCAGTGGCGTGAGCAGCAGCGATACGGTGCGGATCTTAAGCACGAAACTGTCTCCGCGCATGATGGGACGATAGCACCTTAAACTGCTGGTGAAGCAAACGCCGGGGCAAGGTGCTCTACTTGCGCATCGCTCCGTATCCACCCATCGCATGTCTCTCATCGAGAGACGGACCCAGGGAGCAGCGGCGGGCAGAGTTCACCATTAGACCACCGCAGTTCCGCTGACCGTGGATGGGCCTCAGTCGAAAAAGGACGCCGATATCTCTTCGTGCACTGACGTACGCGGCGCTTTCCGTTGTGCAAGCTAGTGGGGGAGATATCGGTGCACGCGCTGGTGCGCGTGGCCGATCCTCCCCCAATGGGCCCATTCGCGCCCTGACGGGCGCTCAAGGGCAGAACCCTCCCCCGCCACCCCCCTTCGGCCACCCCCACCCCCCGTCTGGAGCCGCCGTCGGGCACGCTCGGCCCCATGCGGGCCTATTTGTAAGTAGAGGGGAGCGTCTCGCAGATGATGTGAGACGCTCGGCCACATTCCGGAGTACGGAATATAGAGGGGAGCTTCCCGCCCATGGTTGATCGTCGAAGAGCCATCGCGCCGCCTCGCGTCCAGCCCGGATTCCGCCCGGGTCGGGGACCGGTGCGATGAATCTTGCCGACCGCCTCCGCGAGCTGGCGGAGCGCCTCCCGCCCGGGGGCTTGCTGACGCTCACTCGTGACGGGCTGCTCGCGCTGGCCGCGGGGGGCGACGGCCAGGCTAGCCACGAGGTTTTGCAGGCCGACGTCACCGTAGCTGAGCTGGCCACACGCTTTCATCGCTCGGCGTCCACAGTCCGTGGTTGGTGCGAGCACGGTCGCTTCGAGGCCGCCTACAAACTCAACGGCCGCGATTGGCGCATTCCAAAGAGGGCTGTGGATGCCTTCCTTGCCGAGCAGCGTGGGGAGGCTCACGCAACTCGGTTGGGCGCGTGGCGCGCCGTGCGGAGACCGCTGCTCATCGGCTAGCTTGAGTCGGCGGCGATCGGAACCCTCAACACGGGAGGACGAGATGAATGCCAGAACGCGGATCTACTGGCGCGAACGCGGCGGCGCGAAGCGTGCTTACGCCGACCTACGTGATTACGCCGATGTTGGCGGGGGCAGGGAAGCGCTCGTCGCGCCAGGGGAGAAGCTCGCCACGGCCGACGCGACCACAGCGCTCGTGCTGCTCGCACGGCGGCTGGAGGAGCTCGACGCGGCTCGTCGCGGGCGCACGCTCCATGGCGAGACTCGACACGCGACGCTCGCGGACTTCGCAAGCGCGCACCTAGTTGCCAAGGCCGAGTCCCAGAAATTCACCGAGCACTGGCTCGAGGTCACGGAGAAATGCTTGCACCGCGCGGCCGGGTTTTTCGGCGCCGACCGGGACTTGGCCTCCATTACGGTCGCCGACGTCCGCCGGTGGACTAAGTACCTGCTAGCGATGCGCAACGGCCGGAAGGGTACGATGTCAGCCAGTAGCGTCCGCCATCACCTGAGCTGTCTTTCGAATCTCTATAAGCGGGCGCGAGCCGAGCGCGTCGTGCCCTCTGGTTACGATCCCGTAGGTGATTTCGATGAGAAGCCATCCCCGCGGCGCGCAGAAGCCAAGTGGCTCGAAATGCCCGATGCGGCGGTGCTGCTTGAGGCCGCGCGCACCTATCGACCCGCGTCCGGCAAGGGCGGATGGCGCCCGGTGTCGTTCGCGTACCAACTGATCGCGACGTTCCTCCTCACGGGGGGTCGCGAGTCTGAGGTCCTGGGGCTCGAGGTGGACGATGTTTCACTTGATCGCGGCGTCGTCACGTTCCGGCCGAACGCCTGGCGGCGCCTGAAGACGGCCACCTCGCACCGCTCGGTCCCGCTCTGGCCGCAGCTCCGCGAGGCGCTCGAGCGCTACCTGGCCGAGCATCCGCCGAGCCGGCTGCTTTTCCCCGGCTACCGTACAGGGGAGGAGGCGATGTTGACCGATTTCCGAAAGCTGCTCGACACGGTGGCTGTCCGGGCCGGATGGAAGCCGGGGGAAATCCGCTCGAAGATGTTCCGACACACCTACTGTGCCGCCCGACTGCAGACGGTGGACCACGGGGCGCCGGTGAGCACCTATACGGTTGCCCGCGAGATGGGCCACGGTGGCGAGGCGATGGTGCGGAGGGTCTACGGGCACCTCGGCCAGATGCGCCACCGGGCCGAGGCCGTGGAGTACCGCGTGGAGCAGCACGCCGCTAAGTTAGGGGCGCGGTTGGAGGCGCTGCGCGGCGTGGGTTTTGGCACCACCATTGGCACCACGGCGTAGACCTCTCGACCAATGCGGTAAGTCGTTGCTGCATAACCGCGCCACCGTAGCTCAGTGGTAGAGCTCTCGATTCGTAATCGAGCGGTCGTCGGTTCAAATCCGACCGGTGGCTCTGATACGCTAGCTATCTCAAGGCCGGGGTTCTTGCGGCCCGGAACGCCACATCCTCACATTCATAAGTACCGCA
>QHUY01000020.1 GCA_003223415.1 Gemmatimonadota bacterium
CGTGAGCGTGCTGCCGCCGGGCGCCGCCGTGATCTCCCATGTCCAGGTGCCGCCGAAGGGCAGTTTGGGATCGGCGATCCGTCGCACCAACCGCCGCGGCGGGACGGCCGCGATCGTCTCGAGCGGCAGGCGTTGCCCGCGCTTGTCAGTCTCCAGCCACACCTCGTGCCCGTCCCGATCCGGCGACCGCGCGATCGCGCGGAGGTCGGCGCGCCAGGACGGCATGGCGGCGTAGTCGGTGAGCAAACGCCACAGTGTCTCCGGCGACTGGCGAAAGGTCGCCCGGCGGGAGGCGCTGTGCGCCTTGGGGAGAAGCGACCCGACCACGGCGACAAGCGCCGGTACGCCCAGCAGCACCGCGACCACGATGACGATCCACTTCATGGGTGCCTCCCGCGCCCTGGATGTCGCAACGGTCGGTGGTAGCCATTGCCTGTGCGGGGGCGATATTAACGCCCGGGCTGTCGCGGGGCGAATTCCTTCGCCGGCTGGCGGCAGCTAATGCTCGAACCCTCAGTCAGGATGGCGACGTGAGACCGACCCTCGTGTGTTTCGGACTCTGCCTCGGCCTGCCGCTCATCGCCATTTCCCTCGGTGCGCAGGCCGCGACGGACTCGACCAGGAGCGTCCAGGACTCGGCGGTCCGTGTCTTCTTCGACTGTCCCAATTTCGATCGGGGGTGTGATTTCGACTTCCTGCGCACAGAGATCGGGTTTGTGAACTGGGTGCGGAACCGGGAGGACGCCCACGTCCACATCCTCATCTCCACGCAGGTGACAGGCGGGGGCGGCGATGCCTACACGATCACTTTCATCGGGCTGAAACAGTTCCGCGGCACGACGGACACGTTGCACTACGTGTCCAACACGACGGAGACGCGCGATGAGATCCGCCGCGGCTTGGCGCGGGTGCTGAAGTTGGGCCTGGTGCGGTTCGCGGCGCTCACGCCGCTGGCGCCCCGCATGGACGTGACCTACAGCGCCCCGGCAGCGGGGCAAACGGCCGCCGCCGTTTACGATCCGTGGGATTATTGGGTGTTCCGCATCGGCATGAACGGGAACTACAGCGCGCAGAAGTCGATCAACAACTTCGGCATCTTCACCGACCTGAGCGCCAGCCGCATCACCGAGCGCCTGAAGGTCAGATTGAGTCTCAACGGCGGTTACCGTGAGAACAACTTCCATATCCGCTACGACCCCGACTCGGCAGCCACCTTCAGCAGCTTGACCCGCAACTACGGCGCCAGCGCGTTGGTCGCGCGGAGCGCGGGCGGCCGATGGTCGGCGGGGCTGCGAGGCTCCATCACCCAGTCCACGTTCCTGAACCAGCGGCATCAGATCCGCGTCACGCCCGCCGTCGAATACGACGTCTTCCCCTATTCGCAGTCCACCCGCCGACTGATGACGCTCCAGTACGCCGTGGGCGTGGCTCATTTCGCCTACATCGAAACGACGATCTACGAGAAGAAGTCAGGGGTCCGCCTACTACCGCAACAGCACGCTGAACAAGAACAGCCTTTCGTTCTTCGGGAGCACGCAGGTGCGGCTCATCAAGGGCCTCTCGATCAGCCTGTTCGGCAATGCTTCGATCGTGCACGATCAGATCTTCCTCTCGGGCCAGGGCATCGACGAGCCGACGCTCCTGCTGCAGCGGCGGCAGCTCGAAACCAGCTTCTTCTATCAAGCCTTCGTGGGAATGAGCTACAGCTTCGGCTCGATCTACAACAACATCGTCAACCCGCGCTTCGAAGGCGGCGGCGGCTCCTTCTTCTTCAGCAACTAGGCCCGGGCACCCCTTGCGTTCCCAGGGCTTGCGGCCTCGACGCAACCTTCGCGGCCCTCGCGGACCCCACGCGCCGCGCGATCCTGGCCCGCCTCCGGGGCGGCGAGTCGTCCGTCACCGAGCTCGCCCACCCGGTCGCCCTCCGGCTCGCGCGCACGTTCGCGGCGCCGCCGGAAAAAGTCTTCAAGGCCTGGTCGCAACCGGAAGCCCTGAAGAGTTGGAGCGCGCCGGGCGACATGACCACCCCCCTGGCCGAGGTCGACTTGCGGGTCGGCGGGCGCTACCGGATTCACATGCAGGCGCCCGACGGCACCCTGCATCGCGTGACCGGTACCTATCAGGAGGTTGACCCGCCGCGCCGCCTGGTGTACACCTGGGCGTGGGAGGAGAAACCGGGAGAAGGCGAGACGCTCGTGACCGTGGAATTCCATGATCGCGGCGGCCGCGGCCCCGATTGGGGCCTGCGGCTCACCTACCAGTGAAGGGAGTCACCATGAGCGAGAAGGAGCAGTTTCTGCGAACCTGGGAGAACGAAGTCGCGACGACGCTGAAGGTCCTGCGGGCCTACCCCCCCGCGAAGGTCGACCTCAAGCCCCATGGCAAGGCGCGGTCCGCCAAGGACCTCGCGTGGACCTTCGTGTTCGAGGGCACCGCCGGCGCGGGCGGGGCGGAGGGGAAGCTCGAGTTCCCCCCGAAACTGCCCGCGCCGCCCGCGCAGTGGGACGCCCTGGTCTCCGAGTGCGAGCGCGCGTTCCGGACGCTCGGGGACACGGTACGCAAGGCCAGCGACGCGGACCTGAACAAGACGGTGAAGTTCTTCGTCGCCCCGAAAACGATGGGCGACGTCCGGCGGCTCGACTTCCTCTGGTTAATGTTGATGGACATGGTGCACCACCGCGGGCAGTTCTCGGTGTACCTGCGCATGGCGGACGGCAAAGTGCCCTCCATCTACGGCCCGTCGGCGGACGAGCCCTGGATGTAGGTACCTCACCCTCCTGTCCCCCTCTCCACAACGTGGAGAGGGGGAACGAGGGGGTGAGGCCCGGTTTGGAAGTCAGAATCGGATAGATGGCGGCAGGGCCATGCGCTAAGTTCAGACGCATGAGTCCTGCCGCTGTCGCTTCGGAGCTCTCCGCCGCGCGCCGTTGGCGCATCGTGCTGGCGCACGACCGCCGCTACGACGGCGCGTTCGTCTATGCGGTCCGGTCCACCGGGATCTATTGCCGGCCCTCGTGCGCCAGCCGGCGACCCCGCCGAGCACAGGTGACATTCTTTTCGATCCCCGAGGCGGCCGAGCAGGCCGGCTTCCGGGCGTGCCGGCGCTGCCGGCCCGGTCAGGCGCCGGCCCCCGACCCGCAGGTCGGGCTGGTGCGCGAGGTCTGCCGGCAGCTCGACGCGCCGAGCGACGCGCCAGCCAGGCTCGTGGCGCTCAGCCGGCGCGTCGGCACGACACCCCACCAGCTGGTGCGCGCGTTTCGCCGCATTCTCGGTGTCACGCCGCGGCAGTACCAAGACGCCCGCCGGCTCAGCCGGTTCACAGCTCATCTGAAAGAGAGGAAACGCGTGAGTCCCGCCACCTACGCCGCCGGCTACAGCTCGAGCAGCCGGGTCTACGAGCGCGCCGCCGCGCAGCTCGGCATGACGCCCGCCACCTACGCCCGTGGCGGGCGGGGCATGGTCATCGCCTTCGCCGCCGTCCCTTGCCCCCTCGGCACCCTGCTGGTGGCGGCGACGCCGCGCGGCATCTGCCGTGTCAGTTTGGGCCACGGCGCGCCCGAGCTCGAAGCCGAGCTCCGCGGCGAGTTCCCCGGCGCGGAGATCCAGCGCGATCGGGGCGACTTGGGCCGCTGGGTTGCGGCGATCCTGCGCTACCTGGACGGGCGCGAGCCGCACCTCGATCTGCCGCTCGACATCCGGGCGACCGCCTTCCAACGCCAAGTGTGGGAGGCGCTGCGCAAGATCCCCTACGGGCGGACCCGGTCGTACGCGGAGGTGGCCCGGGCGATCGGCCGGCCGCGCGCCACGCGCGCCGTGGCGCGAGCCTGCGCGAGCAATCCGGCGGCGCTGGTGATCCCCTGCCATCGGGTAGTGAAAAGCAACGGGGACCTGGGAGGGTACCGGTGGGGGATGGAGCGGAAACAAGCCCTACTGCGGCAGGAATCGGGCAACAGACCCGGCAACAACTAGGCGCGCGGACGCACAGCGGGGAACAGGTGCGGGTGAGCAGGTCATTCCCATTCACTCGGCCCTGTTCTCCGCCGCGCGTCTGTGCGTCTAGCCGCTATCAGTCCTAATTCACCGGGATCCAGTAGCTGATTTTCACTGCCAGAAAGTTGTCTCCCGTCGCCCGCACCGAATCCCACAGATTCCCAGGGCGCACCAGCTGGCCCCTCGTGTCGGCGTTGAACCGGTTCTGGGACCACACGAGGTACAGCGTGCTCCCCGGCCGCCACTCCCAGCGGATCACGACGTTGCTCCGGAACGACAGCACGTTGAAGTCAGGGTTGGCGATCTGGAGCGTGTCGCTGCCGTCGATCACGGTGTAGTTCCCCGCCCCGTCGCGGGAAAGGCTGGTGCCGCCGGTCCCATAGAGCTTGAGATCGAGCGTGCGGCTCGCCGCGAGCTCGCCCAAGCCGAAGTAGCGCCCGCTCGCGGCGAACGGCTCGGCATATACGTCGAGCGTGAGATCGGGGCGCAGCGTGTAGTTCAGCCGGAGCTGGGTCAGGAACGTGCTCTGGTCCACGAAGGCGAACACGTAGCGCCCGCCATAGGTCGCCAGCCCGCCGTTGCCGAAAGTGGCGACGTACTGCCGCGGGTTGATGGATCGGAGGTAGTTGGGCGTGAGCGAGAGCTGCCAGCGCGCGCCGGGTCTGATCGACAGGCCGCCGCTCAGCCGGTAGGTCTCGCCGCCCAGCTCGTCTCGCCCGTAGTAAATCCGAGCGTTCCAGGAAGTCTTGGCGCCGAAGCTGTTTCCGAGGCGCGCCACTGCGTCCCACGTCCGCGGCGTCGCCACCGTCGGGCCGCCGCGGGTGGCGGAGTGATCGAAGGATCGCGGCAGGACGTCGACGTACGTGTTGATCGTCCAGAAGTTCCGGAGCGTCACATCACCCGCCAGCTCCGCCACGAGGAACTGTCGGTCTCCGCCGAAGTCCCATTCGGCGTTGGTGTACAGCCCCACGCCGTAATTCTGGAACACTTTCCCAGGCTGCGTCTCGCGGTAGCGCAGGCTCGTGTACTCGAACCGGCCGTCGGCGTTGCTCAGCCGGCCGGCGTCGTTCGGGTCGAAGCCGGGGGATTCCCACCCCGCCCCCAGCCCGTACAGCCAATGGCGCCCGCCGTTCTTGTTGAACTGCAGGGTGCCGACCGTGCCGGTGAACGTGGTCCGGGTGGGGTCGTACGTGAGGTAATCGGCGTCGGGCCGCTGGAAGAAGTGCACGGCCGAGCGTTGCACCCGATTGATGGCGGCTGAGTCGCCGCGGAGGTGGCTGAAGCCCAGCCAGCCCTGCAGCTCGTAAGTGCCGCGGTTCCAGCGGAGGATCCAGTCGGCACCACCGGCGAGCGCTTCGCGGTCGTAGAGCGCAGCGAGCGCGGTCCCCGGAGCAACGTCGCGGTGCACGCCGGTCAGCGTGACGCCGACCACGGACGCGTTGGTGCCGAACTCCTGTTGCACGCGAGCAACGCCGTAGCCGCTGACGGGGGCGACCTCGACCCGTCCGAATGTCCCGACGCCGCTCACGGTGTCGTACCCGACCGTGCGGGCGCTTTCCCGGCCGGTCACGGCCGTCAGCACCCCGAGGGAGACCCCGGAGGCGAGACGCCCGGTCACCTTGGCGGCACCGAGAATGGTGCTGTTGTGCGGGTAGTCCACGAAGTCGCCGCTCACCGCCCCGCGCGGCGGCGCGCCGATCCGACGCGAGTAGAAGTAACTGGGCCCGTTGCCGCGGAGCAGCTGGCGGCCCTCGGTGAAAAACGGCCGCTTCTCGTCGAAAAAAACCTCAAACGCCGAGAGGTTCACCACGGCCGGGTCGGCTTCGACTTGGCCGAAGTCCGGGTTCACGGCACCGTCGAGGGTCAGGTTCGGCCCGAGTCCCATCTTGAGGTCGGCGCCGGCGCGCGCGCCCAGGTTCTTGCCATCGTCGAACGGGTTCTTGGGATCGCGCGCACCGGTGAGCGTCGAGGTGCCGGCGGTGTACGGGAGCAGCTCGAGGCGCCGGGACGGCTTGAGGCCTTGGATGCCCACCAAGTCGCCCATCCAGGAAGACCAGCCGGTCCGGTTTGTCGGCACGGGGATCCAGAACACGTCCTCATTGCGCGACGGGATCCAGTGATCGGCGTTGAAGCCCCACACCTGCACCGCCCGATCGTTGAACCGGAGCTGGGAAAAGGGAATCCGCATTTCCGCCGTCCAGCCGAGGGAGTCGATGATGGCCTTCGCCTCCCATACCGGATTGAAGCCGCCATCGACGTTGTACTCGTTGTCCTGCGGGTGGTAGAAGTCCATCCGGACGCCCGACGCCGTCACGCCAAACGAGTAGGCGGTGCGGCGGTCGTGGTACGTATCGAACGACACCCACAAATGCTCGATCTGGGAGGTGTCGTCGCGCCGTGCCAGCGGAGCCTGAATCTTGGATGGGTCGCGGCTGTACATCCGCGCGCCCACGTACAGCGCGCCGTCATCGTACAGAATGGCGATGCGCATGCTGTCGGTCGGCGGGGCGCCCTCGTGCGGCATCTTCTGAACGAAGTCCCGGATCCAGCGCGCCTCGGCCCAGACCGCGTCGTCCAGACGGCCGTCGACCCGAACGGCGTCGCCGGGCACCCGCGTCGCCACAACCTGCTTGCGCGGCGGGGCAATCCCCGCAGCGGCAGTCTGGGCGCAGAGACGCGGAGGGATCGCGGTCGCGGAGAGCAATGCCAGGCACGGCCAGCGGAACACAACAGACCTCGCGAGGGAAGGGTGTTGCCAAGTTAGACGCGGCCGAGGGCCCTACCGTTGCAGGACGGGGCGGGTTTCAGCGCCCGCCAACGACCTCAGCTTCCACGGTGGGTGAAGTCTGGCGCCGCGCGCACGTTGGCCGCCTGCCAGAGGTGCCGGCGGTCATGGGCAACCACAAACGCGAAGTACGCGCCGAGCGGCAGGCGGAGCAGGCGGCTCACCGGCGAGATCACCCGCGCCCGCTTCAAGTCGAGCCCGTCCGCGCTGCGGACCCGCTCGGCCAGCTGATCCCGCACCATCCGGAACTCGGCCAGAGTGGGGGCGAGCGGGACCTCCTGTGCCGGAAGGAGGATCTTGAACGTCCCCTGCCGGCGCTTCACCGGCGGCTCCATCGACCCCACCATCCAGCGGGCGAACCATCCATAGCGGAACGGACCTGGCGCGAGGCGGCCTCGGGCGCGCGCGGCGGCGATCGCGCGGTCGAACGCCGGAATCGTCTTCCGCACGGACACGTTGAGGTGATCGAAGCACTGGGCGATCGACCAGCGATCGGGGCCGGGCCGCCAGTTGAACTGCGCGTCCGTCAGGCCGGTGAGGAACGTCTCCGCCTCCCGCTTGACCGCCTCGATCTGCTGCAGGTATCCGGCCAGCTCCTCGTTCATGGTTTCGCCTCCCCCGACGAATATGCCACTTTCTTGCTGGACGTGAGGCGGGGTCCTAGGTTTCGCGCGTGCTCGAGGATCTCCGTCCCGGTTTCCGCGCGCTGGCGCAGACGGTGGTGCCGGACGCGTCTCGGCTCGACGCCGCGGGGTGGACCGAGGTGGAGGGGATCGTCGAGCGAGCGCTGGCGTCGCGCCCGCCAGCGCTGCGCCGCCAGCTCCGCCTGCTCATCCGTGCGCTGGAGTGGCTCCCCTTCCTCTATTATGGCAAGCGCTTCTCCGCGCTCGATCCCGTGCGCCGCAACCGATTCCTGCTGCGAATCCAGGATTCGCCGCTGCGCCTCGTGCGGCGGGGATTCTGGGGACTGCGGACGCTGATTCTCCTGGGCTACTACGGGCGGCCCGGCGCCGCAGCGGAGATCGGCTACCGCGCCGATTCACGCGGCTGGGAGGCACGGCGGTGAGCACCTACACGTACGACGTCGTCATCATCGGGTCCGGCGCGGGGGGCGGGACAGTGGCCCAGGCGCTCACGCCTCTGGTCAAGGGCGGCCGCCGGGTCCTGGTGCTGGAACGAGGGCCACGGCTCGCCGACGACGAGTTCACCGGACGCGAGCTCGAGATGGCGAGCCAGCTGTACGCGGACGGCGGCGGGTTTCTCACCGCCGAGGGGACGATGACGCTCGCGTTCGCGCACGCCTACGGCGGCTCCACGGTGGTGTACACGGGCACGTCGCTGACGGCGCCGGAGCGGGTGATCCGGGGCTGGAGTGTTCCCGGACTGGACTACGCCGACCTGCTGCGCCGCTCGCAGCGCTATCTCCGGGAGAACAACGTCCATCTGCTTGAACCCGAGCGCATCAACGAGAACAACCGGTTGTTCGTGGACGGGGGGGCACGAGCCGGGTACCGGGTCGAGCAGTTCCCGGTGAACGTGACGGGCTGCCGCGGGTCGAGCCTCTGCAACCTGGGGTGCCCTAACCAGGCCAAGCAGGGGACCAATCGGGTGCAGCTCCCAGCGGCCGAGCGCGCCGGCGTGGAAGTCGTGACCCGCGCCGAAGCGCTACGAATCGAGCCCGACCGCAGCGTGGTCGTACGGGTCCGGGAAAAGCCCGACGGGGGCAAGGGACTTCCCTCGGAATGGGAGTCGGGCGAGTACCGCGTGCCGGCGAAGCTGGTCGTGTGTGCGGGCGGCGCGATCGGCAGCACAGCGCTCCTACTCCGCTCCCCACTCCCCACTCCCCACTCCCTCGGAAGCGGCTTCACCTGCCATCCCGCTCTGATCCTGGTGGCCGAGCATCCGCGGGCGATCACCAACGACGTCGGGCACCCCAAGAGTTACTTCGTGGACCGGGCGGCCGAGGAGGCCTTCGTCCTGGAGACGTGCATGTACTTCCCGTTCACTACCGCGAAGGCGCTCTCGGGGTTCGGCGCGGACCACAGCGCGATCATGCACGCGTTTCCGCGCCTGCAGATGATTCTGCTGCTGGCGTGCGACCGGGCGACGCCGGGCAACCGCATCGCCGTGGACCGCGCCGGACAGCCCGTGGTGCACTACCACTTCACCCGGGGAACCGTGGGCGGCCTGGTGGGCGGGAGCCGCGCCTCCGCGCGGATCTTCTTCGCGGCCGGCGCCGTCCGGGTGCACACCCCCTTCGCCGATCCGCCACTCCTGGAGCAAGCCGAGGCCTCTCAGATCGACGAGCGGATCTCCGAACGGTACTTCCGCGAGGGCAGCGTCTCTCTGTCGGCGGCGCACCTCATGGGCGGCTGCTGCATGGGGGGCAGTGCGGCGGACTCGGTGACGGATTCCTGGGGCGTCGTGCACGGGCTGCCCTGGCTCCGCGTCGCGGACGCGTCCCTCTTCCCCGACTCGCTCGAGATCAATCCGTACGTGACGATCATGGCGTTGGCCGATCGCGTGGCCGACGGGATGCTGCGGGACGCCCCAGCGCTGCTCGGCTGATGGCCATCCTGCCGACGCTCGTCATCGGCGGCGGGCCGGCCGGCCTCGCCACGTCCCAACAGCTCGCCGCCCGTCGCCTTCCCCACCACGTGCTCGAGGGGGGCGAGGTCGTCGGCTACACGTGGGCGAACCTCTATGAGAGCCTCACGCTCCACACCGGCAAGCACATGTCGAGCCTGCCGGGGCTCGGCTTTCCGCGATCGGCCCCCTTGTTCGTCCCCCGCGCGCTGTTCTGGGAGTACTTGCGGGACTACGCGCAGCGGTTCGGGCTGCCGATCGAAACAGGGTGTCAGGTGTCGGGTGCCAGGTATCAGGGAGGCGTGTGGCAGGTGCAGTGCGACGGACGCGAGTTCGAGGCTGGCGCCCTCGTCGTAGCGAGCGGGATCGTGGCCAATCCCCGCCGCCCCCATCTCCCCGGAATGGAGCGCTTCGCGGGCCGGCTGCTCCACAGCGTGGAGTATCGACGGCCGGATGCATTCGTCGGCCGCCGGGTGTTGGTCGTGGGGGTCGGCAACTCCGGGGCCGAGATCGCCAGCGAGATCGCGCGTGCGGGCGGCACGGTGACGCTCGCGGTTCGCTCGGGCGCGAACGTGGTGCCGCTCACCCTGCTGGGACTGCCGATCCAGTACGTGTCCTACTGGGTGCGCAAGCTCCCCCGCCGCCTGCAAGAAGTGCTGGTCGCCGGCGTCGCCAAGCTGACGGACCTGCGCCGCGGGCCGCCGGTACTCCCCCGACCCGGCTACAGTCCGCTCGACGCGATCCCCGTAATCGGTTTCCACCTCGTGGACGCGATCAAGGCCGGCCTGGTCCGGGTGCGGGGCGGCGTCGCAGGGTTCACGGAAGACGGTGCGCGCTTCGCCGACGGGGCGTTCGCGCCCTTCGACGACGTCATCCTGGCCACCGGGTTCGCCCCGGCGCTGGAGTTCCTGGGTGACGCGGTGCGGCGGGATGCTAAAGGGTTCGCCCTCCGGGATGACCGCGTGACCAGTGCCGACCAGCCGAAGCTGTACTTCGTGGGGCACAACTACGACGCCACCGGCGGGCTGTACAACATCCGGGTTGATTCGCGGCTCGTGGCCGCACGCATCGCCCGGTCAGGGTAGCCCGCCTACGGGTCGCGAGTGCGCGTGGCCGGAGAGACAGAGGTGTAGCATATTCGCAACAACGGTTGTCGCCGCGCCCGGCGCAGGGCACGACGGCCGGTCGCGTCCCCTGGCTCGAAACTTGTAGCCCCGGGGTGACATGGGGGTGCAGGTGAAGGAACAACTGCAAGTGAAGGCGAGCGCTCCGCCCGAGGCGGCGGAAGTGCTGACGCCGGAGGCGCTGGAATTCGTCAGGCGCCTCGAGCAGGAGTTTCGCCCCACGCGCGCCGGCCTGCTGCAGCGCCGCGCTGAGCGCCAGGCGGAGTTCGACGCCGGCTCCCTGCCGGACTTCCTCTCCGCCACCGCCGGCGTGCGCCGCGCCGCCTGGCAGGTGGCTCCCCCCCCCGCTGATCTGCAGGACCGCCGCGTCGAGATCACCGGTCCCGTCGAGCGCAAGATGATGATCAACGCCTTGAACTCCGGCGCCCGGGTGTTCATGGCGGACTTCGAGGACGCGCTGTCGCCGACCTGGGCGAACGTGATTCAGGGGCAGGCGAACCTCCAGGAAGCGGTGCGGCGCACGCTGGAGTACGCGAGCCCTGACGGGCGCCGCTACCGGCTCGCCGAGCGCACCGCTACGCTGATGGTCCGGCCGCGCGGCTGGCACCTACCCGAGCGGCATGTGCTGTGGTCGGGCGAGCCCGTCTCGGCAAGCCTGTTCGACTTCGGCCTCCACTTCTTCCACAACGCGCGCGCGCTGCTGGAGCGGGGCTCGGGCGCCTACTTCTATCTGCCGAAGCTCGAGTCCCACCTCGAGGCACGGTTGTGGAACGACGTGTTCTGCTTCGCCCAAGACGCGCTGGGCCTGCCCCGCGGGACGATCCGCGCGACGGTGCTGATCGAGACGATTCTCGCGGCGTTCGAGATGGAGGAGATCCTCTACGAGCTGCGGGACCACAGCGCGGGACTGAACGCCGGCCGCTGGGATTACATCTTCAGCGTCATCAAGAAGTTCCGGAACCGCGCCCAGTTCGTCCTGCCCGACCGAGCGCAGGTCGTCATGACGGTGCCGTTCATGCGTGCGTACACCGAGCTGTTGGTGCGGACGTGCCATCAGCGCGACGCGCACGCCATCGGCGGCATGGCCGCGTTCATCCCCAGCCGGCGCGACCCCGAGGTGAATGCGCGGGCGCTGGCGCGGGTGCGGGAGGACAAACAGCGCGAGTCGGCCGATGGGTTCGACGGGACCTGGGTGGCACATCCCGACCTGGTGCCGCTCGCGACCGAGGTGTTCACCAGCGTGCTCGGCGCCCACCCGCACCAGAAACACCGGCAGCGCGAGGACGTCCGTGTCACCGCACGGGACCTGCTCGACATCCGCGTCCCGGACGGCGTGATCACGGAGGCCGGGGTACGCACCAACGTGCGCGTGGCGCTGGAGTATCTGGACAACTGGCTCCAGGGCACCGGGGCGGTGGCGATCGCCAACCTGATGGAAGACGCCGCCACGGCGGAAATCTCGCGCGCCCAGCTCTGGCAGTGGCTGCGGCACCGCTGTCGGCTCGGCGACGGGCGTCTCGTCGATTCCGAGCTCTATCTCGTCGTCCGGCAGCAGGAGCTGGCCGCGCTGGGTGGACCCGGAGGACGCCGGCGCGAAGCGGCGGCGCTGCTGGACGCGCTGGTGCTGGCCGCCGAGTTCGTCGAGTTCCTGACGCTGCCGGCCTACGGCCTGCTGGACGCCGGCCCAACCAAGGAGCGTTGATCATGCAGCCCGACTTTGTGAGCGAGGTAAATGCCCTGGCGCGGCGGTGGGCGCAGGATCCGCGCTGGCACGGGATTCGGCGCGACTATCAGGCCGGCGACGTGGTGCGCCTGCGGCCGTCGCTCGCGGTGGAGCATACGCTGGCCCGGCACGGAGCCGACCGGCTCTGGAGCCTGCTGCAGCAGGAGCCGTACGTGGCGACCTTCGGCGCCCTTACCGGTGCGCAGGCGGTGCAGATGGTCAAGGCGGGACTCAAGGCCATTTACCTCTCCGGCTGGCAGGTGGCGGCCGACGCGAACCTGGCCGGCCAGACCTACCCCGACCAGAGCCTGTACCCGAGCAACAGCGTGCCGGCGCTGGTCCGGCGCCTGAACAACGCATTGCTGCGGGCCGACCAGATCGAGCGGGCCGAGGATGGAGGGGGGGGAGGGGCTGGTACGCGCCGATCGTCGCCGACGCCGAGGCCGGATTCGGAGGCGTGCTCCACGCTTTCGAGCTGATGAAGGCGATGATCGAAGCCGGGGCGGCTGGGGTCCATTTCGAGGACCAGCTCGCCGCCGAAAAGAAATGCGGGCACCTGGGCGGGAAAGTCCTCGTGCCCACACAGCACTTCATTCGCGTGTTGAGCGCGGCGCGCCTGGCGGCCGACGTGTTGGACATCCCGGCCCTCATCGTCGCCCGCACCGATGCGCTGAGCGCCACCCTGCTCACCTCCGACATCGATCCCCGGGACCGGGAGTTCTGCACCGGTGAGCGCACGCCGGAGGGGTACTTCCGCGTCCGCGACGGCGCCCAGCCGGTCATCGTCCGGGCCTTGGCCTACGCCCCGTACGCCGACCTGTTGTGGTTCGAGACGTCCAAGCCGGACTTGACGGAGGCGCGCCGCTTCGCCGACGCGATTCACGCGCGCTACCCGGGCAAGCTGCTCGCCTATAACTGCTCGCCCTCCTTCAACTGGCGGCAGCACCTGGACGAGCGGGAGATCGCGGGCTTTCAGGCGGAGCTGGCGCGCCTGGGCTACAAGTTCCAGTTCGTCACCCTGGCCGGTTGGCACGTGATCGGGCTGCGCACGTTCGAGCTGGCCCACGCCTACCAGGCGGAGGGCATGCCCGCGTACGTGCGGCTGCAGCAGGAGGAGCTCGCGCGCGAGGCCGACGGGTACACCGCCACCAAGCACCAGCGCGAGGTGGGCGCCGGCTACTTCGACCAGGTCCTCGCCGCCATCATGGGTGGGGAGGCGTCGACGGCGGCGCTCGCGGGGTCGACCGAGGTGGAGCAGTTCGTCAGTTCGACCCGCTAGTCACCGCCGGCGCGGCCGTCCCGCCGTACTTCTGGAACCAGCTCATCATGTAGAGCTGGGTGCGGATGAAGTTCGACGGCTTGGACCCGGTGCCGTGGAACTCGCCGCTGAAGCGCAGCAGCACCGTCGGGACCTTCCGCACCTTCAGCGCGGCAAAGTACTCCTCGGATTGCGGGATCGGCGTGCGGCGATCGAGCTCCCCGGTCATGAGCAGCGTCGGGGTCGTCACCTTCCCCACATACATCAACGACGAGTGCGCCAGCCACTGGTCGGGCTTCTCCCAGAACGGCGCGTCGTAGAAGCTGTAGGTGAACAGCGGGATGTCCGTCTCCCCGGCCATGGCGATCCAGTCGATCACCGGGCAGCGCACCGCCGCGGCGGCGAACCGGGTCGTGTGCCCGATCACCCAGCTCGACAGTACCCCGCCGCCGCTGCACCCCGACACGTACATGCGCCGCGTGTCGACGTAGCCACGGCCGATGAGCGTATCTGCGCCCGCCATCAAATCGTCGTAGTCCGGGCCGGGATAGTTGTGGTCGATGCCGTTGGAGAACCCGCTGCCGTAGCCGGTGCTGCCCCGCGGATTGACGAACAGCACCACGTAGCCGTCGGCCGCGAAGTTCTGGAACATGTAACTGAAGCCGACGTTGTACATCGCGAACGGCCCGCCGTGGATCTCGAGAATCAGCGGGTACTTCTTGGACGGATCGAACGCCGGCGGCTTCACGATCCACGCCTGGACGCGCGCGCCGCCGCTCGAGGTGTACCAGACCTCTTCCACCTTCGCGAGCCGCTTGCCCGCCAGCACGTCGTCGTTGACGGCCGTCAGCCGCACGGGCGCCCCCGGCCGGCGCAGGTGGTAGCGCACCACGTCGGGCGGCGTGTTCGCGTCGCTGCGCAGCCCGACGGCCGTGAGGTCGCGCGCCACTGACGAGAGTGAGAGCACCTGGGCGCCGGTCGTGACCGGCGTCGCGCCGCCCCGCAGGGCTGCGAAGTACACGTTGATCGCCCCCCGGTCCCCGGCGGCGAAGTAGACGCCGCTGCCGTCGGGGGCCCAGTGCAGCTCGTTCGGGTCACGGTCGAAATCGCGCGTCAGATCGCGGATCCCGGAGCCGTCGATGCCAGCCACCCAGAGATCGCTCGTCGTATGGGTGTGCGAGGTCGAGTCGTAGCCTGCGAACGCCACCAGCTTGCCGTCGGGCGACACCTGAGGATTCGCGTGGTAGCCGGGCCGGCTGGTCAGCTGGCGGATCGCCCCGGAGGCGACGTCGAGCGCGTACACCTGCGCATCCTGGTAATGATTGTCCCAGTCGCTTTCCTTCAGTCCGTCGAAGACGATCGTCTTGCCGTCCGGGGTGAAGTCGAAGCCCACGTTTCCGGACAGCCCGTCGAAGCGGGCGCCGACGTTCCACTTGCCGCGCGTGAGTTGCCGCGGCGTGCCAGCGTCGGCCGTCACGAGGAAGAGGTGCGTGTACCCGGCCTCGGTAAATCCGACGCGATCCTGGCGGTAATGCAGCCGGTCGACGATACGCGGAGCCTCCGTCCACTTGGCGCCGGCCGGCGGCGCGGGCATGCTGATCTTCCAGGGCTCCTGGTCCGGGACGAACATCGCGAACGCGATCGCTTTGCCGTCGGGCGACCACTGCGGGTTGGCCGGCGTCTCAGTGACGTGAGTGATCTGCGTGGTCGCCCCTTCGGCGTCCATCCAGCGCACGAACAGCTGCGTCCCTTTGGGCTCCCCGTCGGCGAGGTACAGGATCCGTGCGCCGTCGGGGGACCAGCGGGCGCCGGAGCCTTTCACGAGGAAGCGATTCTTGGAGCCGTCGGCGTTCATGATCCAGAGCGCCGACTCCCACTTGTCCTCGATCTTGTTGACGTAGCGGCGGGTGTAGACGACCTGCATGCCGTCGGGCGAGAGCTGCGGGTCGGCGACCTGCTCCCAGTCGAGGTAATGCTCGACGGTGAGGAGGGAGTCCGAAGCGGTTTCCTGGGCCGGGGCGGGCGGGGCCGCCAGGAGCCCGGCGACGACCAGAACGGGAATCGGGAAACGGAAATCGTGGCGCATACACCCTCCCGGAGATCGGCTCGTGAACGGCGGAAGTCTCTAAGAGAACAGCCCACCGCCCGGGGTCAAGGTCGCGCCGACACAACACCGGGAGCATTATTGGGGCCCATGACTGCCGCCTCCCCCCCACCCCCCTTCCCCCCCCCCCCCCCCCCCCCCCCCCCACGCGTTCGATTTCTTCGTCGTCGTGATGACGCTCACGGCGATCGCGCGGGAGTTCCACCGCAGCGACGCCGAGATCGCTTTGTCCCTGACGCTCACGCTCGCCTTCCGGCCGGTGGGTGCGTTCATCTTCGGGTTGCTCGCCGACCGCTACGGGCGCCGGCTGCCCCTGATGCTCGACCTCGTCTTCTATTCCCTGGTCGAGGTCTTGTCGGGACTCGCGCCGACTTATGTCTCCTTCCTCGTGCTGCGCGCGCTGTTCGGCATCGGGATGGGGGGGGAGTGGGGCGTGGGCGCGTCGCTGGTGATGGAGAAGGTGCCGCCACGGCTGCGCGGCGTGTTCTCGGGCCTGCTCCAGCAGGGGTACGCGGCGGGGTATCTCCTCGCGGCCCTCTGCTACTTCGTCGTGTATCCGCGCTGGGGCTGGCGCCCGATGTTCTTCATCGGCGGCCTCCCCGCCCTGCTCGCGCTGTATGTGCGGTTCCGGGTGAAGGAATCCGACGTTTGGAAGAAGACGCGGCACGAGTCCTGGAGCGGGCTCGGCCGCGCCATCGCGTCCTACTGGAAGCTGTTCCTGTACCTCGTGGCGTTGATGACGATGATGAACTTCGTGTCGCACGGCACGCAGGACCTCTACCCGACGTTCCTGCAGCGCGACTGGGGCTTCACCCCGCAGCGCCGCGCCCTGCTCACCGCGCTCTCGATGGTCGGCGCCCTCACCGGGGGCGTTCTCTGCGGCCTCTATTCCGACCGGCTCGGCCGCCGGCGCACGATCGTCCTGGCGCTCACCGGGGCGTTCCTCGTCATCCCCCTGTGGGCGTTCGCCCCCGCCCTCCCGTTGCTCGTCGTCGGCGCCTTCCTCATGCAGTTCATGGTGCAAGGGGCCTGGGGCGTCATCCCGGCGCACATTACCGAGCTCTCGCCCGATTCCGTGCGCGGATTCCTGCCGGGGTTCGCCTATCAGTGCGGCGTGCTGATCGCGGGGACGGTGGCGTGGATCGAAGCGGTGTTCGCCGCCCACCTCACCTATGCCTGGGCCATGGCGCTGACGGCGGGAACGGTGTTCGTGCTGTGCGCGATCGTCGCGGCTTTGGGGCCCGAGCGCCGCGGCATCATCTACGGCGAAGCGCGCTGAGCGTTACTCGACGTCGCCGGTCGACACCCGCAGGATCAGGTTCCGTCCGGGATCGAGCGCGAACTCCTTGTAGCGACTGAGGAAGCTGCGGTAACGCGTATTGAGCGCGTTGCGCAGCGCCACATCGATGCGCACGGCACGCCCCCGCAACGTCGTCGTCGTGCCGGCGTTGAGATGCAGAAGGGTATACCCGCCGGTCGCGACGTCGAGGGGGTTGAGCTGCCGCTGCTTCGCGTACGCCTCCACGTCCGCGCCGACCTTGCCTTCCCACTCCACCCCGACGCCCCCGCGCAGCGGCGGCGTCAGCGGCAGCCACTGGTGGGTCGCGAGGTTCGTGGCGCGGACGCCGTCGACCCGCGCGTGCACCGTGAGGGCGCGGGACGCTTGCGCTTCGACCGCCAGCTCGCCGCCCAGGAGCTCGGCATCCGCCTGAACGTACTGGAAGACGCGCAGCGAATCCGGCGGCGTGCTGTAGAACCGCGCCGTCGGCGTGATGTAGATGAACCGGCCGATGCGATTGCGGTAGCCGGCGACCTCCGCGCGGACCCGCGTGCCGGTCCAGCGTACGCCCACATCCAGGTTCGTCCCCGCCTCCGGCCGCAAGCCGGGATCCCCCTGCTCGTAGCGCGCCTCACCGAGGTGCGGCCCGTTGGCGAACAGCTCGAACAGCGTGGGGGCACGCCAGGCGCGGCCCACGTTGCCGCTCACTGCCAGCACCGCGACCGGGCGCCACACGATGCCGGCATCGGCCGCCCAGGCCCCGTACCGGCGCGTCTCCGGCGAGCGGCCCAACGCGGCGTCGCTGTCGGCAACGAGCCGCCGGCCGTCGAGGCGGGCGCCCGCCAGCAGGCTCCACTTGCCGAGCGCCAACTGCTCGAAGGCGAAGGCGGCGGCGCTGGTCACGCGCGCATCCGGCACCAGCGGGATGCGCCCGCGCGCATCATTCCACTGGGCGAGGCCCGAGATGCCGAGTGTGCCGCGCAGCCGCTCGCCCGCCGCGTGTTGCGCCAGAAGATCGACGGCGGTCGTTTGCAGTAGCAGGTCGAACGCCGTGGACTCCCCCACCGCCCCGCCGCCGCCCGGCACCGTATCGTCGGACACCTCGATCAGCGAATGCCGCTGATACTGCCCGCGGGCCTCGAGACGCCACGGACCGGCATACCGCTCCGCCGCAAGCTGCACGCGTTGATCCGAGAGCTTGCGTTCCGGCCCGGTGTCCTGCCGGCCGGCGGTCGCGCTATCTGGGGGGGCGGGGAGGGGGGGGGGAGGGCCGTTCGCCTCGAGCAGCTTGAACTCACCGCCGTACTGGACCACGCGCAGCGTTACGGCGCCCCGCGCGCCGCGCAGCACGGCCGAGCCCTCCCCGTTCACGGCGCCGAACCCGGTATTGTCGAGCTCGCCGGCGGGCGTGTGCAGGCTCGCCGCGTGCCGGCCGACCGCGGCGACGCGCCAGCCCAGCCGGCCGCGCGCGCCCTCGACTCGCGCCGCGGCGCCCAGCTCGGCGTTGTTCGAAGCGCCGGAGAGCGTGAAACCATTGCGCACGAATCCCGGGCCGCCGGCGGCGTCGGGGAGCTGCTCGGAGATCACGTTCACCACGCCGCCCAGCGCGTCCGGGCCGTACAGGACGCTCGCCGGCCCGCGGATCACCTCGACCCGCCGCACGAACCCGGTCTCGACCGAGGGGCCGTCCTCGTCGCTCCAGGAGTAGTCCTCGAGCCGGCTGCCGTTCTCGAGCACCAGCACGCGCGCCCCGGAGAGCCCGCGGATCACCGGCTTGCCGATCTGCGCGCCCGTGCTGAGCGTCCGCAGGCCCGGCAGCCCCTCGAGCACCTGCGCGAGCGATACGCCCTGCGCCCGCCGCAACTGCTCCCCGCCCAGCGTCGCCACCGGGAGCGGCGACGCCGCCGTAGCGATCGGCGCCCGGGTGGCGGTCACCGTGAGCGGCTCGATGTCGAAGGGCGTGGCTGTGAGGGTGATGCTCACCGTGCCGGACCCCGCCACCGCGAGGTCGCGCACGATCGGCGCGTACCCCGGCCGGCGCACGACCAGCGTGTAGCGCCCGCGCGGAACGTGGACGAAGCGGAACGCACCGTCCGGCGCGGTGAAGACCTCGCGCGATAACTCGGAAATGGAGACAGTGGCGAGTGCGATCGGCTGGCCGCCGCTATCCGTGACGCGACCGTCGAGCGTGGCGGCGGAACCATGCGTCTGTCCCAACAGGAGGGCGGGAGCGCCCACGAGCGCACCCAGCAGAAGCAAGGTCAAGGGGCGGGCGATCATTCCAGTATTCTACGCGTCAGCGCCCCGGCCCGCTGACTGCCGGACGACGCGGCCCACGCGCAGAGCGAGCGGCCACCTCAGGCCGTGTCGGCTTCCAGGTGCACCCCAGATCGAGGTGAAGCGCTCTCGCAACAGGTCGCGCGGATCCGTCCCCCGGTCGGAGATGAAGCGCGCGGTCGCCGACCAGGAGCCGACGTACCCCAGCAACTCCTCCAGCGTCCATTCGGCGGTCATTTCGAACGCCGGCGGGGGGGTCAACTCTGCGAACGGAAAGGGCAGCGTCCGGTACCCGGTCTCCACGAGCTCGCGGCCCGGCGGCCAGTAGGGACCGACGGTGTCGTGGTAGAAGCTCTGTAGCTGTCCGTCCAGGCCGGGGTTCTCGAGCCGGGCATTCGGGTATGACCACACTGCCAGCACACCCCCGGGCGTCAGGACCCGCCGCACTTCCGCGTAGAACTTCTCCAAGTCGATCCAGTGAAGCGCCTGCGCGACCGTCACGAGATCGGTCGATCCCTGGCTCAGCCCCGACCGCTCGGCGAGCCCGACGCGATATTCGATTCGGGGATGCGGGGTCGCGAACTCCAGCTGTGCCGGGCTGGCATCGGTGCCGATCACCCGAGTGAAGTGCGTGGCGAGACCGAGCGTCGCCTGGCCGTTACCGCAGGCGCAGTCCCATGCGAGATCGCGCCGCGGCGGCAGACTCGCGAGATAGGCGAAGAGAGCGTCCGGGTAGTGCGGGCGGTAGGCGGCGTAGCCCGCGGCAACCGCGGAAAAGTGGTCGCGGAACGGCCCTGCGCCCGCTCCCCCCCCTGCCGCCATTCCTAGTCCCTCCAGTGGGCGTTCGGGTCAGCAGCGTCGCCCTATCATAGACCCTCCCGAGCGACTCTGCATCCACGTCGAGAGCTACGCGCGGCCGGTGAGCAGCCGGGCCGCCGCCGCGAGTTGGCGGGGCTGGCCGACCACGCTCAGCACGTCGCCCGCGACCAGCCGGAAATGGGGATCCGGCGTCGGGACGTCCTCACCACCCCGCCGCACGCTCAACACCAGCGCACCGGTGTGCGTCCGCAGCCCGGTCTCTGCCAGGGTCCGGCCCACGGCGGGCGCGTCGCCCGGCAGGCTGATCCGCTCGACCCGCATCTGCGGCAGCTCCGTGACGATCGGAGCGCGGGGTGGGACCCCGGGCGATGGCGCGGGCTCGCGCAACGCCTGGTAGTGAGTGGCTCGGACTTCGTCGACGAGGCGGTTGATCTCCGCGCGCCCCAGACCGTAGTACGCGAGCACCCGCGAGAAGATTTCGATCGAGGTCTCGAACTCTTCGGGGATCACGTCGTCGGCCCCCAGGCGCGACAGCTCCGGGATCTCCACGACGTAGCGGGTGCGCGCGATGATGTGGAGTCCGGGGTTCAGCGTGCGGGCCACGCGCACGATCCGCCGCGTGGCGGCGGGGTCGGAGATCGCGACCACGAGGAGTCGGGCGCGCTCGACGCCGAGGGCGCGCAGGATCTCCTCACGGGTGGCGTCGCCGTAGAAGGCCGGCTCGCCGCTCGCCCGGGCGCCGCGCACGGCCTGCGAGTTCAGCTCCACGATGAGGTGCGGTACGTTGATCGATCGCAGGGCGGCCGCGAGGTTGCGCCCGTTGAGCCCGTATCCCGCGATGATGACGTGGTCGCGCACCTGTTCTTGGGTCGGCGCGAGCTCCTCGGGCCGGGAGCCCGGCAGGAAGCGCTCGAGCGCCAGCACCGTGCCCACCCGGTCCAGCAGCGCGGGCCCCCCCTGCAACAGGAACGGCGTGACGAGCATCGTGATCACCGCCACGGCGAGGAAGCCCTGGTAAAGCTCCTCACCCAAGAGTCCCGCCGTGCGGCCCTCCCGCGCCACGACGAACGAGAACTCTCCGATCTGGGCCACGGCGAGACCGGCCAGCAGAGCGACCCGCGCCGAATATGCCATCAGCGCCGGGCCGGCAGCCGCGATCAGCGCCTTGCCCGCCACCACCACCACGACTCCGCCGACGGTGAGGAACGGATGCCTCCGGAGAAAATCGAACTGCACCAGCATTCCCACGGCGACGAAGAAGAGCGAGATGAAGATGTCGCGGAACGGGAGCAGCTCGGCCAGCGCCTGGTGCCCGTAATCGGATTCCGAGATCACGAGGCCGGCCAGGAAAGCCCCGAGGGCGAGCGAGGCCCCGACCGCCGCGGTGCCCAACGCCGTGAGCGTCCCAAGCAGGATGATCGCGATGAGGAAGAGCTCGCGGCTGCGGGTCCGCAGGATCACGGTGAGTGCCCGAGGCACGAGCGTGCGCGCCGCGACGATCACGCCGGCGACGACCACGGCCGCCTTGCCCAGCGCGAGCGCCAACCCGGCCGCCCCGCCGCTCGCGCGGCCCGCGAGGAACGGCAGCACCAACATGATCGGCACCACACACAGGTCCTGGAAGATCAGCATGCCGGTGGCGAGCCGGCCGTGCGGCGCGTCGATCTCGCCACGGTCGGTCAGGATCTTGAGCACGATCGCGGTGCTCGACAGCCCGACGAGACAACCGAGAAACAGCGCGACCTGCCAGGGAGGCCCGACGACGAACGCCGCCGCGGCGGTGACCGCGACGGTGAGCCCCATCTGCACCAAGCCACCTTCCACGACTTGCCGCCCCATCGTGCGCAGCCGGCCGAACGAAAACTCGATGCCGATCGTGAAGAGCAGCAGGATGACGCCGATCTCCGCGAGCTCCTCCACGCGGTGCACGTCCCCCACCAGCCGCAGCGCATTCGGTCCCACCAGGACGCCGGCCACGATGAACCCGGGCAGCGCCGGGAGCCTGAGGCGATGGAACAGGAGGATGACGACGAGCGAGACGGCGAAGATGATGGCGAGGTCTTCCAGGACCGCCAGCTGGCTCACGTGTCCCGCCTCGGCAGGGGAGGTGGGCCAAAGCTAGCGCCCGCAATCCCCCAACGTAAACGGCGCCTTCGGGCTCGCCCGGGAGCGGCTGGCTCCCAATCTGCGCCGCCAGTCGAGGCCGGCCCGCTACGGCGTCGTGTGGATGTGGAGCGGCACGATGGTCGTCCCCCAATGCAGCCGGAGGATCGTCGAGTCGGGCCCCACGACGGGGAAGTAGTAGGCCAGTACCTCCATGTGGCTTCCCTGCTCCGGCGTCGCGGTCACGCGCAGCACGTCGAGGGACTCGCCGGGATAGGGCCGGTGGAAGACGTCCACGGCGCGGCTGAAGATCACCGTCCACCGCGCCGAATCCGGAATCGCCCAGAGCGTGTAGCGGCCGGCCGCGAGCTGGCGGCCTTGCACGAGCACGTCGCGGCTGAACTGGATGGTGGTGGCCGAGTCGGCGCCCGGGTGCCAGACCTGCTGCCACCGCACGATCCCTCCCCCCCCCCTCCCAAACAGCCGGCGGCCCCGGGCGACCGGTCGGTTGTACGTGATGCTGATGTCCGTCACACCGACGCGCTGGCTGACGGTGCCGTGCTGGCTAAGGGGGAAGCCCTGCGCGCTCGCGGACGAGCCCACGAGGACCGCCGCGAGCGCCAGTGGCGCGCCCAAACGCACGGCGACTACGGCTTGGGGCCGATGGTGCGGACTTGGCCCCGGATCTCACCACCAGGGAAGTCCCCCGCTCCGGTGTTGATGGGTGGCACGCCGTCATTGGTATGCACGTTTACGTAGGCCGTGTCGGCCCGGATCGCGGCGATGAGGTCGCTCAGGGGACGTCCGAGGAGCGGCCCGATCAGGTTCGCCGCCGTGATCTTCCCGCTGGCCAATACGCCGTCGGTGCGCCCGCCGCCCGGTGGGACACTGCCGAACAGGAACACCACGATCGGCCCGTTGACGCCGGTCGGGGCGAGGTGAATGTGAGAGGCGACCACGTTCCGGATGTTCGACGAGATCAGGTGGTACTCCAGTGTGTTGCCGTCGGGACTGAGCTGCAGCTTGAGCTCGCCGACTCCGCGTGTGTCCCTGGGCGGGACCTCGCCCGCGCCCGTGATATGGGCGACGAAGTTGCTAAGGCTCGAAGCGTCGGCATCGGCGTGGACGGAGGTGACGGCGGTGACCAGCGTCGCGGCGCGATCCTGCGCGGTGGGTGTCCCGCGGTTACAGGCGGCGGTGAGCGCCGCCAGTGCGAGCGCGGGGACAGTCAGTGAGAGTGGACGCATGCGTGCCTCCGAGGAAAGAGGTGGGTGAAGTGATTGTACCCCGGTCCCCCGGAGCCGCAAGGGCGCCGCGCGGCGGCACTCGACTCAAGTCAGTGGCTCACCCGCACCATCACCGCGCCGTGCGCCGGCACGAGGGTCGTGAACTTGTCCGTGAAGGTCCCGACGTCGGCGTGGGCCCAGAGGTCCCGCACCAGCGCGGGCCCCGCCGGCAGCCGCAGCCGCCACCACGTCGCGGTGATGGAGTCCGCTGTGATGGAGCGGTTGAGCAGCACCACCGCCCGGGAGCCGTCGCGCAACGGCTTCACCCACACCTGGTGCTCAGGCGGGTCCTCCTGGACGACCGTCCCCTGCACGCCCAGAGAGTCCTGGTCCACGGCGATCACTTCCCGATTGGTCAGGATGTCCCGCGTCGCCGGGGTCATGGTGCGCAGATCGTTGCCCGCGATCAGCGGCGCCGCCATGATCGCCCACAGGCTGAAATGGGCGCGGTACTCGCCGTCGGTCATGCCGCCGTTGCCGACCTCCAGCATATCGGGGTCGTTCCAGGCGCCTGGCCGCGCGGCCGCGGCATGCTGGGCAGAGATGTCGAGATTGTCGAGCACGCTGGTCCACTTGTCTTCGATGTCGGTCGTCGTCCGCCACAAATGGCCGGTCGTCGGCCCCCAGTCCCACGGACTGAAAGATCCCCACTCGCAGATGCTCAAGACGATCGGCCGGCGGGCAGCGCGTAGCGCATCGCGGAACTTCCCGTACTGCACGGGCGCGTCCAGCGAGTCCGCGTAGCACCAATCCTCTTTGACGTAGTCCACGCCCCAGGAGGCGAACGTGCGGGCGTCCTCCATTTCATGGCCATACGTGCCGGGGCGACCCTGGCACGTCTTCCGTCCCGCGTCGGTGTAGATGCCGAATTTGAGGCCCTGGGCGTGCACGTAGTCGGCGAGCGGCTTGATGCCGTCGGGGAAGCGCGCGGAATCCGCCACGAGTCGTCCTTGCGCGTCGCGTACCACCTGCCAGCAGTCGTCGATCACGACGTACCGATACCCGGCGTCGCGCATGCCGCTCGCGACCATGGCGTCGGCGGTTTCGCGGATCAGCCGGTCAGAGACGTCGCACCCGAAGTGGTTCCAGCTGTTCCAGCCCATCGGCGGGGTACGGGCGAGGCCGTTCTCCAGGGGCGCGCGGGCGGCGGTGGCGCCGAGGCAGAGCAGGGCGATGGGGAGGAGGACGCGCCACACCATATCAGCGCGACGAAGCCTTCGCCTCGTAGAGGGCGCTGTCGGCCGCGCTGAGGAGCGTGGCGGCCGAGTTCCCCTGGTCGGGGAACACCGCCACGCCCACGCTGACGGAGACAGGCGGCTTCTCGCCGTCGTGAGCCAGGCGCTCGACGACCCGTTTGCCCACCTGCCGGGCCGCCTGCGCCCCGGTCTCGGGAAGGATCAACGCGAACTCATCCCCGCCGAAGCGGGCGCCGGTGTCGATCACGCGGGACGACGCGCGCAGCACGTCCGCCAGCCGGCACAGCGCTCGGCTCCCCACGAGGTGGCCATGGCGGTCGTTGATCTTCTTCAGGCGGTCCACGTCGAGGAACAGGACCGCGAAGGGCCGCCCGGTGCGCCCCGATCGCTGGATCTCCTGTTCCAGCACGTGCACCAACTGGCGATAGTTGGCCAGCCCGGTCAGCGGATCGCTCACCGCCAGATGCCGCAGCTGCGCCTCCACCGCCTTGCGCTCCGACACCACTGCGGCGAGCACCAGGGTCATCACCGCGGTAACGGCGATGTACGTCTGCAGCAGCAGCAGCGACTCGTTCGGCGTGGGCCGGACGAAGGGGCCGAACCCGTGCAGCGTGCCCCAGATCGCGATCACGGACATCAGGAGAACGGCTGTCGCGGCGGCGCGCTGGCCGAAGCGAAACGCCGCCCACGCGAAGAAGGGAATGCACAGGAACTCCAGCGGATAGTTCCGGTTGGTGTATGGGATGACCCCGCTGAAGACGGTCAGGGTGACGAGCGAGAGAGAGATGAGGAGCGCAGCCGCCTCGAGGCGCCACCGCCTACTCCACCCCATGGCGAGGCGTTCACTCCACAGGAGCACGACGGGCGTGACGACGATGGCCCCCACCACGTCTCCCAGCCACCACGTCGACCAGATCGGACCGAAGTGGGCCCACTCGGCGAACCCGGCCAGAGACAGGGTCGTGACGCCGACGGTCGCGCTGATCGTCGTGCTGCCCACCGCGGCGAGCCCGACGAGCGCGAAGATGTCGCGAGCGCGGTCGAAGGCGAGCCGGCCGTTCGCATAGCGGTTCACCAGGTAAGCCCCGACGAGGCCTTCCACCATGTTCCCCACGCCGAGGCCGATCGAGGTGGCCACGTTACCGGCGGTGGTCCAGTTCACGAGGAACGCGCCCACGAGAATCGCCGGCCACACGCGCAGCCCGAAGATGAGGAACGCGGCCAGGGCGATGCCGGTGGGTGCCCACACGGCCGTGGCACTCGGGTTCACGAAGGCGAGGCGAAGGCCGATCTTGCCGGCGACGAAATAGACGGCGCAGAGGCCCGTCAGCACCCCGACCTGCTTGACCGTCCGGGATGGAGCCACGCTCACAGCCGGTCGGGCGGCGTCATGGGGGCCGTCACCACCGGCGCCTCCGGCTCCGGCGTGAAGTCCTCCCCCGGGTTGATGAAGAGATCCTTTTCGAATCGGTACTGCTTGTCGTACAGCTGCCGGTAACGCCCCCGTCGGGCGAGCAGCTCCGTGTGGGTGCCGCGCTCGACGATCTCGCCACCCTCCATCACGAGGATCTGATCCGCGCTGCGGATGGTTGAGAGGCGGTGGGCGATGACGAACGTCGTGCGGCCGCGCCGCAGCGTGCGCAGTCCGTCCTGAATGGCCGCCTCGCTCTCCGAGTCGAGGCTCGAGGTCGCCTCGTCCAGGATCAGGATGCGCGGGTCGGCGAGGATCGCCCGGGCGATCGAGACCCGCTGGCGCTCGCCACCCGAGAGCTTCACACCGCGCTCTCCGACGACCGTGTCGTAGCCCCGCTCGAACTTCCGGACGAAGTCGTCACAGTGGGCGATCCGCCCCGCCGCCTCGATCTCCGGCCGGGATGCATGGGGCCGCGCAAACGCGATGTTCTCGGCGATCGTGCCGTCGAACAGGAAGTTGTCCTGCAGCACGACGCCGAGCTGGCGCCGGTACTCGGCGAGCCGGACCGTCGCGAGATCGCGGCGATCCACGACGATCCGCCCGGCCCGGGGGCGGCTGAACGCCAGCACCAGGCTGATCAACGTGCTCTTGCCCGCCCCCGACGAGCCGACCAGCGCCGTGGTGGAGCCCGGCGGCGCGTGGAAGGAGACGTGTCGCAGCACATCCTTGCCGGGCACGTACGCAAAGCTGACGTCCTCGAAGCCGACGTCGCCCGTCACGTCGGCGAGCGGCGCCCGGGTCCCGTCCTCGGCGTCCTCCGTGGCGAGCCGGCGGATCTCGCGGATCCGGTCGAGCCCGGCGAACGCCTCCGTGATCTGCGTGCCGATCGCCGCGATGTTGATCAGGGGCATCGCCACGAGGCCGATGAAGATGCCGTACATGAAGAAGTCGCCCAGCGTCATGGCGCCCGAGAGGATCGCGTGCCCGCCTTCGAGGATCATCAGGATGCCGATCGCGCCGATGATGACCGTGGCGAACGCGCCGACGGCGGAGATGCCCGTCATCGTCGTGGCGATGTTACGGAACAGCGTGTGCGCTCCGCGCGTGAACACTAGCCGCTCGCCCCGCTCGGCGCGGTACGCTTTGACGATGCGGATGCCGCCCAGCGTCTCGCCGAGCCGCCCCGTCACCTCGGCGTTGAGCTTGCCACGCTCCCGGAACAACGGCCGCAGCTTGGTGAAGGCGAGGGCCATGCCGCCGCCGAAGCAGGCCAGAATGAGGATCGCGATCGCGGTGAGCCGCCAATTGAGATAGAAGAGCACGGCCAAGGCGATCGCCGCCGTGAGCAGTCCTCCGAGCAGCTGCACCAACCCCGTGCCGACGAGATTCCGAATGCCCTCCGCGTCGGTCATGATCCGGGAAATCAGGATCCCGCTCTTCGTCGAGTCGAAGTAGCTGACCGGGAGCCGCAGGACGAAGGCCTGCACCGTCCGGCGCATGTCGGTAATGGCGCGCTGGGCCGCCACGCCGAGGACCTGGGACAGGCCGAATCCCGTGACCGCCTGCACCAGCGTCGCCGCGCCGGCCGCGATCGCGAGCGGCAGCAGCAGCTCCGCGTGGTGCTGGTTGATCACCCGGTCGATCACCCATTTCGAGGACGAGGGCAGCACGAGGCCGGCGAGTCGGTTGACGAGCATCAGCCCGAGCCCTGCGGCCAACCGGCGGCGGTGGGCGTAGATCAGCGCCCGGGCTTCCTGCCAGGCACCGGGGGTGAAGGCTTTCTTCTCCGGGTGAGTCGGGTCGTCAGCCATAGGGCACGCGGAATTTAACCTCCCGACGCCCCCATGGCGCACTGAGGGGGCGCCGCCACACCCGCCCCCTCAGCCTCGTCGGGCGGCCAGCGCCTACAGCCCGCTGAGGAATCTCACCAGCGCGTCGTGCTGGCCTGCCGACAGTCTGAGAAATCGTTCACGGGCGGCCGTAGCTTCCCCGCCGTGCGCCTGGATCGCCTGGTCGATTGACATTGCCCGGCCGTCGTGCAGAAAAGCCGTCTTGAAGCGCAGCCCCATCAACGGCTCGGTGCGGAACTCCTCAGGCTTTGCCCGGCCGAGGCAGATGTCGGCCAGGTCCGCCCCCATGTCGTGCAGCAGCAGATCGGTGTACGGCTGAAAGACCCTGTGACTCAACGCCCTCACGCGGTTGGGACCGGTGACGAGCACAGGCACGTGGCACGAAGCGCAGCCGATCCGCAGGAAAGTGACGCGGCCCCGCACTTCCACCCGTGAGCGCGGCAGCGGGTCCGGTGGGGCGAGGAGCTGCACGAAAGCGGTCGTCGTGTCGACAGCTTCCTGCGACAGCTCCGGGTCGGGGGTCGGATCGACCCCAGTGGGGAACGGCTGGCCCCGAATCAACTGCTCGGTTGGCTGGGTGGGGCTCGTGAGCCCCATTTCGTTGAGGAAGGCCCCAGCGTTGAACTCCCGCAATGTCGCGAACTGCGCCTTGCGGCCGAAGCGGCCCAGGCGGCCGTCGGCGGTCCGGTTGGGGCGCCCGGAGATGCCGTCCCCCTTGCGGTTATTGAAGGCGGCCAAAGCCAGAATCTGTGCGTCCGGCACCGCTTCCAGTAGCCCGAACCCCAACACACTGGGCGTCGTCCGGTGCGCAGTCCCGGTGGCCTCCGGGAGCAACGCCTCCTTGTCGATGTTGAGCGCGGTATGTAGGGCAGGCGTCACGCTGTCCTGGATGACGGGCCCGCCGATCGCACTGAGGTCGTCGCAGGTGCTGCCGTTGAAGGCGGCCTGGTGTGTCTCCACTTCGTCCCCTACGCCACCCACCACGGGGGCCTCGTGGCATTCAGCGCAGGAGACGTTGTTGAACAGCGGTCCGAGCCCGGTCGCCGGGGTGAACTCGGTTTGGAACTCGGCGCGGCCCCGCTCGAACAGGAGGCGCTGACGAGGAGTGAGGAGCGACAACGGACCGCCGAGCACGTGAGCGATGGCGCCGAGCGAAGGCGGGTTGCTCAGGGATGCCGAGTCCGTGCTGCTCAATGCCGGTCCAGAAGCCGGTCCAGTAGGCGGTCCTAGCTCGCAGGCGCTGCCAACGGCGAGCACCGCCAGGAGCGGTAGGAAGAGGGCGCGGCTGCGCTGGGACATACGACCTCCCTCGCACTAGCCGTGCGCCACGCGTCGCGATCTCTATTCGGGCGGGAAAAGGACCCCAGGGCAGCGAGACTGGCTCACGATGATTTGTTCGCCCAGGGCGCGCTTCAGTATAGGGGCTGGAGCGGCAACGGACAACATTTTGCGGGATCCGTTCGGAGCACCGCCGCTCCGGTAACACGACTGGCAAGCGCGTGTGTGACGAGGCTCACGGCGGCAGCGGTCGCGCCCCAGCGCGCACGGCCGACCGATCCGGCGGGATCAGCTCGCGGGCCAGCGGCGGCGCTCACAGCCCGAGCAGCCGCGCGGCGTTGCCGCCAAGGATCAGGGCGCGGTCTTCGGCCGAGACGTCGAGCCGGCGCACACTGTCCAGCATCGACCCCAGGCTCCCGATCCGGTGCGGGTAGTCGCTGCCGGCCAGAAGCTGCCGCGGGCCGGCGAACGCGAGCGCGAGCCGCAGGGCGGCCGGGTCGAAGTTCACCGTGTCGTAGTAGAACTCCTTCAGGTAGGCGCTCGGCGGCCGGCGAACGTGCGCGCGGCACTCGGGGAACGCCTCATAGCCGCGATCGAGCCGCTCGGCGATATACGGGATCGCCCCGCCGAGGTGGCCCAGCACCCAGAGGATGCGAGGGAACCGCTCGAGCGTTCCGCTGAAGACCAGCTGCGCCGCTGCCAGTGTCGTGTCCCACGGAAAGCCGACGAGCGGCATGAGCCAATATTCGGTCATTGCTTCCACGCCGACCGGGTTGGTCGGATGGATGTACAGCACCGTCCCGAGCGCGTCCGCCTTCTCGTACAACGGCCAGAAACGCTCGTCGGCGAGCGCTACCCCGTTCACGTTGCTGAACAGCATGGCGCCGCGGAATCCCAGCTGGGTGACCGCCCGCTCCAGCTCCGTCGCCGACGCGCCGGGGTCGTTGAGCGGCAGCGTGGCGAGGGCCGTGAACCGCGCCCCCCGCGACTGCGCGAGGCTCGCGAAGGCGTCGTTGACGAGCCGCGCCAGCGCCACCGCCCGCGCCGGGGACTCGACGTGGGTGCCGGGCGTCGTGAAGGTGAGCAGTTGCAGGTCCACGCCTGCGCGCGCGAGCACCTCTTCCCGATAGGCGATATCCCGATGCGCCCGCACGGCGACGTTGTAGTCCCCGGGATAGCCCAGCACGGGGTTCCCGTCGTCGTCGGTCCAGACCGTGACCGTGCTCGGGCCGGCCCGGAGCGCCTCGAGGTACTCGGGGGGATAGAAGTGGTTGTGGAAGTCGATGACTCTCACGGTTCACTCTCCGAGGACGTGAGGACTGCCCAGAGCACATACACCGGCAGTCCCGCGAGCACGAGGAGCAGTCCCATCGCAC
>QHUY01000151.1 GCA_003223415.1 Gemmatimonadota bacterium
GGGCTGATCGCCCAGCGCCGGGATGTCCTCGGGCTGGATCGCGATGCCCGGCTCGAGCAGGACGACCATGTGCTCGACGACGTTTTGCAGCTCGCGCACGTTGCCCTTCCAGGGGCGCGCGCGCAGCGCCCGTAAGGCTGCTTCGCTGAACGTAGGGAGCGGGCTCGTGGGACCCCGGTGGCGGCCCCAATAGTGCGCGAGGAAGTACTCCGCGAGCAGCCGGATGTCCGCGGGCCGATCCCGCAGGGGCGGCACGTGGATGGGCACCACGCGCAGGCGATAATACAGATCCTCGCGCAGCGCCCCGGCCTTGACGGCCTCCTCCGGGTTGCGGTTGGTGCAGGCGATGAATCGGACGTTGACCACGGCGTCCGTCGCCTCGCTCCCGACGCGTCGCACGACGCCGTCCTGGATCACCCGTAGCAGCTTAGCCTGGATCGGCTTCGACATCTCGACCAGCTCGTCGAGCAGCAGCGTTCCGCCGTTCGCGGCCTCGAGCAGCCCCGGCTTGTCCCGCACGGCTCCCGTGAAGGCGCCCTTGCAGTGCCCGAACATCTCCGACTCGAGCAACGGCTCCGGCAGGGCCGCGCAGTTGACGGCCACGAGCTGTCGGCTGCTGCGGCGGCTGTGGTGGTGAATGAACTGCGCGATCAGTTCTTTGCCGGAGCCGCTCTCGCCGGTGATGAACACCGATGCGTCCGTCGCCGCCACGCGGCGGGCGAGCGCCACCGCGCGCCGAAACGCGGGCGCGGTGCCGAGGACGGTGACCAGCTCACTGTTCCCGTTGGCTTGCTCGAACTGGGCCCGGACCGCCTGCGACTCCCGGGCCACGATCACGGCATGGGCTGCACGCCCCAGCAGGATCTGCAGGTGGGTCGCCGAAAACGGCTTGGGCAGATAGTCCCAGGCGCCCGCGCGCAGCACTTCGAGGCTCGAGTCGATGCTCGGGTTCCCGGTGATCACGATGACTATCGTTTCCGGGTGTGCTTCGAGGCACAGGCGCAGCAGCCGCAGTCCCGAGACCTCGGGCATGTAGAGGTCCAGGAGGACGACATCGAACCGGTTCCGCTTAAGGGTCTCGCGCGCCTCCTGCCCGCGGCTGCACACAGTCACCTGGTAGCCTTCGTATTGCAGCACGCTGGCGCAGCTCTCCCGCAAGGAGCGCTCGTCGTCCACGATGAGCACGCGGATCCCGGCCTTGAGCTCCGGCGTGAGTTGCGGGAGACTCACGACCTGCCGCGCCGCGGCGGGTCGGCCGTTAGCGGCTTGCGAGGACCGGTTGTCCGAGATGGTGGCGCGCACGGGTCTGCCGAGCCTCACGTTTCCCAGGTTCGTGACTGAGCAGCGAACGTTCCAGCAGCTGATAGGCACGGACCGAGCCGGGCCGCGGCGCGCTGAAGGCCTCACGAAATGCTGCATTTACAAGCAGTTGGAACGCCTGTCAAGGGGGTTGTAGCAAACCAGCCACATGTCTCTCGCGGGGACAAGCACATGTTGCAGGCGTACCACAGCATACGCATCATCCCCGCGGCGCGCGGTGAGGCAGCGCCCGGCGGTCGGGAGGGGATCGCCGCGCCCGGGTGCAGCGGGCGGTATCGGCCTTGCGGTAGGGAACCGCGTGCCCGAGCTCCTGCCCAGCGGTGCCGCGCCGCAGCTGACCCACGCCGTGCCACTCGTCGCGCCCGCGGGAAACGGCCTCCGTCTCGACCCGTTGGCGGCCGCGGGCGAGCCGTTCCTCGACTGGCGGCGCAGCTGGGCCGCGGCCCTGCGGTACCGCTGGTGGGTGGTCGGATTCATGGGGCTCGGGGTGCTGGGCGGCCTGGCCGCCTCGCGCTTCCTCCCGCCGCGCTACCTGGCTCAGGCGACCATCTGGATCCAAACGAGCGAGCCCCGGGCGACCGACCGGGGTCCGATCGGCGCCAATCAGCTGCTCGAGGCCTCGGCGTGGGTCGACCTCCTGAAGTCGTACGTCGTGCTCGACGACGTGGTTCGCGAGCTGCGCCTGTATCTCCGGGTCGATCCGCGTCGCTCCCCGGTCTTCGCCGAGTTCACCGTGAGCGACGAGTTTCGCCCGGGTCAGTATCGGCTGGTCGTGGATCAAGCGGGGCGCACCTTCCGGCTCGAGGGGCGCGGCGGCGCCGAGCTGCAGCGCGGCGCGGTGGGGGACTCGGTGGGTCAAGCGCTCGGGTTTCGCTGGGCGCCGTCAGCGACGTTGCTGGCTCCCGGCACTGAGCTGCCGTTCGTCGTGACGACGCTGCGCGACGCCGCGAAGCATCTGGGTGAGGCGCTCACCGTGGCGATCGACCCCAGCGGGAACTTTCTGGGCATCTCGCTCACGGACGCCAACGGGACCGCGGCGGCCAAGACGGTCAACTACGTGGCACAGCGCTACGTGCTGGCGGCGTCGGGATTGAAGCGCTCCAAGCTCACCGAGCTGGCCCGCTTGCTTGACGAGCAGCTGCAGTCAGCGCGTGGCAATCTGCAGCGCGCCGAAGCGGCGCTCGAGCAGTTTCGCACCCGCACGATTACCTTGCCCCCGGACCCGGGCGCCACGGGCACGGCCGCGCCGCCTAAGGGCTCGCCGCTGGGCGACTTCTTCGACCTCCAGGTCGAGCAGGGCCAGCTGCGCCGCGATCAGCAGGCCATCACACAGGCGTTAGATCAGATGCGAGACTCGGGCGCGTCTGTCGAGGGTCTCGGGTTCATCGGCGCCGTGCAACGCTCTCCGGAGCTGAGCGACGCGCTGCGCGAGGTGACCACGAAGCGTGCCGAGCTGCGCGCGCTGCGTTACCGCTACACCGATGACCATCCCACGGTGCGACGACTGGCGGCGGAGATCGACGTCCTGGAGCATCAGACGATTCCGGTTCTCGTCCGGACGCTCCTGACCGAGCTGGGGACGCGCCAACGCCTGCTGGCGTCCGAGGTCGCAGCCGGCGGTCGGGCGCTGCAAGCCATCCCGCAGCGCGCTGTCGAGGAGGCGCGGCTGCGTCGCGACGTCGCGATCGCCGAGAACCTGTACTCCAGCGTGCAGCAGCGTTACGACGAGGCCCGGCTCGCGGAGGCGAGTACGGTCGCGGACGTGCGGATCCTCGATGCGGCGGTCGCCCCGCAGGATCCGGTGAAGGACATGACGCGGCGTCTCATCGTGTTGGGACTGGTCGCCGGGTTTGGCCTCGCGCTCGTCGGCGCCGTCGTCGCCGACCGGCTCGACCCGCGGGTGCGCTATCCGGACCAGGTGACGAACCAGATGGGGCTTCCCATCCTCGGCGTGCTGCCCCACGTGCGGAACCGAGCGGCCGGACCCGACGACGAGCACGTGGCCCACGCCATCGAGGCGATGCGCAGCGTGCGGCTCAGCGTGTCGCATGCCTACGGGGCCGCCGGTCCCATGGTCCTCACCGTATCGAGCCCGGGCGCCGGCGACGGGAAGTCATTCGTGGCGGCGAACCTGGCGCTGGCGTTCGCCGAGGGGGGCCGGCGCACGCTGCTTATCGACGGCGACGTGCGCCGCGGCGGGCTGCACCGCGCCCTACGGGCGCACCGCCGGCCCGGCCTCACCGACTTTCTCGCCGGTCGCGTACCGCTCGAGGAGACGATCGTGGCCACGTCCTACGCGGATCTCCAGTTCATCGGCGCCGGGACGCGTTTCCGCGACTCGCCCGAGCTGCTGGGATCCGTCGCCATGGTGGAGCTGCTGACCTGCGTGCGCTCGAGCTACGGCGTGATCCTCCTCGACAGCCCGCCGCTCGGCTCCGGCGTCGATCCCTACACGCTGGCGACGCTCACCGGGAGTCTGCTGCTCGTACTGCGCACCGGTGCCACGAACCTCGATCTCGCTCGGACCAAGCTGGGCATGCTGGACCACCTCCCGATTCGCCTCCTGGGGGTGGTCGTGAACGACGTCCAGCCGGGCGGGGCTTATCGCTATTACAGCTACCTGTCGGGATACGCCACGGCGGACGAGGGGACGGCCAGCGCCGCCCACCGGCTGCGCGGGGTGCTCTAGGCCGGCGCGGGTGCGGCGTCGCCTTCGTCGAACCCGCGGAGCCAACCGCGCGGCGGATCGGTGCGTGTTTTCCGCAGCGCGGCGGTGGCGCGCAGCATTAGGTCCATCGGGTCGATGGACGCCGCACGAAAGTCGGCCACACCGTCGTACCCCCCTTGCAGGCGGAACGCGGGAGCGGGCCGTGCCGAGCGATCCGGCGTGGC
>QHUY01000152.1 GCA_003223415.1 Gemmatimonadota bacterium
GCTCGAGACGATCGCGGCCGTCCCGCCGCGGCGGTTGGTGCGACGGATCGCCGATCCCAAACTGCCCTTCGGCGGCACCTGGACATGGGAGATCACGGCGGCGCCCGGCGGCAGCACGCTCACGATCACTGAGGATGGGGAGATCTACAATCCGATCTTCCGGTTCGTCGCCCGCTTCATCCTGGGGTACACCGGCACCATGGAGTCCTACCTCAAGGCGCTGGCCGCGAGGCTCGGCGAGCAAGTCGTGATCGAGTAGATGCGGACCCTGATCTCGGCGGCGAGCGGGCTGATTGGCAGCGCGGTGTCGGCCGCGCTCAGCGCCGATGGGCACACGGTCGTCCGTCTCGTGCGCCGCTCGCCAGAGGCCGGCGAGGTCCACTGGGACCCTGCCGCCGGTGTGCTCGACCCCGCCGCCGTGGAGGAGTTCGACGCGGTGATCCACCTCTCGGGGGAGCGGATTCTGGGCCGGTGGACGGCGGCGAAGAAGGCCGCGATCCGCGCCAGCCGAGTGTACAGCACGGCGCTGCTCGCCCGCGCGCTCGGCCGCTGCGCCCGGCCGCCGGCAACGCTCATCGCCGCCTCGGCCATCGGCTACTACGGCGACCGCGGCGATGAGGTGCTCACCGAGGAAAGCGCCCCGGGAGTCGACTGGCTCGCCCGAATGACCCGTGAATGGGAGGCGGCGGCCGAGCCCGCCGCGCGACGCGGGATCCGGGTGGTGCATCTGCGGACGGGGCTCGTGCTGACCCCCAAGGGCGGCGCGTTGGCCAGGATGCTCCTCCCGTTCCAACTGGGCATCGGGGGCCCGGTGGCGAGCGGGCGCCAATACTGGAGCTGGATCGCCATCGACGATGTGGTCGGCGCCGTGCGCCATCTGCTCGCCACACCCGCTGGGGGGGGGGGGGGTCCGGTGAACCTGACGACGCCGTACCCGGTGACAAGCCGCGAATTCGCCCGCACGCTGGGGCGCGTGCTGGGGCGGCCGGCACTGCTGCCGGTCCCGGCGTTCGCGCTACGGCTCGTGTTCGGCGAAGCGGCGGATGCCGCGCTGCTCAGCGGCAGCCGGGTCGTGCCCGCGAAGTTGCAGGCATCGGGTTATGCTTTCGTCTATCCTCACCTCGAAGCCGCCCTCCGGCACGTGCTGGGGCGGGACAAGGACGCGCGGCCATGAAGCGGATCAACATCTCGAGCGGCACGCCGTGGGAGCCGGTGGTCGGGTACTCGCGCGCGGTGCGGGTCGGCCAGTTGGTGTACGTGGCGGGCACTACGGCGACGGATGAGAGCGGTCAAATCGTGGGCGCGGGCGATCCCTACGCCCAAACCGTCCAGGCGCTGCGCAACATCGAGCGCGCCCTGGTGAAGGCGGACGCCAGACTGCGGGACGTCGTGCGCACGCGCGTGTACGTGATGAACATCAAGGATTGGGAGCACGTGGGACGGGCGCACGGGGAGTTCTTTCGCGAGATCCGGCCAGTCGCGACCATGGTGCAGGTGAGCGCCCTCGTGGATCCGGCGATGCTGGTGGAGATCGAAGCCGAGGCGATGGTGCCATGAGCGGCCGCCTCCCCGCACCGTACGACGACTCCGACGCCGGCCCCCCCCCCCCGCCCCCTGGCGAGTCGACCTCGCCGCGCTCGCGCGGGGTGGCCCTCATCCTCGGTGTGGTGGGTGGACCGCTGGGTCTGCATCGCTTCTACGTGGGACGCCCCCAGAGCGCGGTGTTCATGGCGCTGACGCTCGGCGGCATGGGCGTGTGGTGGTTCTACGACATGGTCTTGCTCCTGGCCGGCGAGTTCCGCGACGCCGAGGCCTTGCCGTTGCGGGAGTGGGGGGTGCAGGAGGGGGTCGGGCGTAGCGCCGCGGCGTCGGTGGAGGTGCGTCAGCTCGCCGGGGAGGTGGAGTCGCTGCGCCAGCAGATGAGCGAGCTGGCCGAGCGCGTCGATTTCGCCGA
The DNA here is from genome assembly GCA_003223415.1 of Gemmatimonadota bacterium. Classification (GTDB taxonomy): domain Bacteria; phylum Gemmatimonadota; class Gemmatimonadetes; order Gemmatimonadales; family GWC2-71-9; genus 13-1-40CM-70-15. The sequence goes on from QHUY01000152.1 coordinate 1,955, forward strand.
GCGGATGCTGGCGCAGCAGAAGGAGCGGGCGCGGCTGCCGCGGGGGGGATGACGGCGTCGCGGCGGCCGCTGCGCGTCGCGATCATGTACTCCTCGCACGCGTGGCGCGGCTCGGCGACCGTGTTTGCCACCGTCGGGCGCGGGCTGCTGATGCGCGGGCACCAGGTGCGGGCGCTCGTGCCGCGGCCCGAGCTGGCCGACGAGTTTGCCGAGCGCGGCGTGCCGGTGCAGGAAACGAACATCGCCCACACCGGCTGGCGGCACGCGCGGGCGTTGCACCGGGCGCTGACCGAGCTGGACGCGGACGTCGTGGTGACCGATCGGCCGCGGGACATCCGGCTCGCCGCCGTCGCATCGCTCGCTCGCCCGGTTGCCATCGTCCACTGCCTCAGCACGCCGCTTCCCGCGACCGACCTGCGTACCCGCCTCGCCTACCGGCGGGTCCGGCTGACCGTGTACCTGACCGAGCGGCTGGCGGCCGATGCGTTGCGTGTCGCGCCATGGATGGGACGCGCGAGGCGGCGCGTGATTCCCAACGGGGTGGACTGCGCTTTCTTTCGCCCCGACCGCGCGTCCGGCCGGGCGTTTCGGGAGCGTCACGGCCTCGGTGCCGGTCCACTGTTGGTCGGCGTGGGCGCCCTGACCCCCGAGAAGCGGTGGGATCTGACGCTGGCAGGTCTGGAGCTGCTAGGCGGTGACGCACCGCCGCTGGTGTTGTGCGGCGTGGGGGAGCTTCAGGGAGAGCTGCAGGGGCGGGCCGGCGCCCTCGGCGTAGACGTGCGGTTTCTCGGCGCGATGCGTGAGGTGGAGTTGGTGGGCGCGTACAACGCCGCCACCTGCGTCGTCCACACACGGCCCGATGAGGTGTTTGCGCTGGTGTTGATCGAGGCCCTCGCCTGCGGTCGGCCGGTGCTCGCCGTGGCGGGCGGTGGCACGCCCGAGCTGATCGGTGAGGCCGGCGTTCTCGTGCCGCCTGAGGATCCCCGCGCGTTCGCGGACCAATTGCAGGCCCTGCTCGGCGACGCCGGGCGTCGGGAAGCCCTTGGCGCCGAGGCACGCCGCCGGGCGGAGGAGCGGTTTACGCTGGAGCGGATGGTGGACGATTTCGAGGAGGCGCTAGGCAGCTGTGTCGCATCCTGAGCGGGATCACTAGATGCCTGTGGTACCTCACCCCTTGTGCCGCATGTCCCGAGCAAAAGTACCTCTTCATTCCCCGACCAAGGTACCTGTCCCCCTGCCGCATTCCCCGACCAAAGGACCTCTTCCCCTGTCCGCATGCCCCGACCAAAGTACCTCTCCCCTTGGCGCATTCCCCGACCAAAGTACCTCTCCCCCTGTCCCCCTCTCCCTATCGGGAGAGGGGGAACGAGAATCGCCTTCTGCCGCTGCGGTATTCGGACGCATAGCCAGGATTTTTCGATGCCGTAGACTGGCGGTCACTTGGCCATGTTGTGCGCATGCTTCGCCATCGGCTCGATCGCCGCGACTACCCAGACACCACCAAGCTTGAGCTCGCTCGGAGGCTGCGGCGCGATCCGATGCCTGCCGAGCGCTCTGCCTGGTCGTTGCTGCGGAACCACAAGATCCTCGGCCTCAAGTTCCGGCGCCAGCACGTACTCTGCGGATTCATCGTGGACTTCTACTGTCCACGCCTGCGGCTGGTACTAGAGTTGGACGGAGCCCCTCACGATCATGCGGCACGGGCAGGCTACGACGCAGCGCGGACTGCACACTTCGAGGCACGGGGCTACCGTGTCCTGCGCGTGCGGAATCGGGAGTTGAGCCGGAAGCGGCTGGAGCAGCTGCTGCGTCCGCTCCTACATCGTCCTTCGTCCCCCCTCTCCCGACAGGGAGAGGGGGACAGGGGGTGAGGTACAAAGAGCCACAACCGGCAAGAGGGACACCGGGCTCAGGCTGGGAGAGGGGGACAGCTGAGGTGCAAAGAGCCACAACCGGCAAGGCGGGATAGTGGGTGAGGTACGCTAGGGACAGGCAGAGGGGACTGGGGGTGAGGTACGAAGAGCGACACCTGGCAAGAGTGGAACAGGGGGCGACGTCCCTGGGGGGAGAAGCGGCGCGCCGTCGGGGCACTGACCGTCGGAGGGTCGGACCGACGGACAGAACAATGACAACTCCCAGCAGCCCCCTCACCATCCGACCGTCCGACTGTCCGACCGTCCGCTGCTTCATGCCTTCAACATGCCGCCCGTCTTTCCGAACCGCCAATCTTCTATAACTTCCCCACGACTCTTCGCCCTGAGGTCTAGTAGATGAGAGTGGGGATCCCGAAAGAGACCGTCGCTGGCGAGCGCCGCGTCGCGCTCGTGCCTGAGGTGGTGGGCCGGCTGGTGAAGGCCGGGCACGAGGTGGTCGTGGAAGGAGACG
>QHUY01000153.1 GCA_003223415.1 Gemmatimonadota bacterium
GCACGCGGCGCCGTTCCAGAGATCCACGCACGACCCGGGGGGCCGTGACGACCAGCGTCACGCTCGCGTCACAGGGACGCTACGCCGCTCCCCTAGACTGGCTCCGCAGTCGAAACGTAGCCCGGCAACAAAGGCGTGGCAATTAATCACCAGCAGGAGGGGGACGATGATCGCAACCAATGGAAGGATCGCGCGGCTGGCGGTGCTCGCAGCCCTGGCAGTCGCGTGCGGTCCCGACGACAGGCCGGTTGGGCCCGCAGCCAAGGTCACAGCTCACGACATTGCGGACGACCAGCTCGCATACGGACCGTGGTCGGCACCGGTCAACCTGGGTCCCGTGATCAACACCTCCTTCATCGACGCGGATCCCGCGATCTCGAAAGACGGACTCAGCTTGTACATCAGTACTGATCGTCCCGGAGGGTTGGGCGATCTTGACATTTGGGTCTCGCAGCGTGCGAGCGTGGATGATCCATGGGGCCCACCCCAGCCGCTGGGCCCGAACGTGAATTCCAACGCTGCCGACCTGGCGCCCGCTTTGTCGCCCGATGGACACCGGATGTACTTCCAGAGTTTCCGCACCGGCGGGTGTGGCGGCGTCGACCTGTACGTCTCGCACCGCCACGACGCGAAGGACGACTTCGGCTGGGAACCGGCCGTCAACCTCGGATGCGTGGTGAACACCCCTTCTGACGAGCTTTTCCCCACCTTCTTCGAAGACGACGTCACGGGGATGACGACTCTCTACTACGCCAGTAACCGGCCGGGCGGCCTCGGTGGTTTCGACATCTACACGAGCACCCGCAGCGGCGACGATGGTGCGTTTGGTCCAGGTGTGCTGGTCGCCGAGCTCAATAGCTCGGGTCGCGACTCACGCACGGCGATCCGGCGCGACGGGCTCGAGATCTTCGTAGCCTCGGACCGCGCGGGTGGGCTCGGCGACCGAGATCTCTACGTCTCGACTCGCGCGAGCGCTCTCGATGCGTGGTCCACGCCGCTGAACCTCGGGCCGGTGGTCAACAGTGCGGCCCGTGACGGCGCCCCGGCGCTCTCCTTTGATGGGACCACCCTCTACTTCTTCTCAGGACGCCTCGGCGGGTTCGGCGGGAGCGATCTCTACGTGACAACGCGGCAGCGGATCGACCAGTAACAGGGACGATGAGAGCCGTCACCGCCCGCGGTGACACGATGGTCACGGCGTGGTGACGCACCCGGCTCAAGCTGGGACCGTCAACCGGAAGGCCCGGCTGATTGTCGTGAGGGCAGGCAACGAATAGGAGGTGTCCGATGAGACCGATCGAAAGAATCACCCTGCTGTGCGCGCTGGCGGCTCTGGCCTACGCGTGCGATTCCGATAAGCAAGTGGTAGGCCCTGGCGCATCAAGGGCCCTCATGGCCGACGCGAGCGGCGTGCCGTTCACCGAAGGGCTCGCGAGTCCTGCTTGGCAGGAACTCGCGCGCAACTTCATCATGCAGTCCACGCTGTCGGGTAACTCCGCGAAGGCGACGCGCGTGTACGCCTATCTCAGCGTGGCGCAGTATGACGCGGTGGTGCGCGCCGAGGACGCGATCGGCGGAAGCGAGTCCGAGACGGATCTCACGCGCGGTGATGGTCTCGGGTCTGGCGGTCGCAGCCGGCTCGAAGTCGACCGCGGGGCGGTGGCGGGCGCGTCCGCTGCCGTGCTGACTTACTTCGATCCGGCCGACGCGCAGCTGTTCGAGGACAAGGTCGAGCAACAGGCGAACGCGGGACCGGGGCAGCCGCATCCCGACTTCGCTCGCGGCGAGGCCGTGGGCCGGCAGGTGGGGGCGGAGATGATCGCGCGGGCCCAGACCGACGGGTTCGACCTGCCCTGGACCGGCACGGTGCCGGTCGGGCCGGGGCTGTGGTTCAGCAGCGCGAAGCCGCCTCAGCCACCTGCCAACGCGCAGCTCCCAGGGATGCGCCCGTTCTTCCTGACGTCGGCCGATCAGTTCCGGCCGGCCGCGCCGCCGGCGTTCGGGTCGCCGGACTACCTCGCGGCGCTCGCCGAGGTGCGAAGCATCTCCGATACCCGCACGGCTGAGCAGCTGAACATCGCCCTGTTCTGGGCAAGGGGCGCGGGCACGACCAGCATCGGAGGTCTCTGGAATACGGTCGCCACCGGTTGGATCGAGCAGAGCGGGCTGCACGAACGCGAGGCGACGCACGTGTATGCGCTGCTCGAGGCCGCCATGATGGACGCGGCGATCGGCTGCTGGGACGCGAAGCTCACGTACTGGTTCATTCGTCCCCCGCAGGCCGACCCCCTCATCAAGCTCATCCCCGCGATCGGTCTGCCCAATCATCCGTCGTACCCTTCGGCGCACAGCTGCTACTGCGGTGCGGCCGCCGGGGTTCTGAGCGCGTTCTTCCCGGCGAAAGCCGATAGCCTGGATGCCATGGTGGCTCAAGCCGGGCTCGCGCGGATTTACGCCGGCATTCATTACCGGTTCGACGTTGAGACGGGGGCGCAACTCGGACGGAACGTCGCTCGGTTTGCCGCTGAGGTCGATCGGTCGCGCGGTTCGGCTGTGGTGGTGCCGTGAGAGGGATCAAGCAGGGCTGCCGAGAGGCGTGGAGACCCCGTAGCGGGCCTCGACGCCTCTTGACCGCCTCAGAACCGCCGCGAATAGCTCACGAAGATCAACGTGCTGGCGAAGTCCCCTCCGCCGTGTTTGCCCGTCTGCAGGTCGAGCACGCTCGCCTCGCGGTTCGCACCCAATCTGATCGGCGCGCTCAAGGTGAACTGGCTCGGCCCCGTCGTGAGCGCCACACTGGGGTCGAGGGAAATGGAGTATCCTGGTCTCCGGAAGCCGGGGTCGCCGCCGCCAATCAGATCGCGAACCGGTTGGCCGTCGATCCGTCCACCGAGACTGGCGGAGATCCCCTGCTGCGGCCACAGCGCGTACGCCAGCCCCAGACGTGCGGAATAGACGTCGGGCACGGACCAGTAAACGGTTCCGCCCGGGTCTTTCGCGACGTCGCTCAGGCGGCGCGGATTGATCAAGTACGAGCCAGTCAAGTACGCCGTGCCGTTGTGGAATGCTCGACGGTACGCTTGCAGCTGCAGAATGATGCCCCAGCCGCCATCCCCGGGCTCGATGGACTGGTCCACGGGGTACTGGATCGACGAGCTGCTGGCGAGGAAGTAGGTGTCGGTCGCCGTGTGAGATCCCGTGGGCGCCTTGACGCCGAGGCCAAGCGCGATGTTTCCCGAGTGGTTGTGGGGGTCCAACAACCACCGGCTTCCGACCAGACTCACATCCCCGAGTCCCACCGCTGTGACGGCGTGGCGAGCGGAGTCCGCATAGAACCGCGACTGCATGCCGTACAGGAAGGGTACCGTGAGGCTCAGGGTGAATCGATCGCTCACGGCGTACGACGTGGTGACATCAACCGAGTGGAGGTTGATGATGAGCGGCCGGTTGGTCGCGAGCAGTTGAGTCCCGACGAACAACTGGTCGGCGTGGAGGTGCCGGTACCCGACTGCGAGCCGCCACTGGTGAGCCGCGAGATCCGCCACCTGCAATTCGCCCTGTCCCCCCAAACTGGGGGTTGTAAAGCGCACCGGCATTCAGCCCTGAGCGAACGACTGCCTCGGAAGCGCGAGGAGGCCGAGGCTCATCGCGAGGACGGCCACTGGGTGAACGCGCATAGAACCTCCTCCTGGAATCACCTGCAGTCCGCTACTGCGCCGCAAGGATCTCGGCGAGCCCCCGTTGAATCGTCTCGCTCGTGATCGGGCCGGGGTTGACTAAGCGCACGACGCCTTGAGCATCGATGAACACCGAGGTCGGCACGCCGCGCAGCGCGTAGCTCTTGCGGACCTTGCCCTTCTGGTCGAGCAGTACCGGAAAGGGCATTTGGAAGTCGTCCACGAACTTGTGCACATCCTTGGTCCGCTCCTGATCCGTCAGGTTGATCGCCAGCACCTGCAGATCTTGACCCTTGTGGGCTTCGTACGCGGCGATGATGTCCTTCATCTCCCCGCGGCACGGCGTGCACCAGGAGGCCCAGAAATTGAGAAACACGGGACGACCCGTGTAGTC
>QHUY01000156.1 GCA_003223415.1 Gemmatimonadota bacterium
GCTGGGCGAGATTCCGGACGCGCCGGTCCTGCTGTACGTCTGGGGGGACGCTCGCCTGTTGTCCCGGCCCGCATCGGCCATGGTGGGGAGTCGCAACCACAGCGCCTACGGCGCCGAGGCCGCCCGCCTCCTCGCCGGTGGCGCGGCGCGCGCCGCGGTGATCGTGAGCGGCATGGCGCGCGGGATCGACGCGCTGGCGCACGCCGCCGCCCTGGACGCGGGTGGCGCCAGCGTCGGCGTGTTGGGCAACGGGTTCGGCGTGATCTACCCGGCGTCCAACCGCGAGCTGTATGAACGCATGCTGGCTCACGGCTGCCTCGTGACGGAGCTGCCGCCCGGGGAGCGGCCGCACGCCGGCGCCTTCCCGCGCCGCAACCGGCTGATCTCAGGGCTCGCCGCCGTCACCGTCGTCATCGAAGCCGCGCCGGGCTCGGGTGCGCTGATCACGGCCGACTTTGCACTCGACCAGGGCCGGACTGTCCTCGCCGTGCCCGGCCCCATCACGAGCCCCACCTCGCTCGGTTGCAACAAGCTCATCCAACAGGGGGCCAAGCCCGCGCTGTCCCCCGCCGACGTGCTGGAGGAGTTGGGGCTCACGCTCCCGGATTCCCCGGGGCATGGCCCCGGGGTTAACCCACCCGAACGAGCCGTGCCCGCCGATCTCGAGCCGCTCGAACGGACGCTGTGGGACGTGCTCGCCACCGAGCCGCGGCACGTAGACCAGCTGGTCGCGGCCGCGCGCGCCGACACGAGCTCGGTCCTCACGGCCCTCACGGCGCTTGAGATGAGGGGGCTCGTGAGGCAAGAGCCGGGCATGCGGTTTTCCCTCAATGTGGAATGTGGAATGCGGAATGCGGAATAGAAGGGCAAGTCTTGTTCGCCACGACCTCACCTTGCTATTCCGCATTCCGCATTCCGAATTCCGCATTGTCTTCACCATTCCGCATTCCGCACTCCGCACTAGGTTTCAATCGTGCATCTCTACGTCCACGTCCCCTTCTGCGTCCGCCGCTGCTCGTATTGCGACTTCTCCATCGCGGTACGGCAGCGGATCCCAGCGCGGGAGTACGCAGATGCTGTCTTGGCGGAACTGCGCCTCCTCGGCTCGGCTGACTCCGGGCCACTCGAAACACTGTACTTCGGCGGTGGCACCCCCTCTCTTCTCCCCCCTGGTGCGATCAGTAGGCTGCTGCAGGAGCTTGCCCTGATATTCCGCATTCCGCATTCCGCATTCCGCACTCTCGAGGTCACCCTCGAAGCCAACCCGGAGGACGTAACTCCGCAGAACGCCCGAGCCTGGCGAGCGGCGGGCGTCAATCGCGTGTCCCTCGGCGCCCAGTCCTTCGACGACGGGGTCCTTGCCTGGATGCATCGCTCCCACGACGCCGCCCGCATCGGCGCAGCGGTGCACGCACTCCGCGGCGTGGGGATCGACAACATCTCGCTCGACCTGATCTTCGCACTCCCCGCCGAGCTGAAGCGGGACTGGAGCCGAGATCTCGATCTCGCCCTCTCCCTGCGCCCCTCGCACCTCTCGCTCTACGGTCTCACCGTCGAAGCGCGGACGCCGCTGGCGCGCTGGATCTCGCGGGGGGCCGCGACTCCCCCCGACGACGAACGCTACGCCGCGGAATACCTCCTGGCGTACGAGCGGCTCGCCGCCGCCGGCTATCGTTTCTACGAGATCTCGAACGCCGCCCGGGACGGCGCTCGCTCGCGCCACAACTCCGCCTATTGGTCAGGCCGGCCCTACCTCGGCCTCGGCCCGGCCGCCCACTCGTTCGACGGCCGGTCGCGACGCTGGAACCTCTCTGCCTGGGAGGCATACAGACGGGCAGTGCAGGCCGGCCGCTCCCCAGTGGAATCCGAGGAGGTGCTCACCGCCGAGCAACAGGAACTGGAGCGGCTGTACCTGGCGTTGCGGACGGAGGAAGGGCTCTCTCAGTCCGACTGTCCGCCCGACCGCCTGACCGCCTGGGAAGGGCAAGGGTGGGTCGAGGAGAGCGGTGGAAGGGTGCGGTGCACTGCGGAGGGGTGGTTGCGTCTCGACGCCCTGGTGCGTGACTTGACCCCGCGTGCGGTCGCTTCGTAAATTGTTCGCGTGAAACGGTTTGGCTGATATGACTACCCCCCTGACAGATCGCGAGCGGCAGGTGCTCGGTGCCGTCATCGAGACTTATGTCCAGACGGCCGAGCCGGCGGCCAGCCGGACGATCGCCAAACGTCTGGGACTCGGGCTCTCGCCTGCCACGATTCGCAATACCATGAGCGACCTGGAGGAGAAGGGGTATTTGTACCACCCCCACACCTCTGCGGGTCGGATTCCGACCGACCTTGCATACCGGGCCTACGTGGACTCGCTGATGCGCCTCCCGCCAGCCCCCGTCTCGCCCTCGGAGGCGAGCCAGATCCGCGAGGAGCTGACGAGCGAGCGAACTGCCGTGGACCAGATCCTCTACCGCGCAGCCCAGGTGCTCGGCCTGCTCACGCGTGAGCTCGGGATGGCGGTGAGCCCGTCGCTCGACGAGGCCGTGCTGGAGCGGCTGGAGCTGCTCCAGATCTCCGCCGACCGCCTGCTGTTGGTGTTGACGCTGAAGAGCGGCGTGGTGCGGACGATCTTCGTCGAGGTCCCCTCGTACATGGCGGCTGAGGCGGTCGTGCAGGTAGCCATAGTACTGAACGAGCGTCTGGCGGGGCTCACGCTGCGGGAGATCCGGGGGACGCTGTCCGACCGGCTGCGCGACGCGACGTCGGCCCCAGGCTCGAGCGAGCTCATCAACATCTTTATTCAGGAGGCCGAAGAGCTGTTCGACGTGCCGGCCGCCGGTCCCGACGCGAGCGGCGTGGTGCTGTCGAGCGCGCAGCTGCTCGCCGGGCAGCCGGAGTTCGCTACCGCCGAGCGCCTGCAGGGGCTGATGGCGATGACCGAACGGCGGGACGTGCTGCGCCAGGCGCTGGCCGAGCGGCTGGGCGAGGGCCTCACGATCACGATCGGCAGCGAGCACCACGATCCGAAGCTGTCGAGCTTCACGCTTGTGACCTCGCCGTATCGCTCCGGGCCGCTGGCCGGCGTGATCGGGGTGCTGGGGCCGACAAGGATGCCCTACGACAAGATCGTCGCGCTGGTGGACCACACCAGCCGGCTGGTCAGCGAGCTGCTGCAATGAGCCGGAAGAGCGGGGGGGGAGGCGGGGGAGGCGGGGGAGGCGGGGATCTCTACGGGGTGCTGGGCGTGCCCCGCGATGCCCCCGAGGCCGACATCAAGAAGGCCTACCGCAAGCTTGCGATGCAGTACCATCCCGACCGCAACCACGGCGACAAGGCGGCCGAGGAGAAGTTCAAGGAGATCACCGAGGCCTACGACGTGCTGCGCAACCAGGAGCAGCGGGCTGCCTACGACCGTTACGGCGAGGCGGCGCTGCGGGGGGGCGGTGGCGCGGGCGGGGCGGGCGGCTTCGGATTCTCCCACTTCGACATCAGCGACGCGCTGAACATCTTCATGCGCGACTTCGGGGGGCTGGGCGGCTTCGATGCGTTCTTCGGCGGCGGCGAGCGCGCGCGCCGCGACCGGCGGCGCGGACCGGACCTGAAGGTCGCGTTACGGTTGACGTTCGCCGAGGTGGCGACCGGGACGACGAAATCCGTGCGGCTGCGCACTCTGGATGTGTGCCCGACGTGTAAGGGCTCCGGTGCGACGCCCGGCACCAGGGCGAGCGCCTGCGCCACCTGCGGCGGCAGCGGGGAGGTGCGACGCCACGCCCAGTCGATGTTCGGGCAATTCGTGTCGGTGTCGCCGTGCCCGACTTGCGCGGGGGAGGGAACGGTGGTCGTGGACCCGTGCGCCACCTGCCGCGGCGATGGGCGCGTGAAGGCCGAGAAGACGGTGCAGATCGACGTGCCGGCGGGTGTCGCCGATCACCACTATCTCAACCTCCGGGGGCAGGGCGTGCCGGGCCCGCGCAACGGCCCGCCGGGCGATCTCGTGGCGGTGCTCGAGATCAAGGAAGACCCCCGCTTCGAGCGCCGCGGCGAGGACCTGATCTACGACCTGCCGGTCTCGTTCAGCCAGGCGGCCCTGGGCACCGAGGTGGAGATCCCCACGCCCTACGGGCCGACGATGCTCAAGCTGCAGCGCGGCAGCCAAACCGGCACGGTGTACCGCCTGCGCGGCAAGGGACTGCCGCGCCTCGGCGAGGGGGGTCACGGCGACCTGCACGTGCGCATCCACGTGTGGACACCCACCGACTTGACCTCCGAGCAGGAGCGCCTGCTGCGCGAGCTGCAGCAGGTGGAAGGCGCGGCGCCGTCGGCGGAAACGGCAGGCAAGAAGTTCTGGCAGCAGATTCGCGAGGCCTTTGGGGCCGAGTGAGCGCGACCGACTGCCTCTTCTGCAAGATCGCAGGAGGCGAGATTCCGGCGACGATCGTGAAGCGCGACGGCCGGTTGCTGGCGTTCCGCGACATCAATCCGCAGGCGCCGACCCACGTCCTGATCATCCCCACGCAGCACGTCTCGTCCTTGAACGACGCACGGGACGCTGGGCTGCTGGGGGAGATGCTGGTGTTCGCGGGCAACCTGGCGCGCGAGGCGGGGATCGCGGAGCGGGGCTACCGGGTGGTGGTGAACACCAATCCCGACGGCGGGCAGACGGTGTTCCATCTCCACGCGCATCTGCTGGGCGGGCGGCGGATGACGTGGCCGCCGGGGTGAGGCACGGGATGGGTGGGGGTGAGGGTTGCCGCACCGGCTCCGCTCCGGTAAGTTTTTGCGTCCATCACATTTAGCGGGCCCGGCCACGCCCCAAGGATGAGGTGAGATCCGATGCCGGAAGTCATCATTCATGATGACGAGAGCTTTGAGCGCGCTCTGAAGCGCTTCAAGAAAAAGTGCGAAAAGGCCGGGATTCTCTCGGACCTGCGCAAACACCGCCACTACGAAAAGCCGAGCGAGCGCAAAAAGCGCAAGATGAACGCGGCGCGCCGCAAGACTCGGCGGACGCGCCCCGTCTGATCGTGGCGAGCCTGCCGGAGCGCTTGCGCGCGGCGATGAACGAGGCCCGCAAGCAACGCGACCAGGCGCGCACCCTGCTTCTCTCGACGATCCTCGCAGATCTCAAGAACCGCGAATTCGAGCTCCAGCACCCCCCCCCACCTTCTGATGACGAGACGGCGGAGGTGCTGCGGCGCGGCATCAAGCGGCGGCGTGAAGCCGCCGAGCAGTATGCCGCGGCCCGGCGCCAGGACCTGGCCGACAGGGAGCTCGCGGAGGTGAAGATGCTCGAGGAATTCCTCCCGGCTGCTGTCCCGCCCGACGAGATTCGCGCTGCCGTGCGGGCTGCTATCGCCGGCGGGGCGAGGGACCTGGGACAGGTGATGGGGAAGGTGATGCCGCACTACAAGGGGCGGGCGGACGGGAAACTCATCAACCAGATCGCCCGCGAGGAGCTGTCGGCCGCCGTATGAATGCAGGACCTCACCCCCGCGTTCCCCCTCTCCGCAATGCGGAGAGGGGGCCAGGGGGTGAGGTACCCCGCAATGCGGAGAGGGGGCCAGGGGGTGAGGTACCCCGCAATGCGGAGCGGGGGCCAGGGGGTGAGGTCCCCTCCAACGCGGAGAGGGGGCCAGGGGGTGAGGTACTCTCCGTGCTGGAGACGCTCGAATTCCCCGCCGCGCTGGCGCGGGTGGCGGCACACGCCGTGGGCCCGCTCGGCGCGGCCCGGGTGATGGCGCGCCGACCGGCCGCCGACCCCGCCGCCATCCGCGACAGTCTCGCGCAGGTCGCCGAGCTCGCCTCGCTGCTCCTCACCGACGAGGCCATCCGTGCCGAACCCGTTCCCGATATCGCTCCCGCCCTCGAGCTGCTCGGCGTAGCCGGGAGCGCG
>QHUY01000157.1 GCA_003223415.1 Gemmatimonadota bacterium
GTACCCGGCCCGGCGCGCCTCCTCGTGCCCGCTGGTCAGGAGCTGCTTGACGTGGTTGCGGAAGGTCGCCCCGTCGGCGACGCTCTGGCGATTGGCACGCACGCGGGCGATGGCGGTCAGAACCTCCTGCAGAGCGAGCGCGAGGAGCCCACGACGGTGGGCACCCTCCCTCGCGTCGATGACGGGCGCCGCGAGCGTCATACGATCAGCCGCGCGCCGATTCGAGAACGACGTGGAGCTCGAAAGCGGCGTCGGCTAGCGCTTCCGGGGCGTACACGCCGACGTCGCCGGTCTTGACCATCGCCTCCCAACACGGCCCGGCGCGACCGACGCTGAAGTAGTGGGCTCCCGGGGTGCGGGGAACCGCCGACGGCGCGGCCGGCAGGTGTTCGAGGGCGAGGCCGGCCAGCCCGGAGCTTACCAGCCGGACGATGTGCTGGCCGGCGCACACTTTCACCAGCGTCGGCACGGCGGCGATCACTTCCGCCGGCTTGCCGGGGGAGCGGACGCCGAGCACCCAACGTGAGGGGCCGAAGCAGCGCTGGTCGCGGACCGCTCCGGTGTGCAGCATCTTGCGCGTCCGGGCGAGCGGGATCGAGACGCAGTTCGTCGGAACGACCAACTCGAGGTGCGTGCGAATGTGACGCTCCAGCGCGCCAAAGCACTCCCCGAGCCGATCGTGGTCGTAGGCCGGCAGCCCGCGCGGGTGCGAGTCGAGCGCGAACGTACACAGCGCCCCGGCCAGGCGCGCGAGCTCAGCGTACGCCTGCTCGGGCCGCGAGCGCTTCACCTCGAGGACGTGGCGCAACGGCGCGAGACTCGAATGGATCGCGTGGGTGAGCCAGAAACTCGCGACGTCGCGGGTCGCCGACGCGGCAGGCTCCTTCTGATCCTTGCGTCGCTGGCCGGCCAGCGTCTCGCTCTTGGCGTCGAGGATCTCGATCACCCGCCGCAACAGCTCCATCAGAGTCTCGCTGGCGCCGACTTGGAGCAGCGGCGGAATGTAGTCGGGATCGTAAATGAAGTTGCCCGCGCCGTCGCGCCGGACGCGCGCGAGGGCCAGCGCGACCAGATCGTCGCGGAGCTCCACGTCCAGGAGCAGCCGGAAGTTCTTCCGACCCAGGCTGACGGGTTTCTCGTCGCGACCGGTCACGTCATCGGCGACCGGGCTCTGCTCGGCCAGGTAGCGAGCGCCCCCCCCCCCGTCTGCCGCGGTCGGCCCAAGGGAGCAGTTCGCTTGGCCCGCCCGATACGGTGGAATCGCGAGGAAGACCACGTGACTCTCCTGCGTGGGTGAAAAGAGCTCACGCACCTCGCGTGGCGGGGGCAGCGGATCCGCCTCGGGAAAGTGGAACCCCAGGCCGTCGGGCATGACGCCGCGCGCGTGGACGACGGCCACCGTGCCGTTCCGCAGCGCCTCCGCGTCGAAGTCGTAACCCGCGAGCCCGTACGGCTTGAAGAAGAGCTGCGACAGGGCGAAGGCGATCGAGTCCTCGAAGTAGCGGCTCTGCACCTGGAAGTGGTGCTGCGCCAGGTGCATGCCCTCCTGCCAGACGACCTTCGAGAGATTTCTCATCTCGCGTATCGAGCTTGCTGTGCCCTCATGCAAGGGGTAGATTCGCGTAGATTTATCAGCAAGTAAGCTGAGGGGCAACTACCGCGTCCATGACCCTTGACGAATTCCGCGCAAAGTACCGGCTCCAGAAGCGCCTGACGCAACGGGGAGTCGCCAGCTATCAGGCGGTCGACTCCTCCGGTCGCGTGGTCATGGTCCACTCCCTCGACTCCGCACCCCGCGACGAAGTCGACCACGTGCGCAGCCTGGTCCATCGGCTCGACGCCGTGGACCACAAGAAGATCCTCGAGATTCTCGACGTGGACGGAGCGCCGGTCCTCGTCACCGAATATCTCCAAGGTTTCCAGACCCTCGCCCAATGGCTGGAGATCAGAACGCGAAGCACCCCCACGGCGCCGACGGCCCCGGCCCTGCAGCCCAATCGCCCGCCTCGCGGCGAGTTCACGCAGCTCTTTGGACCGGCCGAAGTGCCCAAGACGCCAGTGCTCGAGCGGCCGGCAGCTGCCAACTCGCCCACCGCGTCCGCACAGCCTCCTCCAGCCGCCGCGGTGGCAAAGGCTCAGTCGTCGGCACCAGAGACCCCCCCCCCGGGCGCGGGTGAATTCACGGGGCTCTTCGGGGCGCTTCCCGACCGACAGGGTGGGGGCCTTGAATCGCCTGCCCCCGCCGCAAGCCGTGGCGAATCTGCACCTCCGAGCGTGCCGCCAGCGACTCCAGCTACCGCGAAGAGCGCATCCCCGCCCGGGGACTTCACACAGCTCTTTGGACCCGGGGCCAGTGCGCCGACAGCCGTTCCCTCCGAGCCGCCACCGGCGCCCAACTCGCCCCCCACCCCGTCCCAACCAGAGCGGCCCAAGGTCGTCGTTCGCTGGCGCGACAGCCCACCAGCGGAGTCCCCTCCCCCGGCGGGGAAGCCGCTAATTCGCTGGAAGCAAGGCGGACCCGCGGAGGATATCGGTCGATCTGAGCGGCCCGCCGCGAGCCCGCCACCACCCAGTGCGCCCGGAGAGTTCACGCGGTTATTTGGGCCCCAGGACGGCCTGGCGGCGGCATCCGACAGCGGCGCGGCCAACGTTCCGCCGCCGCTGGCCGAGCCGCCGGCACCTGAGCCGCCCCTCCACCGGCAGCCCGCCCACCCGCCGCGAGCAGGAGCGGGAGGGGGGGGGGGAGGAGGAGCGAACGCTCCGGGCGGATTCACGCAGCTGCTGCGAGCGGCCGCGGACTCCCCAGGCGACCCCACGAATCCGCCTGCGGCGGGTGGACCGTCTCCGCTGAGTGGTCCGCCACCGGTGTCCGGATCCCCCGCCAAAGCGGCGCCCGGTGAGTTCACAAGTCTCATGGCCGGCCTGCCGTCGGCGCCAGCAGCGCCCGGCGCGGCGCCCAGGGCGCCCGCACAGCCCGCAGGGTTTGGCCCGAGCGAGTTCACACGCATCGTTGCCGGCATGCCCGCGCCGTCCACCTCGCCCGCACAAGGCGGCGGCCGCCCGAAGGCGGCTCCCCCCCCGCCCCCGCCGGCCGAGCCGGCGGCGGAAGATGAGGGAGAACGTCCGTCGCTTGTCTGGTTGTTCGTCGCGCTGGGCGTGGTCTTCGTGCTCGCGGCGGCGCTCGTCGTCTTTTTCGCTCTAAAGAAGTAGTCGCAGCTCCGCTACTTGGTCGGCAGAACGACGAGGAGCTCCAGCTCCACGCTCGGCAGCTCCCCAGGCACATACGCCGCCACGTTGCGGGCGCGCGTGATCGCTTGCCACTCGGGCCCCGTCTTGCCGACACGGAAGTACTGGTAGCCGGTCTTCACAGGGATCGCACCGGGAGGGCTGGGAATGTGTGTGAGCTGGAGACCGGGGAGGGCCTGCTTGATCAGGTGCTCGATATGATCCGCGGAGCTGACCTTGACGAGCTCGGGCACCGCCTGCATGAGCTTGGTCTGCTCCAGTTCGGCGTTCACCGCGAGGTACCAACCGTCGGCGGCGAGATACTCATCCCGGTCGAGCGCGCTGGCGTACACCGCAGGCCGCACCGTGCGCAGCGGCAGCGACACGTAATTGGCCGGGACCACGGTTTCGAGCAACAGCCGGAGTTTCTCGTCGAGATCGGCGAAGCAGCGGGATAGATTCGCGTGATCGTACGGAGGCAGGTCGCGCGGGTGCACGGTCGTTGAGAAGGTCGTGAGCGCCCCGGCAAGTGCCAGCATCGTGGCGTAGAGCTCGGCGGGGTGGCCCCGCCGGACCTCGAAGAGGTGCCGCACTTCCGGGAGGTGAGTGTTGACCGTGTACAGCAGCCAGAAGTTCGCGACGTCGGCGATGCCGAACTCGGCGAGGTTCTGGTTCTTCTGCCGCCGCCGGTCGGACAGGGCGCTGCTCTTGGCCGAGAGCAGCTCCACCAGGCGCCGGGCGACCGCCATCAGGTACTCGCTCGCCGAGATGTCGATGAGCGGGGGGACGAAGTGCGGGTCGAGCTGGTAGGTGCCGGTCGAGGACCGCACGACCCGCGCCACGGGAAGCGCCGAGTTCCCCTCGACGGCTTCGCCCTCCACCAGGATCCGGAAGTTCTTGCGCGCCACGACCAACGGCTTTTCGGCGAGGCCCGTGTTCTCATCCCGTCGGAGCAGCACCTCCGCGAGGTAACGCGTGTTCCGGTCCTTCTGGCCGGAGGAGACGTTGAGTCCGTTGTCGCGTTGCTCGGGGATGGCCAGATAGACGTCCAGCGTCTGCTGGTCCGGTTGCCAGCAGGCTTCGAGGGGTCGCGGGGGCGGCGCTGGATCGGCGTCGGGGATCTCGAACAGCAGGCCATCGGGCAGGATGCCGGCGGCCTGCGAAATCCCGAGCACCCCGCCCGCGAGCGCCTCGCGATCGATGTTGAGGCGTTGAAACCCCCACGGGCAAAAGGTGAGCGCGAAGAGCTGAAACTCGAGCAGGTCTTCGAGAAAGCGATCCTGGGTCTGGAGGTGTTGGGGCGTGAGCAGGACGCCCTTCGTCCACAGAACGGGCTGCAGCTGGCGCATGGGCAGGTAACCTAGCCCGGCCCAGGCGCAAGTCTAGAGCCCGCAGCCCGCTCGCCGTCTTGCGGCCTCGCTGCGCCGAGGGCACGTTGAAGACCGCCATGCCCGACAGACCCAGCTCCCATCGAATCGAGGTCGGCCTGAGCGTCGAGCCGGAGGCGGTGGATGCGCGGCCCGATGTCGCAGCGCCGTTCTGCATTGCACTCTTCGGGGATTTCTCCGCACGCTCTCACCGCGGCATCGTTGAAGCCGGACGGATGATCGCGGGCCGCGAGCCCGTAGTCGTCGACCGCGACAATCTGGACGAGGTGCTCGCCCGGCTGCGCCCGGAGCTGCACGTGCGTCTGCAGGGGGAACGCGATCCCGCAGTGCGCGTGCGATTCGCGGAGCTCGACGACTTTCACCCCGACCGACTCTACGACCGGCTTCCGGTATTCGAAGGTGTCCGCGAGCTACGGCGCCGCCTGGTCGAGTCCGGTGGCTCGGCTTCGCCGCCGCGCGAGTCGCAGGGCTGGGGGGGCGGGGGTGGGGGGGGCTCGGAGGTCGCCGGGGGCGCTCTTCCGCGGCCGAGCGGGACGCCCGGCAACCTGCTCGACCAAATCGTGCGGGAGTCGCCGGGCGCTGCAGACGAGCGCTCGCCCCTGGAGGGCGGTGACCTTCAGGCCTACCTCAATCGCATCGTCGCGCCTTATCTCGTCCCGGCGGCCGATCCCCGCCGGCAAGCGCTCATCGCCGAGTTGGACGCGGCGGCCGCGAGCGGTATCCGAGCGCTGCTCCATCATCCAGAATTCCAGGGCCTCGAGGCGCTGTGGCGCGGGGTGCGCCTCCTGGCGCACGGCGTTGAGTCGGACACCGACGTGCGACTCTACCTGATCGACGTCACCAAAGCAGAGCTCGCAGCCGACCAGCTCGAGAGCGCGGACGCCGGGAGTAGCGCCGTTTGCCGCCTGCTCGCCGACCCGCCCGCCGCAGTGCGGGCGGCAGGATGGGGCGCGCTCGGCGGTCTTTATGCTTTCACGCCGGAAGCTCGAGACCTGCAGCTGCTCGGGCGGCTGGGGACCGTCGCACAGCTCGTCGGAGCGCCCTGGATCGGGGGTGCCGATCCACGTCTCGTGGGCTGCGACTCGCTCGAATCCACTCCCGACCCGTCCGACTGGGCCGCCGCCAGCGATCCCGGGTGGCTCTCCCTGCGACGACTGCCCGAGGCCCGCTGGATCGGTCTTGCCCTGCCCCGGTTCCTCCTACGCCTGCCGTACGGCGAGCACGGCACCCGGTGCGAGGGGGTGCCGTTCGAGGAGTTCCCGGACATCCCCGCACACGAGGAGTATCTGTGGGGCAATCCGGCATTTCCCTGCCTCCTGTTACTCGCCCAGGCGGTCGCTGAGTCCGGTCGGCCGGCCTATCCTGGCATGAATCTCGAGATTGGTGGGCTTCCGCTCCATCTCCTCTTGGGGCCCGGGGGGACGACCACCAAGCCCTGCGCCGAGGCAGTACTCGGCGAGCGAGCCGTGGAACGGATCATGGACCGGGGGCTGATGCCGCTTATTTCGATGCGGGACAGCGACCGGATCCGCCTGCTGCGCTTTCAGTCGG
>QHUY01000154.1 GCA_003223415.1 Gemmatimonadota bacterium
CGATCGGGCTGCTCGCAGTCGGCCTCCCGATCATCTTGTGGACGGGGGTCATCGAGCGACGGCGCGCCATGGCGCGGAGCACGGGGCGCGTTCCAGCGCCGCGCTCCGGCGGTTGGCACGGGCTCTTCACCTGGCGCAAGGCGGTCGCAGGTGGCGTCGCCGCGTTCGCCGCACTCGGCCTCGGCGCAGCCGTGTACACGGCCATGCGGGTGCTCGGGATCGGGCCCGTGGGGACGCTCGTCGCAAGCGGGGTGCTCGAGAAGCGCGACCGCATGGTGCTCGCTGACTTCGAGAACCGTACCACGGACTCCACGCTCGGGCCGTCCCTCACCGAAGCGCTGCGGGTGGATCTGGCGCAATCGCCGGTGGTGCGACTGCTCGACGGGGCGGCGGTCGGAAAGGCGCTCGGTCGCATGGGGCGGAAATCGGGGACCGCTCTCGACGTCGCGCTCGCGCGCGAGCTCGCCCAGCGGGAAGGCGCGAAGGCCGTGGTCCACGGCGAGATCGACCCCGTGGGGCGGAGCTACGTGCTGTCGGCCGACCTTCTCTCGGCCGCGGACGGCACGGTGCTCGTCACGCTGCGCGAGAACGCCAAGGACGACGGGGCGATCATCGAGGCCGTGGACCGGTTATCGGGGAGGCTCCGGGAGCGGATCGGCGAGTCGCTCAGGACGATCCGTGCGAGCGAGCCGCTCGAGCAGGTGACGACGGGATCGCTCGAGGCGCTGCGGAAGTACTCCCAGGCCCTGAGGGCCAATGACGCGGGGGAGATCGATCGCGCGGTGGCGCTGCTCGGAGAGGCGATCGCCCTGGATACGACGTTCGCGATGGCGTACCGCAAGCTCGCGGTCGTACTCAGCAACTCGTTCGCCGCGCCCTCGCGCATCGCCGAGGCGGCGACCAAGGCGTTCCGGCATCGCGACCGGCTCACGCCGCTGGAGCGCTACCTGGCCGAGGCGTACTACTACAATGTAGCCGAGTTCGATCGGGCGAAGCTCCAGAGCGCCTACCGGGCGGTGCTCGAGGTGGATCCGGAAAACCTTGTGGCGCTCAATAATCTGGCGCTTTCCCTCAGCGAGGTCCGCAGGTTCGCGGAGGCCGAATCGCTGGCGCTGCGGGGGATCGCCCTCTACCCCAACGACGGGCCGTTGAACCTCAATACGACCGGGGCGCAGGTTGGTCAGGGTAAGCTGACGGAGGCGGCGCGAACGGCGGGCCTGTTCGCCCAAAAGGCACCGGGGAACCCGCTCGCATTCTTTCTGCGCGCGCATGTAGCGAACGCGCGCCGTGACTTCGACAGCGCCGAGGTGCAGTTCCGGGCGCTGGGGCAACTGACGCAGGACCCGGCGTGGCAGCAGGGCACGGCCTACAGCCTGTCTCAGCTGAGCCTAGTGCGGGGGAAGCTGGCCGAAGCCGAGAGCCATGCCCGCAAGGCGATGACACTCAGCGAGCAGCGCCGCTTGCCGGGAGCGTACATCGGAGGCGCGGTCGGGCTCGCCATAATCGACGTGTTCTACCGCAAAGCACCCGAGGCCGGGCGGCGCAGAGTGGAGGATGCGCTGCGGCGGTATCCCTTAGCCTCCATTCCCGCGGCGGACCGGCCGTACCTCGTCCTGGCATGGCTGTACGCGGAGGCGGGGCGGCCGGACCGCGCGAGGCAGCTGCTCGCCGAGTACGAGGCGACGGTGCCGGAGGCGCTGCGGCGGGGCCAACCGTTCCGGCACGACGCGGCGGCCGCGGTGGCGTTCGCGGAGGGCAGGGTCCAGGACGCGATCAAAGGCTACCAGGCCTGGTACGACGAGGACAGTTGCGCCGTGTGCGGGCTGTTCGAGCTGGGGCGCGCCTACGAGCGGGCGGGCGAGCGCGACTCGGCGCTCGCCGTGTACGAGCGCGCGATCACGACGCCCGGCCTGTTCCGCCTAAACGAAGAAGCCGCGACCCTGGGACCCACCTACAAGCACTTGGGCGAGCTGTACGAGGAGCGAGGGCAGCTCGACAAGGCGCGCGAGTATTACGGCAGGTTCGTAGACCTATGGAAGAATGCGGATCCGGAGCTGCAGGGAGTGGTGAGGGAGGTCAAGCAGCGACTGACAAGACTCGCAGGTGAGGGTGGGAATAGACGACAAGACGACTAGGTAGACGCCAAGATGCCGAGACGCTCAGTGGATATGAGGGACGAGGGTTGACTTAGGATCGACTTAACAACCGGGGGTTTGCATGCGTGGTCTGTGGCTCTTCATCCACGTCATAGGTTTTACTCTGTGGTTGGGCGGCGGCATCGCCACCATGGTCGCGGGCGTTTCGGCGAAGTCGTTCGAGCCCGGCCCCCGTCTCGCCGGTTACAAGCTGATCGGCAACATCCAGCGTCTGCTGGTGGGCCCGGGCGCGATCGCGGTCGTCCTTTCGGGGATCGTCCTCGCCATGCCCTACATGCGCTCCGGCGCGATGCCTGGCTGGCTCAACCTGATGATGGGAGCGGGGCTGCTGGGCGCGCTCGCGGCGGTGGGATTGAGCGTGCCGACGGCGGCGCGGATGGGAAGGCTGGAGCTCGATGCGAGGGGCGAGCTGCCGGAAAGTTTTCAGGGACTGAGGAAGAGACAGATACTCGCGGCCTCAGTTGCTGGCGGACTAGGACTCGTTGCAATGGCAGCGGCGACGATTCTGAGGAGTTAGAGCGTTGGTAAGGCAATCCTAAGTCGACCCTCATCCCTCATATCCACTCAGCGTCTCGGCATCTGGGCGTCTCCCTAATCGTCTACCCCCTCACAACCTCCGGTACCGGCTGTCGGCCGGCGTATCCGGCCTCCAGATCATGCCAGTGGTCTATTCTGTCTTCTCCCTGCTTCCAGCACCAGAAGATTTCCCTGCCGTCCAGCTTGCCGTAGAAATCGACCAGCCCGTGCTCGAACCCCTTGAACACGCACCCGATCTGCTCCAGCTCGAGCAGGTAGTCCTGGATCTGGTGCGCGATCGTCTCGATTGCGCCGCGCAAGTCGAGCTGCTCTTTCGACTCACCCCAGTCGGGCCGCGCCTGCGCGGCGGCGAGCTCGTACTTGTAGACCAGGTCGCGCCACTTGGGATGGAGCGCGGTGATGTCTGCAACCACTCGCTTAACGAGCGGCAGCGTACGGTTGGCTTCGGTGAGCGAGAAATACTTACGGAGCACGCCCAAATCTAGGCATAAGACGCCGAGAGGACGAGGTAGACGCTGAGATGTGAGACGCTGAGTGGATGTGAGGAGCGAGGGTCGACTTAGGGTTTGTCCTAACTGCTAACCACTCAGATCCACTCAGCGTCTCGGCATCTTGGCGTCTCCCTCAACGTCTATCCCACCTTAATCCCTTCAACCTGCTCGGGATGCGGGATAAATCCTACGACGCGACGGGTGTGGTCTACTACGACGATCGTGGAGCGTATATGCGTGTCCTTCTCATCCAGCCTCTCGATCCGGAACCCGTCGAGCTCCGTGTCGGGCGTCACCACCGCCGTGTCCGTGCGCACGTGGTCCTCGGCGGAGCATTCCTTCGGGTCGTGCCCCGCGGCGACGCAGCGCGTCACGATGTCGCGATCGGAGATGGTGCCGAGGTAGCGGCGGTCTTTCGGATTGTCCACGACCGGCACGACCGAGATGTCCTTCATGCGCATCAGCGCTGACTTCCGATGCGCGCAACCTGACCTCCCAGGGGTTAGACCCGACCGGGGGTTAGACCCGACCGGGGGTTAGACCCGAGACGTTGAGGTAGACGCCGAGATGCCGAGACGCCGAGTGGATGTGAGGCGTGAGCTGTCAGTAAGGCAACCCTAACTCGACCCTCATCCCTCATATCCACTCAGCGTCTCGGCGCCTTGGCGTCTACCTCGCCGTCTGTGCGTCTAATGTATCGCCCAACGCACGTTTCGCCTCCCGGTAACCCGCCT
>QHUY01000155.1:0-3607 GCA_003223415.1 Gemmatimonadota bacterium
CACGCCGTAGCGCTCGACCCAATGGGGAGCACGCGCCGCGTCCACGCCGCCCCCCGGCACGGGGAAGGCCGGGCGCAGAGCGCCGAGCGGCTTGCGCAGATTCGCGTTGATCGCGTCACAGGTGGCCTGCGAGAAGTCGAACCGCCCCCCGGCGTTCGTGTAGATCACCCCGTCCGCGCCGGCGACCCGGAAGATGTCTCCGTATAGGATCTCGGGCAGGATGCCGTGGTCCGGCTGGAAGAACACACCCGACATGGAGGGATGTGCGAGCACAGCCAGTCCGGTGGTGCGCGCGATCCAGCGCATCGTGTCGAGACCGACGATGAGCGGCGAGACCATCACTCCGCGACACCCGGCCGCACGCGCGAGCTCGACCTGCTCAGTGACCGCCGGGGAGCCGTTCGCGAGGTTCGGGAAGTACACGCTGGTGGACCCGGTCTGGGCGTTCGCGCGGGCAACCGCATCCTGGCAGCGCGCCACGCGCTCGCGGAACCGGGCCGATTCCTGGTCCCCCAAGTTGTGGTCGTCCTTGATGATGTCGATCCCGCCGAGCGCGAACCGCAAGCACAGGTCCGCCAGCTCCGCCGCCGACAGCCCGACGGGCTTCAGCGCCGTGCACACGAGCGGCCGTCGCTCCGCAATGCCGCAGAGCCCCCGCACCCCATCGATCCCGTGGGCCGGGCCGCCCAGCCGCTCGAGCAGGGTTGTCTGCCAGGAAATCCCTGTCAGGAGAATTCCGGATTTCATCGAGATGTTGCCGAATATTAGGTTGATCAGTTGCGGGACCTCAGCGCCCACCGCCACGGGGTCGTAAGAGATCGCGGCCCGCCAGCGGCCGTCGCCCAGCGGTTGGAGCGCCTCCACCTGCCCGACCATCCCTGCGGCTATCCCCGGAGGGACACACTGCGGCGGCAACTCGACCGTCTGCTCGAAGGCGATGTCGCGCGCCTTCGCCTCGGGATCCTCGCCCGGCGTGCAGGTGAGCTGGTACGTAATGCGCAGGCGGTCGTCGGAGACGGCAGGCACAAACTCAATCTAGCCCGGCCGGCCGTTTTGTTGACCGCGGCTTGATCCGTCGTTGCGACGCTTCTGCGTCGTGACGCAGATCGAGACAACTGGCTCGAATCGAGTCAGACGGCCTCGCCCACTGGCCGGAATCTCGGCCCGCTGTACTGGCCCATAGTGTGCTCTCGTCAGCGGCTGCTGAAGCGGCGCCTCGGATGCTACCGACCGGCAAGGAGGCTGGAGCGATGGGATCTTCACGGTGCCGCGTTGCCCTTTATTCCCACGACACGATGGGGCTCGGACACATGCGCCGCAACCTGCTGCTGGCGCAGGCGCTCCGCCACTCCCGGCTGCAGGCGGTCGTGCTACTGATCGCCGGTGCGCGAGAGGTGAGCGTCCTCACGGGCGCCGCCGGCGTGGACTGCGTAGCGCTCCCGTCGCTGCGCAAGGATGGAACCGGGCAATACCATCCTCGGCATCTCGAGGTCTCCCTGCAGGAGCTGCTGGCCCTGCGAGCGAAGATCGCGCTGGCCACGCTCGAGGCCTTCGACCCCGACGTCCTGATCGTAGACAACGTGCCGCGGGGCGCGCTGCGCGAGCTTGATCCCGTGCTGGAATCGCTCCGCGCGCGCAGGCGGACGAGGCTCGTGCTGGGCCTGCGCGATGTGCTCGACGATCCCGCCACGCTGCAGGGCGAGTGGGCCCGTGCGCAGAACCAGGACGCGGTCCGCCGCTACTACGACGCCGTGTGGGTGTACGGCGACCCCGCCGTGTACGACCCCGTGCGCGAGTATGCCTTCGCTCCGGACGTCGCAGCGAAGGTGCGCTACACCGGGTACCTCGATCAGCGGGCGCGGCTGAGGTTCGCGAGCCGTGACGGCAAGGACCCGGTGGCGGCGCTAGGGTTGTCGGCTGGCCGGCTCGCACTCTGCCTGGTGGGGGGTGGGCAAGACGGCGCCGAGCTCGCGACGGCCTTCGTGGACGCCGACCTACCACCCAATACGAACGGGGTCCTGGTCACGGGACCGTGCATGCCCGCCGCCGTGCAGCGGCGCTTAACGCTTGGGGCCGCGCGGGAGCCTCGCCGCCGCGTCGTGCCACTCCTGCCCGAGCCCACCCGGCTGCTGCGCCGGGCAGATCACGTCGTCGCCATGGGCGGCTACAACACGGTGTATGAGGTCCTCTCGTTCGCCAAGCCGGCGTTGATCGTGCCTCGCGTGCGGCCGCGATGCGAGCAGCTCATCCGCGCCGAGCGTCTGCGAGCCCTGGGGCTCGTGGACGTGCTCCATCCCCAGGATCTGAGCCCCGGCGCCCTGAGTGCCTGGCTCGCCCGCGGGCGAACCGAGGTGCGCCGCGCGCGGGAGCACATCGACTTCAACGGCCTGAGTCGCATCCCGCGACTGCTGGAAGAGCTCCTGGGGCTGGGACGACCCCTCCCCCCGCTTCGTCGCTCCCGCGCCGAGGTTCACGATGCGGCGTGACGGGCCGCTGCGCGTCGGGTACGTGGTAAAGCGCTACCCGCGGTACTCCGAGACCTTCGTGGTCGCCGAGATCGCGGCCCACGAGGCGGCAGGGCTCGAAGTCGAGATCTTCTCCCTCTACCCGCCCAACGACACGCATTTCCAGGACGCCATCGCCCGCGTGCGGGCACCGGTCTGCTACCTCCCCTCCCAGGGCCTGAAGGCGGTGGACTTGTGGGCCGCGCTGGAGGATGCGGCCGCCACCCTGCCGGGCATGTGGGGCGAGTTGGAGGCGGCGCGGGGCGAAGAAGCCGTGTCCGTGTGCCAAGCCGCCGTGCTTGCCTCCGAGGTGCGGCGGCGAGCGATCGACCACCTGCACGCGCACTTCGCGAGCGCACCCGCCACGGTAAGCCGGCTCGCCAGCCGCCTCGCCAAGGTGCCCTACACCTTCACCGCGCACGCCAAGGACATCTTCCACGAGAGCGTGCGACCCGAGGATCTGCGCCGCAAGCTCGCGGACGCGGCAGCCGTCGTTACCGTGAGCGGCTACAACTGGGACCACCTGAGGCGGGCCTACGGTGCGGCCGCCGCGCGCTTGTACCACGTGTACAACGGCCTCGACCTGGACCAATTCCGTTACGAGTCGCCGGCCGAGCGGCCGCCGCGGATTGCGGCCGTCGGTCGCCTGATCGAGAAGAAGGGGTTTGCGGACCTCGTCGACGCCTGCGCCATCCTGCGTGATCGGGGCATCGCATTCCGGTGCGAGATCGTCGGCACGGGCCCGCTAGAGCTGGCGCTGCAGGAGTTGGTGCAACAGCGAAGCCTCGACGGACTAGTGCAGCTCCTCGGCCCGCGCCCGCGCTGCGAAGTGATCGAGCACATCAGGAGTGCCGCCGTGCTCGCGGCGCCCTGCGTGGTTGGGTCGGACGGCGACCGCGACGGCCTGCCGACGGTGCTCTTGGAAGCCATGGCGCTCGGCACTCCCTGCGTCGCGACCGCCGTGACGGCGATACCGGAGCTGCTCAACCCGGGCGAAGCGGGCCTCGTCGTCCCCGAGCACGATCCGCCCGCCCTGGCGGTTGCACTGGAACGGCTCCTCACCGACCCCACGCTGCGCGAGCGGGCCGCGACGCAGGCGCGCC
>QHUY01000155.1:3766-4143 GCA_003223415.1 Gemmatimonadota bacterium
GTGCAAGAGATGATCCGTGCCCTCCAACGACAGGGGGCTCGCGTGGAACTGTTCGCCGCCCGTGTGGACGAGCCGCCGCCGTCCGGATTCGACGCTCTGGCGATTCACCGCCTGCCCTCGATACGCGACGGGGAGCCCGCCGGCCACGCGGCCGTCGTGGCGGCGTTGAACCACGAGCTCGCCGCAGCGCTCGAGCGCGCCGGGCCGTACGACGTCGTGTACGAGCGCTACGCGCTCTGGAGCTTCGCCGCCATGGAGTACGCGCGCGCCGCCGGCACTCCTGGACTACTCGAGGTGAACGCGCCGCTCATCGAAGAGCAGGCGGTGCACCGCGGGTTGCGCGACACCAGGGGCGCGGCCCACGTGGCCACACGGGT
>QHUY01000148.1:0-4222 GCA_003223415.1 Gemmatimonadota bacterium
ACCGTCTGTTCGGTCTGAGCGGAGGTAGGGGACACGGCGAGGAACGCCATGCCGCTCATCAGCATTGCGAGCGCCTTCAAGGATGTCCCACGGCACCTGGTCATTCGATGTCGCGGATCGAACCGCGCAACTCGTCAGACTCGCGGCGCAGGCGCTCGCGTTCCCCACGGAGTCTCTCGTCCTCCTGGTCCAGGCCTTGGAGTCGCTCCGTAAGCGTCGCGGCGTGTCCCTCCATCGACCCGATGTTCTGCTGCAGCTCGTCAATCCTGCGCAGCCGGGGCTCGATTTCGCTTCTCCTCCACTCGTCCAGTTGCTGAACGCTCCGTTCCACCTCGTCGAGCTTCGCTTTGATCTCGTCGTTCTTCTCCCGAATGCTCCGCTCCGTCTCTCCTTCGCCGAACAGGCCGTTCAGGAAACCGCCCAGCTTGTTGAAGAAGAAGAGAATCGGCGCCGCGAGACCGACGAGCCAGATCGGGAGGTGGCTTTGCTTCGACAGATCCGTCGCGAATGCCTTGATGCCGGGGCTGACGTAGGTGAGGAGCAGCATGGCCCCGAGGAGGAGCAGAATGAGGACGATGGTCTTCCCGAAGCGTGACATGCGAGGTTCGCCGCCGAACAGGGTCGAACGTAGCGGGCGGCGCACGGCCCGCTAGGGCGGTTTTCGGGGATCAGGGGTTGGCTGCGCGGGGGGAGCGCTTCGCATTTCGTTCGGGGTGGGGCGGGGCGACTCGGGGTTCACGCCGGTCGCGGGCGCGGAAGCTCAACCTGCGACCGTTGGCCAGGCTAGAGCCCCTTCAAGGCCACTACGACCACAACCCAACGCGAACGGCGAGGCCGGCTGGCCATGACTCCCAGAGGCGCTGGTCCGCAGGTCCCGTTGCGCTACCGCAGGCCTGCCTGCAGACTAGGATTCAAGGCGTAGAGCGAACAGGAACATGAAACTCAGCCTTAGCGCCGCGCTGTGGACCGTTGCCCTCTCAACCCTTCTGTGGGTCGGATACTACGTTTCCTCGGGTGGAATGATACCGCCCACGGAAGTAACGACGGTGTTGGTCGGCATCTGTCTCGGTATCGTACTCGTCGTGAAGAGCGTGTGGAGACGGAGGTCAGGAGGTAGTCGAGACTGACTACACCGAGCAGGGCGATCTATTGGTCGCTGTGTGCGGCTGTGCTGACACCCGCGAGTCTCATTGGCGCCGCGGATGCCCGTAAGGGATCTCCCGCGGGCGTGGACGCGCAAGATGAACTGGCCTGCAGTGTCTCTCGATTAGTCGTGCTTCGGTCAGACAGCGTCACGATCGCGGTTTTCGCCCCGCGCTACCACCCAACAGAGCAGACCCAGGCCAAGCACACCTGGAGGGTAACGGGAGGAACGATCGACAGCGGCTACCCCACAGCCGTGTGGAGGTTTACCGGGGAGGAGCCCGGCGAGCGGGTCGCGACAATACATCTACCTGACGCACTCCCTGAGGGCGGTGATTGCTCGGTGCGCGTGTTCATTGAAGGGACCCCACAAGATAGCCAGCCGATCCGGGGACTGCCGCGGGAAACCGGAGCCGCCTTCCTCCTCCCCGACAAGGTTGAGAGCGCTCATTACGGCTTGTACACGTACCTGCTCTTGGCCGCACGGCCGACGCCCGCGACCAAGCAAAAATACGAAGAGTTCATCGGGGCCTTTCTCGCCATGGTCCCGCAGCTCGCGAGGCTGGAACACCATGTGCGGCCCAGTGAGCTCAATGCGGCCTACCTCCCCGTGACGAGACCCCCCCCCGAAACGCTTTCCGTGGAGGACCTTAGGTCATTTCTGCTGGTGCATTATGACTACGCACGGGCTCGAGTTATTCTGCGGGCGGTGCGTGGTGTCCACCGAGATGGTCCCTACATCGTTTCGACGCTATCACCGGTCACCGGTGACGTCGAGATCGGAGACCCGTGCATACAACAGGACCTCACGTTATTTCCGGTACCCGTGATCCAGCGGGTCGTCAGGGAGTTCCTGATCCAAGCAGCTCAGGACCGCCCTCACGACACGAGACTGCTCCCTCAATTGGTGCTGGGCATGCAGGCGACGGTTCACGTCCTGGCGCAGGCGCGGCCGGACTTGCAGCGCGCGCTGCGGGACTGGATTCGATGATGTATTGATCACGCCTCACACCCTCGCGAGGTGACCTTCATGTCAGCCGCCGTCGCAACATCCTCAGGCAGGCACCGGAGTGCGGCGTTAGTCCCAATACTACTCGCGACCGTGTGCGCTCTGACGCTGCCAGCCCCATTTGTGGCGCAGCGAGTCGATTCCGTAGCGCTAGCCCTCAGGCTCAATCGAGAAGCAGGGGAGTTAGCCCGCCAAGGCCGCCTCGACGAGGCCATCGAGCGGGCGCGGCGAGCACTGGCGCTCACGACGCAGATACGCGGACGCAGGCACCGTGACGTCGCGGCCGATTTGTTCACGCTCGCGAGCTTCTACGCGGCCAAGGGCGACTACTTCAACGCCGAGCCACTGCTCGACGAAGCGATCGAGATAGACAAGGCGCTGTTCGGCCCGAGTCATCCCGAAGTGGCCGTTGATCTGATCGGCTTGGGGAAGATGCTCGCGGCAAAGCCTGACGTGGCAGGGGCGCGAGCCGCGTACGAAGCGGCGCTGCCGATCCTATTCGCCGCCATTACCGATACCACCCTTGAGGACTACAAGCTAGCCGAGTACATGGGTCATTGCGCGTACGGTGCCAGGAGTCTTGGCGACCTCTACTTTGCGGGCAAGCAGTACGATCTCGCGTTTCAGCACTTTCTCCAGGCCGAGCAGCTGTACGAAATCGTAGACCGGCAGCGCGCGATCGCGTTACTCACAGAAATGGCCGAACACAAGCGCGCCTTGGGCGACTACAAGACAGCTCGGATCTTTTTGGGCCGCGCGGAGACGCTGTCGCACCAATAGTTGCGGCAGCACGGGAAAGGCGGGATGGGGCAGAGCAGCACGCCGGAGGCATCTCTCGTGCCACGTTGTTCGCATGGACATAGCGTTGGGCTTCTGACGGCGATCGCCACGGTGTGGCTCGGGGCCGCCGCCCAGGCGCAGGTGGTTGATGCGGCGGCACTCGAACAGGAAGCCCGCGACCTGCGAGCCGAGGTGCGCCGCCTGACCAGCGAGCAGAGGTACGGCGAGGCAATTCCCAAGGCGGAGCGGCTCATCATCGTCGCCGAACAGCTGTTCGGCCCGAGCCACCCTACGGTAGCGACCCTCCTGACCAACCTTGCCGAGCTCTACGAACGAATGGGGCGAGATGATGACGCGCGGACGGTGCGTCGCCGCGCGCAGCGAATCGATGCGCCGACGCGGGGCGAGTACGGGTCGCCCGCGCAACGGGAGGTGCACAGCGTGCTCGTTCAGGCGAAGACGCAGTTTGATCTGGGAGACTATCCCGGCGCATGGCGCAGAGTTGAGCGGGCCGGCGAACTATTGCGCGCCGCGAACCTGGTCGAGACGTCTGACTACGCCGTTGTCCTCAACGAAGCGGGCCGTCTGTATCACGCCATGCGCGGTTTGGTGCAAGCCGAGAGCCTCTATCAGCGGTCGGTACGGACCGCCGAAGCCCTCGGCCCCACCGGGCGCCGCTATCTGATTTCACCGCTCAACAATTTGGGACAGCTCTACTGGGAGCAGCGGCGCCTCGCGGATGCTGAGGGCGTGTTGACTCGCGCCATCGCGATCGGTGACAGCGTTCTCGACCGCGCGGACCCGCAAATGGCGCCACCGGAGGTCAATCTCGGGCTGGTACTCGAGTTTCAGGGCAAACCGGACGCTGCTCACGAGATGTTTCTACGGGCGAGGGATCTCATCGTGGCGGCCTACGGACCCGACCACCCCGAGCTTCACTTGGTCTATGACAACCTGGCCGCCTTGGAGTGGCGCCGGGCAAACGTGGACGAGTTGATCAGGTGGCAAGAGCAAGCGAATAGGGTGGCCGCCAAGAACATCGTGAACAACATCGTGCTGGGATCGGAACAGCAAAAGCACCTGTACATGGCAACGTTCGTCGACGAGGGAGACGCATCGGTCTCGTTGAGCCTCGGATTAGGATACGGGCGGCGGCGTGCAGGCGTCTTGGCCTTCCTGTCGGTGGTTCAGCGCAAGGGGCGCGTGGTGGACGCCATTTCCCAATCGCTGCAGCGCCTGCGAGAGAGTCCGTCGGCGTCCGACCGTCGACTGCTCGAGGAGTATATCAGC
>QHUY01000148.1:4330-6076 GCA_003223415.1 Gemmatimonadota bacterium
ACGTCGTGCTCGGCGAACGGAGCAAGGCGTTTAAGGATCTGCACGAGGACGTGAGCGTGGACGCGCTCCGCGCGGCGCTCCCGGACAGCAGCGCGCTCATCGAGTTTGTGCTCTACCGGCCTCGGCGACCGGCGGAAGACAGCGCTGCGTTCCTGAGCGACCCTCCCCGATACGCGGCCTACGTGCTCCTGCCGTCCGGGGAGCTCTATTGGCGAGACCTGGGAGCGCGAGAGGACGTGGATCGAGGAATCTCCGATTTTCAACGCGCGCTGAGCGATCCGCGAAGCACATATGTGAAGAGGGCAGCCCAGGCGTTGTACCACAGCATTTTGCTCCCCTTCCAGCCGCTCCTCAGTACCACCGAGCATGTCTTCCTTGCACCGGACGCAACCCTGAACTTGATCCCGTTTGGCGCCCTGGTCGACGACAGTGGCCGATACTTAGTGCAACGGTACACGTTCAGTTATTTGTCTTCGAGCCGCGATCTGCTACGCCACCCGCAGGGCGCTCGCACTCGACCGGCGGGACCACCGGTCATCGTCGCCGATCCAGACTACGGGAGGCTGGGGAATGGGTCGACCGCCCAATGCGCCGAAGCGAGTCGCGGAGCAACACGCTCGCTGGAAGACGGATTCGACCGGTTGTGCGGTACGCGACAGGAAGCCACGGCCATCGCACGGATCTTACCCGCTGCAACGGTACTGAGCGGGTCGCACGCGACCGAGACTGCGGTGAAGGGCCTACGGCGTCCAGCGATACTCCATGTGGCAACTCATGGATTCTACCTTGTCGATGTTCCGTCACAGACGCCTCGAGGAGGACAAGCCGACGGAGAAGCAGACGCCTTTTCTGGATTGGATAGGGCGCTCCTCACGTCCGGGCTCGCGCTTGCCGGGGCGAACCAGCGGCGCAGCGGAGCGGATGATGGAATCCTGACCGCATTGGAGGCAACGGCCCTCGACTTGTCGGGCACGCAACTAGTGGTGCTCTCCGCCTGTCAGACCGGAGTCGGTAGAGTCATGGCAGGGGAGGGGGTGTTCGGTCTACGCCGAGCACTGGTGGTGGCGGGAGCTGAGACTCAGATCATGAGTCTCTGGAAGGTGTCGGACGCAGCAACCGCCTCCTTGATGGCGCGCTACTTCGAGCTGCTGGTGAAGGGCGAAGGGCGATCTCGGGCGCTCACGCAGGCGCAACGCGAAATGCTGATCGACCGCACGCACGACTGGTCACATCCTTATTACTGGGCCAGTTTCATTCCATCAGGAGATTGGGGACCCCTCGATCTGGCGGGTTTGGTAACGCACTAGGGTGGCGTCGCGGACGGCCGGCGCTCACCCCGCGACCCCCTGACCCCCATGCGAACGACTAGAAGGGCTAGTTACGACACCAAGTTGCAATCACGCGGTGTTCTGGGCATCGGTGTCGTAACAGCCAGCCCGAAGATCTAACCGAGTGTCGCGAGAAACTCACAGCGGACCTCACAGCGCTCGCCCCGCCGCTGGGCGCTTAGACTTTCACCGCCTTGGCATACGCGAGCTGTACGACATCTTCGCCCGAGACGTCAGAGACGAGCACGCACACGACCGACCCCTCCATCCAAAAGACGAGGGTCAACCCGTGCTCCTTGAAGATCCGGAACTCGATCCCGTTGTGCTCCCGGGCTTCACCGCCCTGGGGCAGCTCGTCCAGCGATCCCTCGAACATTTGGCACATGAGCGTGTGGTCGCCGACGCCCCGGTAGGCGAA
>QHUY01000158.1 GCA_003223415.1 Gemmatimonadota bacterium
TCGGCCACGATCATCGGCATGGCGGTGCGCACCCCTTGCCCCATCTCGGAACGGCCAGTCCAGATGGTGACCGAGCCGTCCGGTGAGATCTCCAGCCAGGCGTTGGGCTTGAACGGGACGGTGGGAGACGGTGAGGGAGGGTGGGAGGTGGCGAGGGGGGGGGGGAAGTGGAACCCGATCAGCAGCGAGGCGCCCGCGACGGTGCCCGTCTTCAGGAATTCGCGCCGGCTTACGTTCACGTGCGTCATGTCACACCTCCCGCGCCGCGCGGTGGATCGCCTGGCGAATCCGCTGGTAGGTGCCGCACCGGCAGATGTTGGTCATCGCCTGATCGATCTGGGCGTCGGTGGGGCGCCGGTTCACGGCCAAGAGCGCTGCGGCGGCCATGACCTGCCCGGACTGGCAGTAGCCGCACTGCGGCACGTCCTCCGCGATCCACGCGCGCTGCACCGGGTGATCGCCGTTCTTCGACAAGCCTTCGATGGTAGTGATCTTCCGCGCGCCCACGGCGGACACCGGTGTCACACACGTCCGGGTCGCTTCACCGTCCAGCAGCGCGGTGCAGGCGCCGCACTCGGCGATCCCGCAGCCGAACTTGGTGCCGGTGAGCCCCAGCGTGTCGCGCAGCACCCAGAGCAGCGGCATCGCGGCCGGCACGTTCACGGTGTGGGAGGTTCCATTGACGGCGAGGGTATAGCTGGGCATGGCGAGGTCTCCGGCAGGCTCGGTATTGCGAAGGTTGCAATGGGTACGCCGAGGCGTCAACTGCCCCAACTGCGCCGCGGCCTAACAGCCTCGCTAGGTGTCGAGGCCCCTGACGGGGTTCTCTTGCTATCAAAACAAGAACGATTATCTTTTGATAACGTTCATTCTTATTAAGAGTTGCCGCGATGCCTGCCACTGCCACCCGCGCCGGGCGCTGGGTCCGCCAGCAAGCGGGAGCGGAAGGATTCTCGGCCTTCCTCCCCGCCCGCCTGCCGCCCGACCCGCCGCTCCGGTTCACCCCCGAGCTGCAGCGCCTGAGCGAGGCGGCGGGACGCGCCCTTGGCCGCCTCGAAGGCGTATCCAGCTCGCTCGAGCCCGACCGGTTGCTCTACATGTACGTCCGCAAGGAAGCCGTCCTCTCGAGCGCCATCGAGGGTACCCAGTCCACCCTCACCGACCTCCTGCGCTTCGAGGCCGCGGGCGTACCGGGCACCCCGGTGGCCGAGGTGCGGGAAGTCTCGCGCTACGTGGCAGCGCTCCAGCATGGCATCAAGCGGCTCCGGAGCGGCAAGCTCCCCCTCTCGCTGCGGCTCATCCGGGAAATTCACGGTGTCTTGATGAAGGGCGCACGGGGCGGCAACCAGGCGCCCGGGGAGTTCCGCCGCACCCAGAACTGGGTCGGCGGCACCCGGCCTGGCAACGCCCGCTTCGTGCCGCCACCACCGCACGAGATGAGCGCCGCGCTCGACAACTTGGAGCGCTTCCTCCACGATGAGTACGGTCTCACCGCTCCGGTGATCAAGGCCGGGCTCGCGCACGCGCAGTTCGAGACTATCCACCCCTTCTTGGATGGAAACGGACGAGTGGGCCGGCTGCTCGTGAGTCTCATGCTGGTCGTGGAAGGCGTCCTGTCGCAGCCCTTCCTCTATTTGAGCCTCTACCTCAAGGAGCATCGAGCGGACTACTACGACGCGCTCCAAAGGGTCCGCACCCACGGCGCCTGGGAAGAGTGGCTGCGATTCTACCTGATTGGAGTCGAGGCGGTGGCGAACCAGGCGGCGGATACCGCCACCGCGCTCGTCGCCCTGTTCGCTCGGGACCGCGCGCGCATCCAGGCCCTCGGCCGCGCGGCGGGTGGCGCGCTCCGCGTGTACGACGTGCTCCGCCGCCGTGTCGTCGTGTCCATCGCCGGGGTGGCCCAGGAGGCGCGAGTCACCTGGCCGACTGCCAAGGCGGCACTGGAGCGCCTGGGAGACCAGGGCATCGCGACGGAGAGCACAGGCCGTCGCCGCGACCGGCTGTACACGTACAAGAAGCAGCTCGCCATCCTGGACCGCGGGACGAGATGACATGCCATCTCAGCCAAGTGCGTCATTTCCGTCATGACCGACGCCGCGGACGCACACGTCCCAGCGAGGTGACTCGAATCGAAGGGTGGACGGCACCGAATTGGACCGCAGGGCGGCGTGACAAGGGCGGAACCGACGTTGTCAGCGCCGGACTCTATACCGCAGCCAGACCAGGTCGCCTTTGAGCCGCTCGACGGAGATCAGCCGGAAGTGGCGGGACGGCCCTCGCGTCGATGTCGCATCGAACAGTGTCGCTGTGCCGATGCCGCCATCGGCGACCGGTGCGATCAACACGCTCAGCTCGTCGATCAGATCGGCCGTAAGAAACGAGCCGTTGATCTTACCGCCGCCCTCGAGAAGCAGTTTCCGGATGCCGAACGCTTTCGCAAGCTTCTCGAGCACGTTCTTGAGATCGATGTTCGCTCTACCGCCGAAGAGGTACGAGACGCCTTGCGATCGAAGAAACGCCAGGTATTCATTCGATACGCGCTGTGACACGATCGTGATCACGTGCTCGCTGTCGATCGCGTTCGATTGCCAGGTCAATTTGCCGGACGGATCGATGGCGATGGCGTACGATTCGGCCTCCGTATCGGCGATAAAATCCGTTCGTGGAATGCGATGTTTCACCTTGCCGCGCGGAACTCTGGTCTTCCCCGCGTACGGCTCCATGGAAACACGTCCGATGATCCACGCGTCGGCGGCGAACGTTTGCGCCGTGCGCTCGTACTCGGCGGTGAGGCTGGGAAGGGAACCCCAGTTCGTCGTGACGATTCTGCCGTCGATCGACGGGCCCATGTGGCAGATGACGTAGGGACGCTTGGTCTTCTGCATAGGGAGATAAGGTGATCAGGCGATCTTTGATCGCTAGGGGGGTGAAGTCACTACGGCCCGCGCGACCCCGGGCTAGACGAATCGCCGGATAAAGGCTGGCCGCCGCAAAGGCTCCGTCACTCTGGCGCGCGCTGGTTTGGGACCTATGATGAGAGTGACCCGAACCTCCCAGCCAACCCGTGGCCGATCTTCTCACCCGACTGCGACTCGCCCTTGCCGACCGCTACACGATCGAGCGCGAGCTCGGCAGCGGCGGGATGGCAACGGTCTACCTTGCACAAGACCTCAAGCACCATCGCCAAGTCGCCATCAAGCTCCTGAAGCCCGAGCTGGCGGCCGCACTCGGTCCGGCGCGGTTCCTCCGCGAGATCGCCACTGCCGCCGGCCTCAGCCACCCTCATATCTTGCCGCTCCACGACTCCGGCGACGTCGCCGGCTTCCTCTATTACGTGATGCCGTTCGTGGAGGGCGAATCCCTGCGGAGTCGGCTGGACCGGGAGCGGCAGCTCCCGCTCGCGGACGCGCTGCAGATCACGCGTGAGGTGGCGGATGCGCTGGGCTACGCGCACAGCCGCGATGTGGTACACCGGGACATCAAGCCCGACAACATCCTCCTCTCAAGCGGGCACGCGCTGGTCGCCGATTTTGGAATCGCGCGGGCGATCAGCGCCGCGGGCGGCGATAGCATGACGGAAACCGGCATCGCGGTGGGAACGCCGGGCTACATGAGCCCGGAACAGGCGACGGGCGAGCGGCACCTCGACGGCCGCAGCGACCTCTACAGTCTGGCGTGCGTGCTGTACGAGATGCTGGTGGGGGAGCCGCCGTTTACCGGACCGAGCGTGCAGGCGGTGCTCGCGCGCCATTCCCTGGATCCCGTCCCACCGCTCCGCACCGTGCGGGCCACTGTTCCGGAGGCGGTCGAGCGGGCAATCACCCAGGCGCTGGCCAAGGTGCCGGCCGATCGGTTCGTTACGGCCTTCCAGTTCGTCGAGGCCCTCTCCGCTCCCGGCCCGAGCGCAGGTCGAGCTGGGGGTGGGGGACGGGAGGGGGGGGGGGGGAACGCGATCGGGGTGTTCGATTTCAAGAATATCTCCGGCGATCCCGCCCGGAACTGGCTGTGCAGCGGGATTGCGGAAACGGTGAGCGTGGACCTGAAGAAGGTTGCGGGGTTGAAGATCATCAGTCGCGATAAGGCGCTGCGGGCTCTGGCCACGAGATCCGAGCAGGCCATCACTGACAGCGACGTCTCGGAGCTGGGGCGCGCCCTGGGCGCCCGCTGGGTCGTCTGGGGCGGATTCCAGAGCTCCGGGAATCTCATCCGCATCACGCCACAGTTTGCGCAGACCGACACGGGCGAGCTGATCAGCGCGGCCAAGATCGACGGTCGCATGGAGGACATCTTCGCCCTCCAGGACCGCATCGTCACCACCCTGATGGAGATCCTCAACGTCGAGGTCTCGCATCATGAGCTGCAGAAAATCGGCAAGGCCGAGACAGATCAGCTGAAAGCCTATGAGTGCTACGCCAAAGGGCGGCAGCTGTTTCGTCAATTCGGCAAGACCAGCTTCGAGCAGGCCGCGCAGTACTTCCAGCAAGCGATCGCCATCGACCCCGAGTACGCGAACGCGTACTCCGGGTTAGGGAGCGTCTTCGCCTTCCGATACATCGCGCGCACCCGGCGCGAGGATCTCGAGGTCGCGATCGCGCACCTGGAGCGCGCCCTGGCGTTGGATCCTGACTTGGTCGAGCCCTACCAGTGGCTCGCCTACGCCTACATGCGCGAATACCGGTTCGACGAAGGCGAGCGGGCGGCGATCCGCGCGACGGAGCTGGACCCGGACGGCACTTTCGCGCACTACTTCCTCGGCTGCAACTACATCGTTCGCGCCGCCATCGAGCACGAGTGGCAGTGGTTTGCCAAGGCCGTCCCGAGCCTGGTCCGATCGATCGAGCTCGAGTTCAACTATCATCCCTCGCACCTCGGCCTGGGGTGGGTCTACCTGCTCAACGGGCAATACGATCTCGCGCGCGCGCTCCTGGACCACACGGTCCGCCTCGAGCAGACGGGAGAGTTCAAGGAGGTCAAGTTCGTCGGGGGATTGACGCTGCGCGGCGGTCTCTCGCTGCGCGAGAATCGGCTGGACGACGCCGCGGAGCTGTTCAAACGGGCGCTGGACCTCTATACGGCCGCGGATCACGTCTACGCCGAGGCATTCACCGCCCTCACGCATTGCGGCCTGGGTGAAATCGGCATCCGGCGTGGCACCTATGACATCGCTCTCGAACACTACACGCGGGCTCGTGAGATCTGTGCGAGCAATCCCCAGAAGCTGGGGATCGGCTATATCGCCGTGAAAGCGCGCTTGGGGCTGGCGACGGTGTTCCAGAAGCTGGCGATGCGTCGGGAGGAGGCTGCGCATTTCCAGGCGGCAGCGGATCTCTTCTCGCAGAAGCAGGGTTGCGACTTCAACTGGATGTGGGAGGGAAGCGACGCGCAGGCCTGCTACGACTTTGCGCGCTACCACGCCGCATCCGGCCGCCGCAAGGAGGCAGTAGCGTCGCTGTGGCAGGCCGTCGAGTCCGGCTGGGGTGATGTCCCGCAGCTCACCTTGGAGGAGACCTTCGGGCCCTACCAGGCGGACCCCGAGCTCGACGCGGTGCGGCGTGCGGTGGCCGCCCGCGGTCGCATCCCGGAATACCCGGCCGACTTATTCAGCAGGGTACGTGTCTAATTGTGCCATGTTCTCAATCTGGGCGTCGCTGGGGCGCCGGTTCACGGCCAAGAGCACCGCGGCGGCCATGACCTGGCCGGGCTGGCAGTAGCCGCACTGCGGCACGTCCTCCGCGATCCAGGCGCGCTGCACCGGGTGATCGCCGTTCTTCGACAAGCCTTCGATAGTGGTGATCTGCCGGGCGCCCACGGTGGACACCGGTGTCACACACGTCCGGGTCGCTTCACCGTCCAGCAGCACGGTGCAGGCGCCGCACTGCGCGATCCCGCAGCCGAACTTGGTGCCGGTGAGCCCCAGCGTGTCGCGAAGCACCCAGAGCAAGGGCATCTCTGCCGGTACGTTCACGGTGTGGGAGGTTCGGTTGACGGCGAGGGTGTAGCTGGGCATGGCGAGGTCTCCGGCTGGCTCGGTATTGCGAAGGTTGCAGGTATGGGTACGCCGAGGCGTCAACAGTCCCAACCCCCCGCGAGGATACGCCGATGGTCCGGATTTCAGTGAAGGGGCGGCGGCGCGCTTCCCGC
Organism: Gemmatimonadota bacterium; assembly: GCA_003223415.1. Lineage (GTDB taxonomy): Bacteria > Gemmatimonadota > Gemmatimonadetes > Gemmatimonadales > GWC2-71-9 > 13-1-40CM-70-15. Next base: position 6,145 of record QHUY01000158.1, read on the forward strand.
CTCCCCGTCGCTACTGCTGGTACACCCGCACGTAATCCACCAGCATCGTCTGCGGAAACACGGTCGCGCCATCCGGACTGCCGGGCCAATTGCCGCCCACCGCCACGTTGAGAATGATGAAGAAGGGATGGTCGAACACCCACGGGCCGGGAATATTGTTCGGGGTGACGGTCGCGTACACTGCGCTGTCCACATACCAGACGATCCCACCCGCCTGCCATTCCACGGCGTACACGTGATAGTCGTCGGCAAAGGCGCCACCCCCCACGAAGTTATACGCGGCGCTCACGCCCTGCGCCCCAGAGTACCCAGGACCGTGCACCGTGCCGTGCACGCGGGCCGGCTCCCGGCCGATGTTCTCCATGATGTCGATTTCGCCGCACGTAGGCCAGCCGACTTGCTCGCATCGATCGCCGAGCATCCAGAATGCGGGCCACATACCCTGCCCGCGCGGGATACGAATGCGCGCCTCGATGCGGCCGTACTTCCACGCCCCCAAGCCCTCGGTCTTCAATCGGGCCGACGTGTACTGGCGGCTGCCGAACGCTTCCTGGCGCGCCTCGATGACGAGCTTGCCGTTCTCGAGGTGGGTATTTTCGGGACGAGCGGTGTAGAACTCCAGCTCGTTGTTTCCCCAGCCGCCGCCGCCGGTCTCCCACACCCATTTCGTGAGGTCCAGGGCCGGGCCGTCGAACTCGTCGTGCCACACGAGCTTCCAGTCCGTGCCTGGCGCCGGAGGCGTAGCCGTGGGCGGCGCCGTGGAGGGGGTGGGCCCACACACAGCGAGCGTCAGAGTCGCGCTCGCGAGGAGCAGGGTCGCGCGGGAGGTCACGATGCCGCTACGGGTACTCGAGCTCACGCCGCGTGTAGATCTCACCGCGGCGCACCACCAACGCGATGCGGCGCACGTTGCGGATGTCGGCGAGCGGATGTGAGGGTGCCGGTGCTGTCGAGGCCCACAGCCCGCGCCGCGTCGCGGGTCGCCGCCACGAGTACCGCGGCGGGGGACAGCCCGGCGTCCTGCATCGCCTCGAGCTCCATGAAGACCGACGCACCGTGCAACGTCAGCGGGTTGCCCGCGTCCGTCCCCAGCGCGATCGGGATGCCGGCGTCGTGTACCCGCTTCAAGTTCGCGGCGCCCTCGCGGACGCTGCGGGCGATGCGGGCGACGCGCTCCTGGACGGCCGCACTCGCCGCGCCCTGCGCCGCCGCGGTGGTGTCGGTCGCGAGCGCCTTGAGCCGGGTCGCCGGATCGACGCAGGCGAGCGGCTGGCGCTCACGCTCGAAGTGCCGAGTGAGCACCTCGCGATATCCGTCGACCACCGTGAGCGTCGGGACGTAGATCGCCCCTTGACGGCGCGCCAGGGCGAGGAACTCGTCGTCCACCGGCTCCGACCACACGGAGTGCACGAGCACGCGGGCTCCCGCCCGCAGGGCGTCCTTCGCTTCCCACAACCCGGTGGCATGGACGATGAGCGGCAACCCGACGCGCCGCGCCTCGTCTCCGGCCGCGTGGACGAGCGCGGATGCCCGCGCGGTGTCGGGTGGCTGTGGCGGCATGATGTACCACACCTTGATGGCGGCCGCGCCCCAGGCCTTGTGCGCCCGCACCGCCTCCCGCACCGCCGCCTCGCCCGACATATAGATGAACTGGCGCTCGTCGGGCAGGTTGAGCCAGTGATCGATCGTGGAGAGCAGCGGGCCCGCCGCCATGACCCGCGGTGCGGTGGTGCTCCGCGCGGTATGGCCCTGGAGCTCGAGCGTCCAGGGGTAGCCGCCGACGTCGAACACCGTGGTGACCCCGCTGCACAGGTAGCTGCGGAAAAACCGCTCCGGGCGCGCGTGGAGATCGGCCTCGACCTGCGGGTAGGGGTAGCGTTCGCGCAGGTCGAGCGCATCCGGGCGTCCATCGACCCAGCCCGTCTGGGAGAAATGCACGTGGGTGTCGATGAGGCCCGGCATGATCCATTTGCCGGCGGCGCTCACGCTGTCCACGTCGCTCGGCAGCGGGCACGCGGCTCGCGAGCCGACGCACGTGATCCGGCCCTCTCGCAGGACGATAATGGCGTCGCGCACCGGGGCGGCTCCCGTGCCATCCACGAGTGTGGCGCCGACGAGGGCCATGGGAGGTGGCGGAGCGTCGGGCGTAGGGAATGCCGTCGTCACCGCTACCCGCCAACCCTCCGGGGTGCGGACGAAGACGCGCTCGCTGACGCCCCGCACGCTCCCGCTGCTGTCCACCGCACGGTAGCGGTACGTGCCGTAGGCGACATCGGAGGTGAGGGGAACGATGCGCAGGTGCGTGGCGACGAGGGTGTCAGGCCAGGGGCCGGTCGCGCCGCGGGCGAACCCCTCGTAGCCCTCGCGCAACCCATCCGGCCCGACCCGCGCCAGCGCCGGTGTGTGGAGGTAGTGCGCGAGATAGGCGGCGCGGTCGCGGGTTTGGATCGCCGCGATGTTGCTCTTGAAGGCATCGAGCGGCGTCTCCTGGGCCGCCGGGGGGGGGGGGGCGGCGACGAGGAGGGTCGCGAAGGCCAAACGAATCATGGGCAGCGGAGACTACCGCGCCAACTCGGGGCGGTCAAGACAACGCGTTCGCCGCGACGTGCGAACGGCGGTAAGTTCACGCCAGGGACCTACGGAGTGAAGCGGAATGAATCGCACTGGGCTGCTGGCGCTGGCGCTGCTCGTCGCACCGGCGCGCCTACCCGTGCCCGGCACGCCCGGCACGCCGGGCTTCTGGTACGCCTGCCCATGATCCTTGAAGTCCGTTAAGTTCTTCTCCTGCATAGTCCGGCTCGGCGTTCAGGACTGGCAACTGCTCGTGCTGCCCTCCACGTCGACATGCACCTCTCTCTCATGACGGAGGAGACATTGACTCCCGCACAACTTAAGCGTGAGCTACTGCGCATCGCCTGGGGGCAAGTGCGACTCGCCCACAAGCTGGGAGTATGGCCAAGTGAAGTCCGGGATTGGCTCGCGGGCAAGGAGCCTGTGCCGGAGGTGGTCGCTTCAGATATCCGACATCTGCCTTCTCACAATCTGCGCCCCCCACGGCCCCGTAGGGCGGCGGGTTGAAGGGCCTGCTAGATTGCCACACGCCATGCGCCTTTCCCCTGATGACGATGCGCGCGACGACGACGCCAACGGACCGCCGAGCCTCGAGACCGAAGCCGACGTGACCTGCCCGTTCTGCGGCGAGACGATCACCATCGCGCTCGATCCGGCTGGTGGGCGGACGCAAGAATATGTCGAGGATTGCCAGGTGTGCTGCCGCCCGTGGCGCGTGCGACTGTGGTACGACGCGACCGGGGCCGTGGATGTGGACGTGCTCCCCGTCGAGTAACACGCAGCTCACCGCCAAAGCGCTCAGAGTCTGACAAAGGGGGACAAGTTCCGCAGAGGACTTACGCGCTTCCTCCTGGGGCCTCCCCCGACCGTTCCTGGGACTCGAGCTCGTTCAGCGCCGTCCCTACGGCGGCCGCGCGGACCCGCTCGGCACTGCGGTACACATCGTCGATGCTGCTGCCCCGCACCACCCGGTATTCGCGCGCGCCAACCCCCGTGCGCTGGACGTACGCGCGCACGTCCCAGTGCTCCTTCCCCCGACACTGGGGGTAACGCTCCGCCGTGTGGGACAGCTAGGACGCGCAGTCGACTCTGAAAGTGATTGGGCTCGATGGTCATGTCCCTCTTCCTTGTTCCGGTCTACGAGGTGCAAAAATGGAGCGGGTCCCGAGGGAAGGATCCTGAAGGAATTCCTGGAGCCCCGGCTCTTCGCTGACGGGCTGTTCGGCTTCCCGCTCGACAAACTCGAATCGCTTCGCCTGGCCGGGGGCGACCCTGTGGTTTAGGACAATTTCCAGACCGAACGTCGCGAGGTCGATGTCCCAGGATTCAATCAGCGGATCTAAGAACGACACGCGGTTCTCAGCGGACGTGGAGGATGTCCGTATCGTGGAACTCGAGCACGACGACCCGCATATCCTGATAGCTGCGGCGACTGAGCCGAGCGACCATCCGGAGCCAGTAGTCATGAGCCGCTGCCGGATCACCAATGGGACATCCACGGGATTCCTCCTGGGGCCGACTTGCCGCCTTAACCACATGATGTTAATCACTGGGGACAGAGCTGACAAGTTTACCTGATATACTTGACAAGTGAAGTACACCAATCTAAGCTCACAAAACAGTAACTCGCATTGGTTAACTATGGTCCGCTGTTAGGTCACTTTCGCGGTTCTACTTCAGGTGGGGGCGGAGCATCATGGCTACTGCAACGAAGTCCAAGCTGAAGATCTTCCCGCTCGCGGATCGCGTGGCGATCCGTCCGATGGAGGAGACCGAGGAGATGAAGGGTGGTCTCTACATCCCGGACACGGCCAAGGAGAAGCCGATCCGCGGTGAGGTCATCGCGGTCGGGCCCGGCCGGATGGAAAAGGGCCAGCGCGTCCCGATGGAGCTGAAGGTCGGCGACCGGGTCGTGTACGGGAAGTACACCGGCTCGCAGGTCGAGCTGGAGGAGGAAGAGATCATCCTGATCAAGGAATCCGACGTCATCGCGAAGCTCAGCTGAGCGGGGAGGAATAGATGGCTGCCAAGTACCTCGAATTCAATACAGAGGCCCGCGCGCGCCTGAAGCGGGGCGTGGACCAGTTGGCCGAGGCGGTGAAGGTCACCCTCGGCCCCAAGGGTCGCAACGTCGTCATCGACAAGAAGTTCGGGAACCCGACGATCACCAAGGACGGCGTGACGGTCGCGAAGGAGATCGAGCTCGAGGACCCGATCGAGAACATGGGCGCCCAGATGGTGAAGGAAGTGGCGACCAAGACCTCCGATATCGCCGGGGACGGCACGACCACCGCGACGGTGCTGGCGCAGGCGATCTTCCGCGAGGGCCTCAAGTCGGTCACCGCGGGTGCCAACCCGATGTCACTAAAGCGCGGCATCGACAAGGCGGTCGAGTTGGTGGTGGAGGAGCTGAAGCGGATCTCCGCGCCCAGCAAGGGCCGGAAGGAGATCGCGCAGGTCGGGACGATCTCAGCGAACAACGATCCGGAGATCGGCAGGATCATCGCGGACGCGATGGAGAAGGTCGGCAAGGACGGCGTGATCACGGTGGAGGAAGCGAAGGGTCTCGAGACGACGCTCGAGACGGTGGACGGGATGCAGTTCGACCGTGGCTACCTGTCGCCCTACTTCATCACCGATCCGGAGAAGATGGAGGCCGTGCTCGAGGACGCCTACGTCCTGGTGCACGAAAAGAAGATCTCCACCATGAAGGACCTGCTCCCGGTGCTCGAGAAGGTGGCGCAGTCGAGCAAGCCGCTGCTCATCATCGCCGAGGACGTGGAGGGGGAGGCGCTGGCGACGCTGGTGGTCAACAAGCTGCGTGGCACGCTGAAGGTTTGCGCGGTCAAGGCCCCGGGCTTCGGCGACCGGCGCAAGGAGATGCTCACGGACATCGCGACCGTCACAGCGGCCAAGGTGATCTCCGAGGAGCTGGGCTTCAAGCTCGAGAACACCGGG